>NZ_SGSS01000044.1:0-14226 GCF_004209135.1 Acinetobacter sp. WCHAc060006 | reverse complement strand
GCATGTTTTTAAAATTATTTATTTGAGTGATTAGTATTTAAACTTGTAAATACATAAGCAATTGATATGTATGGTTTATTTATTTTAAATTATTTTGCATTACTACTTTCTACGTCTAAGTATGCCAGTATCATTAGGGTTAATTCCTTCTTAAGCTGTTGTTCTGTAATAAGAAAATTATTATTACTCACATAGCGCATAATAGTAAAAAGCGTACTATTAATAATCACAAAGGATTTATTTTTTAAAATTTCAAAATTCCAATGTGAATAATAGCGATTAAACAGGTACATCCCCACTTCAAAGAAATGCTTTTCCAGCACAGCTGAAGCCTCGGATTGACTGTAGTGATGCCACTGTTTAAGGACTTCAATTAAAAAGCCTTGATCGGCTTTTAACGTGTCAAAACCAAATTGAATACAAATTGGGATGATTTCATAAATACTTTGTGCTTCTGTTTCAACCACCAGTTGTTTGAAGGCTAAACCTAGATTTTCTGACTTTTGTAAAAGTAGGGCTTCTACAATTTGCTCTTTATTTTCGAAATACTGATAGATCGATCCAACTGCCACCCCTGAGCGTTCTGCAATTTTAGGTGTTGTCAGCTGCAGTATTCCGTGTGTTGCAATACATTGCTGCGCAGCAAGTAAAATGTGATCGACGATGATTTTGGCACGTTGTTGTTGTGGTTTTTTTCTCATTATTTCACCCATGATACGCAAAATTAAAATGCGAATTGAATGCGAATAAATATTCATATTAGAGTTTGATTAAACAACAACACAGGTCAATAAACAATGACCAGATCAAATCCCAAACGCCTGCATTCCTTCCAACACATGCAACAAAGCAATCTTTTGAGTATGGTGCTTAGTCATTTTTCCACAAAGCCACTTGCACCATCTTATGCCGAATATCTCATGCTCAATAAAGCATTAGTTTCTGGCGATACACAAATGGATGCTGTCGTGGCTTGGGTCATGCAAAACCCAAAACATAACCGCAAGCGCTTTGAGCAAGCGTTATATCAAGGGCTAAGCGCATTAAGCTCTCCTGAACCTGAACTGGTCTGTTTTTTTGAATATATTGAAAATAGGCCACTTTGGGTGGATGAGCAACGCTTAAACCACGCTGTGGAATTTACCCATCGTCTTGGGATTAATAACGGCTTTGTATTACGTGATTTATCCCTCATGGCGGGCTATTTATATCCTGGCTTTAACCAACCGCTCATGTTCACTGGCACTTTAAATAAACAAGCAGGCACACGTTTGGCTGAAACCACTAAATGGTGGATGGACATTACAGAAGCCACAGGCTTAATGCGCTTTCATGCTGGCTTTACTTCAACCCTTTACGTGCGCTTTATTCATAGCCTTGTACGCTTTCATTTAAAACAGAAAAAGGAATGGGATAGTGAAACCTGGGGATTGCCGATTAATCAATTTGATTTGGCCATGACCAATTTGGCTTTTAGCAGTGTAGTTTTAATTGGTATTCGCGCTTTAGGAATTTTCCCAAGCCAGCAAGAGATTGAAAATTTCCTACACTTTTGGCGTTATATCGGCTGGTTAATGGGCGTTGAAGAACAGTGGCTGGTGGAGAGTGAGCCTGAGGGATGGCGGTTTTTATATTGGATGCAATTTGCACATCCAAAATCAGATCAAAGTAGCCATGCCCTCGGCTCAAGTCTATCCAACGAGCCTTTTGAACGTCAGTACCGTTATTTACGGCCTTTTCAGCAAAAGTTAGCATATAGACAGCACCTTGAGCTGACTCAATATTTTATTGGTAAAAAACGCATGCAGCGCTTGGGATTAAAACCGCAATCCGCATCATGGTTTGCTTATTATTTAATTGCGCGCAATCTGACACTTTATAGTGGCGCGCGTTATATTCCTGCATTGGAGCATTTTTTACAGCGCAAAGGCCGGAATATACAAAAACTAGGTTTGGCTTTATATCAAAGCAAAGCCAAACAATTGGCCAGCATGCACACTTAAAAGACATCGATCTGTGAGGCCGACCGCCTCACCTTTTATTCCAAATTATTCCAAACGGTTTTTATGAATGTTCATAACCACATCACTGAATTCACCCAAAACATAATTGACCCACAATTTGCTGTACCAGTTAAATTCCGTAGATACGCGATAATCGATGGTCAGCACCAGTTTAGTGGTTTGCGCATCAATTTTTTCTAACTGATAGTCTGTTTTAAGCAAATCAAAATATTGACCGCCCACTTCTACATGATCATCCATAGAGCCTTTGGGAAATGAGTGCGGTGTGAAGTGATAATCCCAGCTCAGCAGATACGGCGCATGCATCGCTTGTACGCGCTCCTCAAACTTCACCCCGCGCTCCCATTGAATGGTTCGAACCATACCTTCTGCACGCTGTTCAGTCATGCCAAAGATTGGTTTTGGAAAACCCATTTTGAAAATGAAACTGTTGGGCACTTCATTGGCCTGAATGGGCCCGATCTGATTAATGGCTTTAAATACTTGCTCTTGCGGTGCATGAATAATCATTTCACGCTGGGTTTGCCCATAATAATCTTTAGAAAAATCTGGCAAAAACAAACACAGTAATAAGGGCAAGATAGACAATGAATAGATTTTATTTGTCGGCTGCCAAAAATAAACACAGATCAGCTGCATGACCCCGCTGCCTGCAAAAAGCGCAGCAAAAGCCAATGGCCCCAGCATCACCAAACAAATTACGCCTTCACGCAAGACTAAAATACTGACCACCAAAATAAGCAAACAACCAACTACAGCCTCCTTACTGGCACGCCAAAAAGACAAATTAGGCTCACCCACTGAAGCCAAATACTCAAAAAGCATACCGATAAAAAATGGAATCAAAATGACCACCGAGGCATTCATTAAGCTTCGAATTACACCCCGTTCTGGCAGACTGCTAAAGCCGTACTGCATAAAGACAACCGTCAATAGCAGAATCATCAGAGCACAGGCAAATGGTAAAAATTTCCCGACAAAATTTTGATTTTCGCTATAAATACGGAATCTTTTTTCAGCAATTTCAGCTTCTTGAAACGCGATAAAATAGCGGGTTGTATTACGGCGATGACGGTAAAAATCAAAATGATAAATTCCTTCGGTCTTTAACCATGCCCTGACTTCTGCTTTAAATGTCTCATCCAACTCTTCAGCTTCAAATGCGCTGTATTTCTGTTTTTCTAAATCTTCGAGTGTTTTTTGTTTAAATTCTTCTGTCAGCATGCATTGATCCAATAATATGAGTGATCTATCTGTATTTATTTAGTTTTCAGCCTCAGCATATTGTATTAAAAACGTGCAACATAAAAAAAGCCACTGTTCGAAAACAATGGCTTTTTTTGAAAGAATTAAAGCTTAAAATTTCATGCTAACACGCGCCCAATAATTCCGGCCTGTATTGTTAAACTGTTCTTCTTCAGCAAAACCAAAGCCTGCACTGCCCGATTTATTCAAGTGCTCTTTATAGGTTTTATCCAACACGTTATCGACACCCAAAGACAAATCGACACCCTCTTTCACATGGTAGGTGCCATTTAAAGCCAATGTGCCAAAGCCTGCACTTTGATGCATGTCGTAGCCCACAATATTACCTTGATCTTGGCTAATACGGTTCTGACTATTCACTACACGCCATAATGCACCAAGAGTATATTTTTCTTGTACATAACGTAGATTCACGCGTGCTTCCAATGGTGCAATCTGTGGCAATGGTTTTCCATCCGTGGTGTTTTTACCCCATGCATACATCGCGCTGATATCTGCCTGAATCGCATCGGTAAATTGGTAGCCAATCCCTGCTTCTGCGCCTGCAATGGTTGCATCGACATTTTTAGCACCCGCAGTTTTACTTGCTGTACCGTGATTCATGCCTGGCATTGAAGATGAATGATCATGATAGCTCATTAAAATATAATCATTAATCAGGCCTGCATAAGCAGAAACCCAAGAACTGAATGCACCATGCGCATGCTGATAGCCCGCATCCAATTGCAAAGTCTTTTCAGTCTTCACGCCATTAAAGGTATTTGCTGTACCTGCATTGCCATGTTTCGGGCTAAAAAGCTCCCAATAATCAGGCATACGTTCAACATAGCCTAAACCAATATAGGTTTTACCATCATCATGATCTGGGTGTTTGTTTTCAAAACGGATAAATGCGCTTGGCAAGGTGTCAGAGAGTTCTGTATTCAGTCCAGCGTTGGCAGAAGCTGCACGCTCGTCTGTGACTTTTACCTGATCTAAACGTAGTCCTGATACCAGTTTATTGTTTTCACTCAGTGGATAACTGATCTCACCAAATCCACCATAAGACTGAAATTTCATATCTTCAGTTACTGGCATATTCATGCTGTTAGAGACCATACCGCCTGCATGTTTATTTTGCTGCATATCAAAACCAGAAATGAACTGCAACTTATCCCATTCATGCGTAACAGCCATACGTGCATTTAAAGTACGGCGTGTCACTTGCATTGAAGATGGATTCGGCACCATGACATGGGTCGTCATATCATGTTCCATAGGCGGTGTACGTAAACTAAAGTTGTCCATGATGTGGTCATTAAAACTATAGTTCACTTGTGCTTCAATTTTTTTGATCACATCTGTGACATTTTTCTTTTCTACACGTAAGCCTAGACTTTCGCGGGCAAACTGAGATCCATCCATTGAGCGACCTGCATAGACCGCTTCACCGTCAGCCTTACCTCCAGTCAATTCCACCCAAGTATTCTCATCAGGCGTCCAGCCCAACGCCAAATCAGCATTCCAACGCTCCCAATCTGAAGGGACTTTCGCACCATTGCCATCTTTATAGCTATCAGACACGGAACGATTGGCATTTAAGCGCACATATTTTTTTTCGTCCCCAATTGCTGCTTCAACATTATGATCTAAGCGCCCAAAAGACCCCATCAGCACACTGGCTTGACCGCGGTAATTTTTTTCAGCATCAAGCTGCTCTGGGCGACGCTCGAAAATAACCGTAGCAGCTGAACCTGTATTGGCATACTGCACAGTTTGCGGGCCTTTAATCACTGAAATACGATCATAACTTTCTGGTGAAATATAAGACGTCGGCGCATCCATTCGATATGGGCACGCGCCTAAGTTTTCCGTGCCATCAGTTAAAATTTTAATCCGTGAACCAAACATGCCACGGAACGTGACATCACTATTGGTACCGCCATTTTTAACTGCGCTAAATCCAACAATACTCTGTAAATAGTCTGCACCATCTGAAGCTGGAATTGGTTGAATCGGCTGTTTAGGATCTGCACGGACGATCAAACCATTGGCATCATTACCACCAGCAGCAGTCACTACAATAGGCGCTAAACTTTGCACTGCCGTTTGTGGTGGCATCGCATCTTCGGTCACATTTGCCCAAGTCATAGTTGAACATGCAACAGCAATCGCAGCGGCTAAAGGCTGTAAATAAAATTGAGGCTGAGCCATTTTAAAATCTCACTTAAAACATAAATACAACAGGTCTGGAGCCAGTCAAGACCCTTAAATTTCAAAACGTTGATTTATGCAAAAAGTGGCGGGGCTCGCCCCTGAGGGAGTAAAAATAGGCGCTGTAGCGCAAACCAGACATGACTAAAACTGCGCACAAAGGCAACTAAACGTACCTGAACACGATCTAAGACTTCTTGAATGTCTAGATCAGGCGGTAACACCAAGTTGCCATAGACCGTGCAGTACTGACACTGATGGCCAGCATCATGATCATGTGCATGGCTCATTGCATTTTGCACAGACTGCTCATGCATTGCATGATGTGCACCATGTGCTAAATGAGATGATTCAGGAGTGGAATGAGACAAAAGTGCACGCGTGATGGTTTCACAGACCGGCGCAATTTGATATTGCTGCGGAAGCAAAGGCTGTAAGAATACAGCAATCTGTAAAAAAACGGCTACAAAGGAAAGTAGCAACCCACTACGCAAAAACAATGGCAAACCCTAAAATTTGTCGTTGCTGAGTATAACAAAACCCAATCGAAATTGGGCTATGTTCATCACGCTTAAACCGCAAAAGCCAATTAGCGCTTTACGGGCTGTTTTTCGCGATTGCGTTGGCGTATTAACTTTTCCACTTTTTCACGTGCCCGTTGACGCTTTAATGGCGACAAATGGTCGACAAATAGCTTGCCATTTAAGTGATCCATTTCATGCTGAATACAAACAGCGAGAAGTCCATCAGCTTCTATTTCAAATGCTTGACCTTCAAGGTTAATTGCATCAATTTTTACACGTGACGGACGCTCAACTTTATCGTATATTTGAGGCACTGACAGACAGCCTTCTTCATAAGGCTGCGTTTCTTCAGTTAATGGTGTGATTTTGGGGTTAATGAACACCATAGGTTGATCTTTATGTTCAGATAGATCCATGACGATCAATTGAATATGCTGATCGACTTGTGTCGCAGCTAAACCGATGCCTGGCGCTTCATACATGGTTTCAAACATATCTGCAGCGAGCTGACGAATAGTATCAGTCACCTCTTCTACAGGTTTTGCAATGGTACGAAGACGGGGATCCGGGAAACTTAAAATAGGTAATAAGGCCATACTGCGTCCTCAATTATGCCACTGATCAAAAAACCAAATGAAGGAATGCTTCATCAAAAAAATGTGTGTAAGATCGTTATTATAACGCAACTACATACATAATTTTAGGAATTATGATAATGAAAAAGGTTTTGAAAGGCATGCCACTTTTTAGTGCCTTGGGGTTTAAAAAACAAATGCTTGCTCTCGCAATCTGCGCGGGTGTAGGTTTAGGTGCAATCAGTACTGTTGAGGCTGCACCTGCTCGCAATGTCAATCCACCCTCTCTTAAAGCCAGCGCTCCACATGTTTATGTGGTGAAAAAAGGCGATACGCTATGGGATATTTCAAAAAAATTCTTAAAAAACCCAGTACGTTGGCCTGAAATCTGGGCAAGCAACAAGCATGTTAAAAATCCACACTGGATTTTCCCAGGCGACCGCCTACTGATGTGTACCTATAATGGTAAACCGATTATTGGTAAAGATGAAGGTGATGGCTGTGAAGGCATTATTCGTCGTTATACTGGTGGTACAAAACTACAGCCTCAGGTTCGGGTTGAATCTTTAAGTAATGCTATTCCTGTCATTCCATTGGAACATATTAAGCAATGGTTAGAACGCAGTAGCATCATTAACCCTGAATCACTTGAACAAACTCCATATATTGTCGGTGCTGCCGATCACCGTGTGCTTGCAGCTGCTGGTCAAACGGTTTATGCCCGAGGGCATGGCTTAGAAGTAGGTCAACGCTATGCGATATACCGTGAAGGTCAACCATACGTCTTAACCGACAACCAAGGTAAAAAATACACAGCTGGCCTAGAAATCAACCAAGTTGCTTCAGGTATTGCTGTTCGTGGTGAAAATGACATTACCACACTAGAACTGACCGATACCTATACAGGAGAAGTTCGACGTGGCGACCGTGTATTGCCAGAATATGACCCAATGCTTCCAACTGTTTTCTATCCAACACATGCAAATAATGTAACCTCAGGTGGTTCAATTGTTCGTGTGCTCGGTTCAATTGGTACTGCGGCGATTCATAGTGTTGTAACTATCGATCGTGGTTCTTCACAAGGGGTACAAGCTGGCTATGTATTCAGTGTAGAAGACAAAGGCGATATCGTAAATGATCCGAAAACACGTGAACGCATTCAACTGCCAGATCAACGTGTCGGACAAATCATGGTGTTCAAAACTTTTGACAACCTCAGCTATGCTTATGTATTAGAAAGCGAACTGCCAATTAAAGTGGGTGCAAGCATCCAACCACCTTTAATGGATGATTAATTCACACTAGGACACCGTATGCTGAATCCGCTATCACAAGCGCAGATTGACATTATTACCTTGTGGTATTTAGTTCAGCATTCATTGTCCAGTTTCTATAAAATTCACGAGAACTATCCCACACTCAAACACGCCTTCCAAGCTTCAGAAGTAACAGAGTGGCAACGCCTAGGCCTACATAAAAATCATATCCAACGGCTCAAAGAATTTCAGCTCACAGAAGGCCAGCAAAAGTTTCAACACTGCCTCACCCAAATTCAACAACATAGCGATTTTGTCGTTTGCATAGACGACCTGCATTATCCACAACAACTTTTACCTTATACCGATAAACCGCCAGTTCTTTTTGGTCAGGGTAATCCACAAGCCCTCCTACAACCCCAAGTTGCCATTGTCGGCAGCCGTAAACCCAGCCCGCATGGTCGACAAGTTGCCTATGATTTTGCCTTTTATTTAAGTGAACAAGGCTTCTTTATTAATAGTGGTTTAGCGCAAGGCATTGATGAAGCAGCACACCGCGGTGGATTACAACATCAACGTACTATCGCTGTGATGGGCACAGGCCTAGATCAAACCTACCCAACTTCACACCAAAGCCTAAAACAAGACATTATTCAGCACGGTGGTGCGGTGATTACAGAGTTCTTACCCCAAACACCTCCACTACAGCATCATTTTCCACGGCGAAACCGTATTGTCAGTGCACTCAGTTTAGGCGTAATTGTGGCAGAAGCTGCCCAACAAAGTGGGTCATTAATTACGGCAAAATTAGCTGCGGAGCAAGGCAAGTTGGTTTTTGCTATTCCAGGCCATATTTATAGTGAATTCCACCAAGGTTGCCATCAACTGATTCGGGAAGGTGCAATTTTAGTAGACCATCCACAGCAAGTGATTGAAGATTTAGCCCTTCCTACGCAGTGGCAACATCATCAATTGGTCGCACAACAACAGTCTCAAGCTCCGTCTATTCCTGAGCATTTACTCCCAATTTACAATCAACTAGATTGGGTCGGTCAAGACCTTGACCAACTAGCAATCATACTCAAACAAGATACCGCACAGCTCACAGCACAACTGATGGAACTCGAACTGCAAGGCTTCGCTTTACAGCAAGCGGGACGCTATCTACGTTGTCGTTCTGGCAAATAAGGTTCACAATAGCCTTTTGCATGTTAAAAAGGTGTTTATCAGATGATTACTACCTCTGTTGCCGAAGCAGCGTCATGTCTTAAACAAGGACTCGTTCTGGCATATCCTACAGAGGCTGTGTGGGGCCTAGGTTGCGACCCCTTTAATGAAGCAGCATTTCATGAAATTTTACGTTTAAAACAACGTCCAATTGAAAAAGGTGTCATTTTACTGGCATCAAATGTCAATCAAGTTGCGCATTTATTAGAGGCTCTCTCTCCTGAAATGCGCACACAAGTAATTGATTCATGGAGTAATCGCGCACCTACTGAGCGTGCTACCACGTGGTTACTCCCTGCGGGTGAACACATTCCACACTGGATTAAAGGCGACCATCCAAAGGTAGCAGTCCGTGTGACGACCCATCCACTGTGTGTTGCCCTTTGCAATGCATTTAATGGTTTTATTGTTTCAACCAGTGCTAACCCTGCGGGTTTAAGCCCTGCTCGTTCATTACAAGAAGCTACAGCATATTTCCAGCAATCACCCAATTATTTAAATGGTGATTTAGGCTTAAGTCGTGAACCAAGTAAAATTATTGATGCGCAAACAGGTGAAATCATCCGCGCATAATATTGAGTTCTCTTGTAAGGACTCAGTAAATTTCAGATAAAAAAAGCTCAGTCATATAGGGATGACTGAGCATAAAAAAGGATGTGTAAACCACATCCAGAGGGTTCGTAAATCTCTGGGAAAACCAATCAATTCAATGCTTGATGACTTTCTATGCAGGCATTATGTCGCAAACACACCAGCCAAACAAATAGGTTTTTTCTATTACAAAAAATATAAAAAGTATCATTAGTTAATAAAAAACATACCATTAGTAAAACTATCTCACTATTTTTGATTGTGTTTTAATTGAAATAATCATCAATTTAATCATTTTTTACACTTAATTTTACACATATAAGTGCATTATCCAATCAAAAAAAAGTCAGTTTATTTGTTCTTTTTTTAACCAACTAGTTCATTTGAGCAAACATAAAAATCCACTTAACTACGCCACAGCCGACTATTTTGCGCCAGTAATACCCCCAAAATGGTCAGAGCAGTACCGACTGTATGATATATCCCCCATTGCTCCCCCAACCAAAAATACGCAATCAACGCAGTAAAGACAGGCATGAAGTTCATAAAAATACTGGTGCTGTTTGGCCCTAAACGTTGTACCGCCATCATCCAAAGTAAGGTGGCAAAAATAGAAGGAAAAATACCTGCGTATAAAACTGAAGCAGTATTGTTTGCATTTAGCGCATCTAAGCCTTGCCAATACACAAAGGGCAGATGATAAATCAATGCAAAAAGAATTTGGATGTATAAACTCACCATTACTGGAAGTGAAATATGCCACTTTTTAAGAAATACCCCATAAAAAGCATATAAAAAGACAGCCAACACCATTAATAAATCACCAAAATATTGGCCAAAATCAATGAGGCGCGCAAACTCTCCCTGAGTGATCACCAACACCAACCCCATGAAGGAAATTCCACAGCCCAATACAGTTAAAGGGCTCGGATATTCTTTTAAAATAAAAATGGCAATCACAATGGTAAAAACAGGTGTAAATGCATTAATTAAGCCCATATTGGTGGCCGTTGTATAGTGCGCAGCGCTATACGCCAAGCCCTGATACAACACCATGCCAAATGCAGACAATAAAGCCAGCTTTGGCCAAAGTTGCAAAAGCTGTATGCGATGGCGCCAAACAGGCAAAATCATAAAGGGTGTTAACACAATAAACGCCAACAACCAACGATAAAAACTAATACTTAAGGGAGAAATAAAATCAACCACATAGCGAGTAACAACAATGTTGAGCGACCAAATCAACACTGCGATCAAAGGCAAAATAAATGCAAACCTTGGATTGCCTATTCGCATGATGCTATCTCTATTTTAATAAAGTCTATATTCTGTACGCTGTCTGTTTTAATTTAAATATCTTATTTCAGACATTGATATTGGTCTCCCGACATCGATTGAAGCCAGACATGCCAAATTTAGTAGATCCCCCCCAATGTATTGAACAAGCCATTGAAATTTTTACGGCTTGCTACAGCCCTAACGATCAGGTCTATTCGCATAGCTGTTTATGGGGAGATTTTAATTTTTGCTTAAATGGACTATTTGAATATGAAGTCGAAGGTCAACTCCATCTTGCACCACCGAGCTATGGTTTATGGATTCCCCCGTATACAGAACACAATTCACATGCGATAGATGAACAACCCATTCATTATGTTGCTATTCGACTGGCACCCGAACTCGGTCGCAATATTTCAGCCCATACTGAAATCTTAAGTGTAAGCCCGTTTTTTAGGGCCTTAGTGGAAGAAACTTTAAAGGCAAAAGATCATGCCAGCTTAAAGGTATATCGCCATTTGCTTTGGGTAATCTACGATCAACTCCAAATAGCACCCAAACATCAGCACTATTTACCACAAAGCCATCACCCTATTTTGCAACCGCTCTTACAACACCTGAGTGCACCTGAATATTTTCCACTGAGCTTACAACAATGCCTAACCACCACGCAGCTGAGTGAACGGCAATTACTGCGCCTCAGTCAAAATGAATTACACATGGGGCTAAGTGAATGGCGAAATCGTGCAAAACTGTTATATGCCATTCAGCAGCTTAAACATGGCGTATCCATTAAAGCTCTGAGTTTTGCTCTCGGTTATCAACATAGTTCCAGTTTTATCGAATTTTTTAAACGCTATACAGGTAAAACCCCAACACAATTAAGAGATTAAAAGGAAGTCGCAAGCTCATAGTTTGCTCTCTTAATAGGTCTTTTAAATTGAATCGTCTCATCTACTGCGGAATGCTGAGCTTATGCTTGATGCAGAAATTCTGAATTACTTATGCTGAATTGATACAAAGAAAACGACAAATACCAGCCAAAGTAAGCAATACAGCGCTTGCCCCGTAAACGTTTTACCGCTAAAACAGTGAAGATACATTTATAAGTAAATAGGAAATTTACATGGCTTCTGTATATGACATTTCAGTCAACCGTATTGATGGACAAGAAACCACATTAAATCAATATGCTGGCAAAGTTTTATTGTTAGTCAACGTCGCTTCAAAATGTGGTTTAACACCACAATATGAAAGCTTAGAAAAACTCTATTCTGCGAAAAAAGCTGAAGGTTTAGAAATTTTAGGCTTCCCTGCAAATAACTTCTTAGCGCAAGAACCGGGTACAGATGAGGAAATTCAGCAGTTCTGCTCACTCAATTATCAAGTAGATTTCCCATTATTTTCTAAAATTTCAGTGGCTGGTGCAGATAAACATCCACTTTACCAAACCCTCACCCAAGCCATTCCAACACGTATTGGTGAAGGGCCTTGGTGGAAAGATCTCGTGGATTATGGCCTTACACCAAATGAGCCACCTGAAGTTCTATGGAACTTTGAAAAATTCCTTGTGAATAAACAAGGTGAAGTTGTGGCGCGCTTTGCACCTGATATTACGGCTGATGACCCACGTATTGTGGATGCCATTAATGCTGAATTGGCAAAATAAGCTTATTGTAGCAACACCATTAACGCCTTATTCGAGTTATCAATTTAAGACTCTAATAAGGCTTTATTAAAAAACATAACCAAATAAATAAAAAATATTATCAAATGAAGATAAAACACATAGTTAATCCATTATTTTAATTGATCTACAACAATACATTCAATTTTTATCTGTTAATCAACTCTATGATGAAGCTATCCACAAATGCTTGTAGCAAATAACAGGTGAAAATATGAATACATTAATGAAAGCAATTGTACTGTCAATTTCAACAGCTTTAGTCGCTGCACCTGCAATGGCTGCACCTCAAAACAATCAGCCTCAAATTGAACATAATCAAAAGGCCCCTGCACAGCATCAAGTGCAAAAAAATAAAATGCCTGCTAAACCTCAAGCGCAGCAGCATAAAAAATCGGTTAAACCAGCTCATGACTGGCGTGCAGGACAAAAAGTACCAAGCCAATACCGTGGCAACAGTTACAAAGTCGATCACAGCAAATACAAAAAATTGAGTAAACCAGGTAAAAATCAACAATGGATTAAAGT
Organism: Acinetobacter sp. WCHAc060006; assembly: GCF_004209135.1. Classification (NCBI taxonomy): domain Bacteria; kingdom Pseudomonadati; phylum Pseudomonadota; class Gammaproteobacteria; order Moraxellales; family Moraxellaceae; genus Acinetobacter; species Acinetobacter sp. WCHAc060006. The sequence goes on along the minus strand of NZ_SGSS01000044.1, from coordinate 1,077 downwards.
AAATGGCGATTATGTGTTAACTAATATCATCAGCCACAGCATTATTAAAATTATTGCTGGCTAATTCATTCTAAGTCATATAAGAGCGCTTCGGCGCTCTTTTTTGTTTTATCTATTTCATTCATTTTTTTGTTATGACTTTGTGTCTCTCTATTTTGTTTACATATTTTGACTGCATATTAGAAATTAAATAAATAGATAGATTTAGCTGTAATGAAAAAGTTTCTACAGGGTGCTGTTCTCCCATTCACTATTTTTGCCACTGGTTTGGTTTTACTGGGCTGTGATCAATCAGGCCGAGATCCTTCCAGCAGTGAAAGTACATCTGAGCTTGCGCATACTGCGGATGAAATACAGCCGATGTCTGAGCAACAAGATGCGACGCGCTCAGATCTAAAGCAAGGCAATTTATTTTATATCATGCGTGATGTCACTGATTTACAGCTCAGCACCAATGACTACACCCAACAATTGCAGCAAACTCAAAGCGAGCTACAAAAAGCAGTAGATCAACAAGATCATGTTCAATTACAACACGCTGCCACACAGCTCCAACAACAATTAAAAGCCTTTGATCTAGCCCTCAATAAAGTCCAGCTCAAGTCACAAGAAATCACTGACATCCGCCAAAATATTTTGGACGCCAATCAACAGGTACTCAATTCACCTTTTCTGAATGGCCAAGTCGATTTAAGCCAAGTCGACTTTAAAAAAATTGAACAACAAATGGGGAATATTCAAGGCGAGATGCTGAAATTAGCCGCTATGCTGATTCAACAACCCAAAGATCAAAACCAAGATTCAGACAGCACCTCTTAATCTATCTAAAATGGCCTGAATTTATACAGTTCCGCTACAGATTTGTGCCACATTCACTCTTACATTAAAGAGATTAGCAATAATAATAGAGAGAATGTAGCCATGTCTGACGCGGTCATTTATGCCCTTAGCCCCATTACTTTTCGTCTAGATTTAAAAGACCCTTTTCTATTTACTGCACACCATATTGATCATTTCCCCAAGGCTAATGCCAACTTAGGCCCAGCTACAGCTGCGCAACATCAAGAATTCAATATG
>NZ_SGSS01000043.1:0-16135 GCF_004209135.1 Acinetobacter sp. WCHAc060006 | reverse complement strand
GACGTGACCAATTGTGCCCACGTTTACGTGTGGCTTATTACGTTCAAACTTAGCCTTAGCCATGAGAGCTTCCTTTTTAAGCTACTCATGCAGGAACACTGCATGAGCATTAGATTTTAACTATAAATTAGTTAGGCAATATAGTAATCGAAAGATTACTCGTCGTCACCTTTTTTACCGCCAGATTGGAACTTAGAAATGATGCCTTCAGCCACGTTACGTGGAGTTTCAGCATATTTAGCAAATTCCATAGAATAAGTCGCACGACCTTGAGACATAGAACGCATTTGAGTCGCGTAACCAAACATCTCAGCAAGTGGAACTTCAGCTTTAATTGCTTTAGTACCGCCAGGAAGATCGTCCATACCTTGAACCATACCACGACGACGGTTTAAGTCACCCATGATATCGCCCATGTAGTCTTCTGGAGTTTCTACTTCAACTTTCATGATCGGTTCAAGCAAGATAGGATCTGCTTTCATGAAACCGTCACGGAATGCGTAAGAACCAGCCATTTTGAACGATAATTCGTCAGAGTCGACATCATGGTAAGAACCGTCGAACAATGTCGCTTTGATGCCAACAACTGGGTAACCAGCTAGGACACCATTCTTCATACGTTCTTGGATACCTTTGTCAACCGCGCCGAAGAATTCTTTCGGTACTACGCCGCCAACAACTTCTTCAACGAATTCGTATTCTTTCTCAGAATCCGCATCCATAGGCTCAAGACGTACGTATACGTGACCGAATTTACCTTTACCACCAGTTTGACGAACAAATTTACCTTCTTGTTCAACTGATTTTTTGATCGTTTCACGGTAAGCAACCATTGGTTTACCAATGTTCGCTTCAACGTTGAATTCACGTTTCATACGGTCAACGATGATGTCAAGGTGAAGCTCACCCATACCAGAAATGATCGTTTGACCAGATTCTTCGTCAGTACGTACGCGGAATGATGGATCTTCCTTCGCTAAACGGCCAAGAGCGATAGACATTTTCTCTTGGTCAGCTTTAGTTTTAGGTTCAACAGCAAGTGCGATTACTGGCTCTGGGAATTCCATACGCTCAAGAGTGATGACATTTTTCTCATCACAAAGTGTATCACCAGTAGTTACGTCTTTAAGACCTACACACGCAGCGATGTCACCAGCACGGATTTCTTCAACGTCTTGACGTTCGTTAGCGTGCATTTGCACGATACGACCAATACGTTCACGCTTAGATTTAACTGGGTTATAAACCGAGTCACCTTGCTTAAGAACACCTGAGTAAACACGTACGAAAGTCAAGTTACCTACGAATTTGTCGTTCATGATTTTGAACGCTAACGCAGAGAACGGAGCTTCGTCAGAAGATTCACGTGAGCCTTCAGTTTCGTCTTTGTCGTCAAGGATACCCTTGATCGCTTCAACGTCAGTCGGCGCAGGTAAGAATTCAATAACTGCGTCCAACATACGTTGAACACCTTTGTTTTTGAACGCTGAACCACAAAGCATTGGCTGGATTTCGCAAGCCAAAGTTTGAGCACGGATACCAGCTACGATGTCTTCTTTAGAAAGATCACCTTCTTCTAGGTATTTGTCCATTAACTCTTCAGAAGCTTCAGCAGCTGCTTCTACAAGGTTAGTACGCCATTCTTGAGCTGTTTCAACTAGATCAGCAGGAATGTCGCCGTATTCGAACTTCATACCTTGAGAAGCTTCGTCCCAGATGATTGACTTCATTTCGATTAAGTCAACAACACCTTGGAAGTTATCTTCAGCGCCAACTGGAATCACAACTGGTACAGGGTGCGCACCAAGACGTGTTTTCATTTGTTCAACAACACGGAAGAAGTTTGCACCTGTACGGTCCATCTTGTTCACGAATGCTAAACGAGGCACTTTATATTTGTTAGCTTGACGCCATACAGTTTCTGACTGAGGTTGTACACCACCTACAGCACAGTAAACCATGCACGCACCGTCAAGAACACGCATAGAACGTTCAACTTCAACTGTGAAGTCAACGTGTCCCGGGGTGTCAATTACGTTGATGCGGTGTTCTTTAAACTGTTGGCTCATGCCAGACCAGAATGTAGTTGTCGCAGCAGAAGTAATGGTAATACCACGTTCTTGCTCTTGCTCCATCCAGTCCATTGTTGCTGCACCGTCGTGTACTTCACCAATTTTGTGAGATACACCTGTGTAGAACAAAATACGTTCTGAAGTTGTAGTTTTACCAGCGTCAATGTGCGCTGAAATACCAATGTTACGGTACTGAGAAATTGGGGTTTTACGAGCCATGATTTCTAGCATTCCTAAATTTTGTTGTTTAAAACAGGACGCTTTAAGCTGCAGAACAGCTTAAAGCGATTTCATGACAGCGCAATGAAAGCACTGTCAATTTTCTGAGTAGGGCCTGTTTTATCCGCTTAGAAACGGTAGTGAGAGAATGCTTTGTTGGCTTCAGCCATACGGTGCACATCTTCACGTTTTTTAACAGCTGCGCCTTTACCTTCAGATGCATCAAGCAACTCACCAGCAAGACGTAAAGCCATAGTTTTTTCAGAACGCTTAGCCGCAGCGTCTACTAACCAACGCATCGCTAGAGCAGTACGACGGGATGGGCGTACTTCCATAGGAACTTGGTATGTAGCACCACCAACACGGCGTGCTTTTACTTCGACCATAGGACGAACTTTTTCAAGCGTAGCTTCAAAAAATTCAACTGGGTCTACTTTTGATTTTTCTTGAACGCGGTCTAAAGCACCGTAAACGATACTTTCAGCAATAGATTTTTTACCATCTTGCATTACGTGGTTCATGAATTTAGCGATTGTTTGGCTACTGAATTTTGGATCCGGAAGGATTTCACGAGCAGCGACTACGCGACGTCTTGGCATTTTAAACTACCTATAAATATGACACTTCAGGTTTATCCAGCATGAGTGCAAAGTGTCATGCACTATTCGCTGGCCTTACTACACGTCGCTTGAATTTCACAAAATTAAATGCAGAAATCAGACAAGCGAGACGATAAAGGATTGCAGTTCTAGCGAACTAAGAAGCTAATCTTTTCAGATTATTTCTTAGGACGTTTAGTACCGTATTTAGAACGTGACTGGTTACGATCTTTAACACCAGCGCAGTCTAAAGAACCACGAACGGTATGGTAACGTACACCTGGTAAGTCTTTAACACGACCACCACGGATAAGAACAACACTGTGCTCTTGTAGGTTATGGCCTTCACCACCGATGTAGCTAGAAACTTCGAAACCTGAAGTTAAGCGAACACGGCAAACTTTACGCATTGCTGAGTTAGGTTTTTTAGGTGTAGTAGTGTAAACACGTGTACAAACACCACGACGTTGTGGACAAGCCTTCAACGCAGGAACTTTAGATTTTTCAACTAAAGTCGTACGACCCTTACGGATCAACTGATTTGTTGTTGCCATTTGGCAATTCTCCCGTTAAATAAAAGCCCCAAAAAAATACTGCTTTTTGAGGGCATGCAATTGTAATTCAGGATGTAAAAATGGTCAAGATTCGACTACTCATCAAATCTTGACCAAATATTTCTTTTGTTGCTTTTTCAGCCAAACAAAAGCACATTAAAAAACTAACAAATTGAAAATAAGCATATTTATTTTTTCAACTGAGCATCCTTCTGTAGCACAGATGTCTGGCTTAAATTTTCTGTTTCGCCCAACGGAGCATCATCTTGCCATACAGCATCCTGATCATTTGCTAAAGCAGCTTGCTGTGGTGGCACATCATCGCTCGGTGCAACTTCTTTTTCAGCCAGTGCAGCTAAATCATTTGTAATCTGCTCATCTTGCGTATTTAAGCAAGATGCTTCGTCTTCTTTATCTTTAGGCGTCTTTTTTAACACTTTGACCTGTGTAATATTTTCATTTCCTTCAATATCAATGGCTTTATTTAACACAGGTTCAATAAGATTTTGCTCAATTGCCTTGACCGACTCCATAAGTTTTGGTGCAGCCTGCGCCAACAACTCCATTGATTTTTCATAGGCAAGCAATGGTGATAGCTGTGCATCTTTATGCAGAATTAAATATTCACGCGCATGTGAAAAGACTTGCTGTGCTTTTTGATTGACCTCATCCACCAAACGTAGACTATATACGGCACTGATACCTGCACCCGCCAATGGAGTTAAACGCGTAAGTTTATCGAGCAAGGATACTTTGGACAGCTGATTAAGCCATCCCAACTTATACTCACCTTGCGCATCTACAAAATATTTTTTGAGCGCCTCGACATCATTGCTCGAGCCTAGCATTTGCTGTAACTGACTTAAATCATGGGTTTGAATAGTGCTCGACAGCGCTTTTAGTGCCAACAACAGTGTTTGTTTTTCAGCAATGACACCTAAGTCAATTTGCCTAAAAATATGCTGCACAATTTCTTGATCACTTTCTTTGCTCAGATCAAAACCGTATGAGCGTCCGACTTGGTAAATAATCCTTAAAGACATTAACAATGACGCTGGGATATCTATTGTCGAACCCAAGACCCCTGTCGCCCCTGTCAATGCGCCTTGTAAAGATGCCAGCCATTTATTTTGCTCAACCAATGCCTGACTCAAACGCTTGGAACGATCTACATCTTGCGTCAACTCCTCCAAATCACGCACACCAGCTTCATCCAGCACCGCATCCACTGAACTCATGTTATTGCTCAACTGATTCAGTTGATCAAACAAATAATCTGACACTTTGTCGGAAAATTGTGGCGATACAAAATTCGCAACATTATTCACTTTACTGTAATGGCGACCTAAAAACTGGCGCGATACATTCGGCAGATGTTCACGTAATACTTGCTGTGGATTGTCATATACTTTAGATGTAAAAACACTTGCGACTTGATACTTCCCCTCAATCGCAGATTGTGCAGATGAAGCCCGTGTCAGCTTTGCCACTGAATCTGGTGCAACATGATTTAACAAAGAAGTGCCTGTACTACTGAGCTTTTTAGCCACTCCAACTGCATTAGAAAAGAAACCGCTTGATTGCTTATTATTCGAGTTCGCCATTCCCTACCCCATTGCCTATATTCTTACAATTCTCGATAAATACTAGGTGTAGTCAGCATTTAACTCAACCTGAATATGTATCTTTTAGTAAAGCAAAGACGCATTTTGCTCAGAAGATCGGAACTTGAAAATAGGCATAGGATTTGCCATAAGAAAACAAAAATCTTTCTGCTATTATGATTGCAATTGAAATAACTGAGTCCACCGATCATTCACAGGTGATGCATCTGGTATGAAGTGCGCAGGACTCGTACGCAAGCTATAAAGGATCTGCAAATGAAACGTGTTGTAATCACAGGCATGGGCATTAACTCATGTATTGGTAATACCCTAGAGGATGTAACGCATTCTTTACAGAACGGGATTTCTGGAACACGTGCAAATCCAACTTATGCTGAATTAAATTTTAAAAGTCATGTCAGTGCTGCTGCTGAACAAAACTTTGATGGTATTGACCGTCGTTTAAAACGCTTTATGGGCGTTTGTGCAATGTACGCCTACAATGCTGCAGCTGCAGCTATTGAGCATGCGGGTTTAACAGCAGAACAAATTGGTGGCAACCCTCGCTACGGTATTGCGGGTGGTTCAGGTGGCAACTCAACTGCGTCTGTTGTAGAAATGAATGAACTTTTAGCAACCAAAGGCGCACGTAAAGTTGGTCCATTCTTTGTACCTCGCAATATGTCTAACACCATTACAGCCAATGTAGGTGTAGCGTTTAAAATGCAAGGTATTGCGCACTCAATTACTAGTGCTTGTGCAACCTCTGCAGATGCAATCGGTTATGCATACAACCTGATTCAATTAGGCAAACAAGACCTTATGCTTGCAGGTGGTGGCGAAGAAGATCATTGGTCTCAAAGCCTACTGTTTGATGCAATGGGTGCTTTATGCTCTAAATACAACGAGACTCCTGAAACAGCTTCACGCCCATACTCAGCTGACCGTGATGGTTTTGTGATTGCTGGCGGTGGCGGTTTTGTGGTACTCGAATCTTTAGAACATGCTCAAGCACGTGGCGCAAACATTTTGGCTGAAGTCGTTGGCTATGCTGCCAACTCTGACGGTGCAGACATGGTTGCACCTTCTGGTGAAGGCGCAACACGCTGTATCCTTATGGCACTAGAAGAAGCGAAACAACACGGTGTAGACCAAATTGACTATGTCAACACACATGGTACATCTACACCTGCTGGAGACGTCACTGAGCTTAAAGCAATGGAACGTGCGTTTGGCGAAGGCCAAGTACCTCCTCTTAGCTCAACCAAATCTATGACAGGTCATAGCCTTGGTGCTGCTGGCGTTCAAGAAGCCATCTACTCTGTGCTTATGATGCAAAATGACTTTATTGCACCAAACATCAACGTGACAGAATTAGATGAAGGCGCGAAAGGATTTGACATCGTACTTGAAAAACGTGACGCAAAATTGAATACTGTGATGAGTAACAGTTTCGGTTTTGGCGGTGTAAACGCTTGTCTCGTTTTCAAAAAATGGGAAGGCTAATTTAAGGTCTGTAGGTTTGGCGCTTCGGCGCTAAACCACACCCCACCGCCCTTTTAAAGGGTACATTATGGATGCTCCTTCAGATGCTTTCCTCTGGGTCAAAGCATTACATATCATCGCCGTTGTTTGCTGGTTTGCAGCACTCTTCTACCTCCCTCGCCTTTTTGTCTATCATGCGATGAGCGATGACACTACCAGCCATCAGCGTTTTATTATCATGGAACGCAAGCTGTACCGTGGCATTATGTGGCCTGCAATGATCGCAACACTAATCACGGCACATTTTCTTGTCGATTGGGGCGATGCAACCCGACATTATCATGAAGCCTTATGGTTCTATCTCAAAGTTGGTTTTGTTGGGCTTTTAGTCATCTACCATTTTGTTTGTGGCTACTACCGTAAAAAGCTCATAGACAATGCACACTATAAATCGCATAAGTTTTGGCGCTTTTTTAATGAGATGCCAACACTGATTCTCTTTGCAGTCGTGATTTTAGTGGTGGTCAAACCTACGTTCTAAATTCACTCATGTGCACCTAATTAAACCTCCACTTGGAGGTTTTTTTATTTATCCGCAAGTACGCCATACAACTCAACCGCCCAACATACTTATCCACCCTTGCAATATGCAATATGTGTTTTCTACCACATTCTCAATACAAAAATTTTTTATTTTCAAGCTTTAGCAAGATAAAACCAAAGCTTAGGGATTAATCCAACCATCCACTAAACACAAAAAAAACCGCTGATCATACAGCGGTTTTACATTTTCAAATCTTGAGAGAGACCAACACCTTAAACAGGAATACGCAGTACCTGACCTGGGAAAATATCATCGGCATTTTTTAACAATGGGCGATTGGCTTCAAAAATTTTATTGTATTGATTTGCATCACCATAAAATTCTTTTGAAATTTTAGACAAGTTATCACCCGATTTAACAGTATAAAATTTACTTTCAGGTTCAGGTGTAGCTACGGTCAATTGATCGTCGACTTGCGCAACATGGTCAATATTACCTACCGCTAAAATAATTTTTTCGCGGTCTGCTTGGCTTTGAACTTGCCCTTTTATTATTGCTAAATCTGATGTGCTGTTATAACTCACAGACAGCCCTGTAACAGGCAAACCTAAACTTTTAACATGACCCAACAACTTATTTGCAATTTCTTGTGCAGACGGCTCTGCAGGCGTTACTGGTGCAGCCTGTGGCTCAGCAGGTGCTGTATTCTTTTTACCAATGCCTTTTACAAAATCAAAAAGACCCATTGTTATTCTCCATAGTTTTTGATGTGTTATTAAAAATTTTTCTACTTCTTGTTTATAGCTAAAAAATAACCAATTTAGGATGCGCTTTGGTGATAGAAACGTAAGTGAATGTAAGTAGCATTCACTAAACCAGACACATAAAAAAAAGCCACCTCAAAGGTGGCTTTTAATTTCAGCAAGCTGAAACACTGAATTAACCAAGTTTTTTAGAAACATAGTCAATTGCAGATTGAACAGTTGTGATTTCGTTAGAATCTTCATCTGGAATAGTGATGTCGAAGTCGTTTTCGAAAGACATAACAAGCTCAACTAGGTCAAGAGAGTCTGCACCCAAGTCATCCATGAAAGATGCTTCGTTTTTAATTTCTTCAACTTTAAGACCAAGTTGCTCAGAAACTGCTTGTTTAACGCGTTGTTCGATATCGCTCACAGGAATTCTCCTCATTGCTTGTGGCGTTTTTAATGCCGTTAGTTTAATTCAATCTAAAAAATTTGGAAAGTTTATACATCAGCCAATTAGCTCATGTATAAACCACCATTTACATGTAAAACAGTGCCAGTAATGTAACTTGCCTTATCCGAAGCCAAGAAACTTACAGCATTCGCAATATCTTGTGGCTCACCCAAACGATTCAAGGCCACTTGATCACTCATTTTCTTACGAATTTCTTCACTTAACTGCTCAGTCATCTCTGTCGCAATAAAGCCAGGCGCCACGCTATTTACTGTAATTTGGCGACTACCCATCTCTTTTGCAAGACTACGACTAAAAGCCTCAATCCCCGCTTTAGCAGCAGAGTAGTTGGCTTGTCCTGGGTTTGCAAAGTGTGCAACCACAGAGCTAATGTTAATAATGCGTCCAAAACGTGCCTTGGTCATACCTTTTAGCACACGTTTAGATAAACGGTATACTGCTTTCAAATGAATGTTCAGAATATCATCCCAATCATCTTCAGACATACGAAGCAATAAATTGTCTTTAGTCACCCCTGCGTTATTCACTAAGGCAAGAACAGGACCATAATTTTGTTCAATATCAGAAATCAGTGCATCAATAGCCGCGCCATCACGCACATCTAATACTTTACCCGCGCCATTTTCAGCAAAGGCGATGGATAATTTCTCCGCACCCGCTTCAGAAGTGGCCGTACCCACTACAAAATAACCGTCTTGGATAAGCTGTTGAGCGATGGCTGCACCAATCCCTCGGCTCGCACCAGTCACCAATGCGACTTTGCGTTCTTGTATCATGCGATTTTCCCTTCAGCCACTAAAATGGCATTTAAAGCATCTTCCATACGACTTTTTGAGTCGAGTGGGAACGCTTTTTCAATATTTGGCAAACGTTTTGCCAGATTAGCAAGTACATTGCCCGGACCACATTCCACGATATATTGAATGCCTTGATCCTGCACGTACTGCATAGTCTTCGTCCATTGCACAGATTGGTACAATTGCTCTGTCAAAGCCTGACGCAAAGCAGCTGTATCTGTTGCGATTTCCGCGTTGACATTTTGTATTACAGGTATGCTAGGTAGCTCAATGGCAGTTTGTTCCAAAGCTTGCGCAAACTGTACTGCTGCAGGTTGCATAAGAGCGCAATGCGATGGTACAGACACAGGAAGTGCAATCGCCTTACCACCCGCTTCTTTTGCCAAAGCCATTACCGCTTCAACTTGTGCTTTATCACCCGCAACAACAACTTGGCCTTTGGCATTGTAGTTGGCTGCCTGTACAGAACCTTCAGCTGATGCTGTCGCTTGCTCACACAGCGCAATCACTTGAGCATCTTCTAAGCCCAAAATTGCCGCCATAGCACCTTTACCTTGTGGCACTGCACTTTGCATCAATTTGCCACGCAGATTCACCAGTTTTACCGCATCCGCTAAGCTCATCGCACCAGATGCAACCAATGCGCTGTATTCACCCAATGAATGGCCAGCAAGGTATTTTGGTGCAACACCACCAAGCTCCAACCAAACACGCCACAAAGCGATGCTTGCTGTAAGCAAAACAGGTTGTGTAAATTCAGTCTGGTCTAAACTTTCACCACTTTGGGCGATTTGCCATAAATCAAAACCTACAGCTTCAGACGCTTCTGCAAATGTTGCTTGCACGCTACTAAACTGTTCTGCAAGTTCTGCGAGCATGCCAGCTTTTTGTGAGCCTTGACCAGGAAACACAAACACGGTTTTAGTTGCTTGAGCCGCTTGCTCGAGTTGTTTAGCAGACATAAAAAATCCTTTATTTTTAGACAAGCGGTAATATCAAATGATCAATTTACCAACAAGTCTTCATGTACGCCGATATATGGAGCGAAAATTTACCACTTATTTTTGCTTTTAGTAATTGCCAAATACAACAAAATTCAGCACAAAAAAAAGGGAGCTTTCGCTCCCATTTTTTCTACTAAGCTTGACGCTTAATACATCACCAATTATTCAGCAGATGCTTTAGCGAATAATTGACGACCACGGTAGACACCATCTTTAGATACGTGGTGACGACGGTGAGTTTCACCAGTCGTTTGGTCTACTGTTAATGCATTCTCGGTTAAAGCGTCATGTGAACGGCGCATGTCACGGCGAGAGCGACTTTTACGGTTTTGCTGAACGGCCATGATGGCTCCTTACAAAGATCGAAAAAATGGATCAGAACAAATTCGATTGTCTTATACTTAACAGTATAACACAAAAATTAGTTAAGTTTACCCTTCAAAGCAGCCAAAACATCAAACGGATTATCCCGTTTTTCTTCGACCAGCTCTTCTACGGCAGGTTGATGCTTATGTTCACATGAGTCATGCTTAGGTGACAATGGCATCAACAATAACAATTCATCCTCTATCAGTGAGAGTAAATCCGCTGTAGCAGGCGCATCGTATGTGCCTTTTACAGTTGCTTCACTTTCACCTAAAACGATGAAATCAGCATCCTCATCCAAGCGCTCTATCAGTGACTCATCATCCACAAGAGCTAGATGAAAATCTGAAACGAGGTTTATTACAACGGGCTCCAGACAACGCTGGCATTCCATTGGAACATTCGTTTCAACATGACCATCTAGCCATACAATGCGATGATAGGCATCCATTGATAGCTTACAGTCTATGTTAATCAATTGATCATCAATTGATCCAACAGCTTCACGAGCAATACGAACAAAGCGAGATAAAGGCAGTTGACCTGACCATTTAAAGCCTTGTTCAGCCCATTTAAACGGCTCAATCTGTGCCGGAAAGGTATTTGCTGACATAATTAAGGCGGCAATTCTACAAATTCATCAGAACTCTGTCAAAGATTAAGATACAATTTTGTACTTATTTAGACAGACCAATTGGGTAATTTCAGTCATGCATCTGTTGCAGCCGCAAACAGAAGTGAATATTTCATCACTCGTTAGCACACTTTCAACGCTTGATTCTGACAGCTCACTACAGCAAGTGCAACTCTCACCGTGGGCGAATTTAGTATCAGAATCCCAGCAAGTTGATTGGCTCATCTTACACTTTAATCATTGGTTTTCCCACCTAAATGTCACATTAGTCCGTGGTGATTTTGAACCAGAGTATTTTCCAGCGGATGAACAAGGCCCTGCACGCATACAGTTTGCCCATGGCTACTTCAATAGTGCCTTGCATGAAATTAGCCACTGGACCATCGCTGGCGCACAGCGACGCCTACTGCCAGATTTAGGTTATTGGTATGCGCCAGATGGTCGTAGTGCAGAACAACAGGCACTCTTTGAGCAAGTTGAAATTAAACCTCAAGCGATTGAATGGTTATTTGCTCAAGCCTTTGGGCGCAAGTTCCGTGTATCTTTGGATAACTTAACTGGTGAAGGTGGCGATGGTGCGCAATTTAAAGACAATGTCTTTAGCCAATTGCAACGTTATTTTTCAGGCGAAGCCAAACTTCCTCGAGATGCAACCCATCTTATCGATTGTATTTGCCAGTGTACCCGCCAAGGCAAAGTACTTGCCTTAGATGAATTTAAACGTGAAATGCTTGATTAAATTACACAATTCCATCAACTGTGCATTGCGCATTTGGGCTATGCACAGCCATAATAAACAAAGTGAAAGAATAACAACTTAATCTAAACTTTGGAGGACTCAATATGTTGCATCTACGTGTACATCCAGATAATCCTCAGCCCCGCTTGATTAGCCAAGCCGTCGAACGAATTCGTGCAGGTGATGTTGTGGTTTATCCAACAGACGCCGCTTATGCCATTGGTTGTCAAATTGGTAATAAGCATGCCATGGAGCGTATTTCTAGAATTCGCCAGCTAGATGCCAAACACCAATATGCCATTATTTGTGCCGATCTGTCTGACATTGCTACGTATGCCAAAGTCGATAATGCGATGTATCGCTTACTCAAAAACAATACACCAGCCATTACTACTTTTATTTTACCAGCAACCAGCGAAGTCCCTAAGCGCTTAATGCATCCAAAAAAGAAAACCATTGGGCTACGCATTCCAAGCAATCCAATTTGCCAAATGTTACTGCAAGAACTGGGCGAACCCCTACTCACCTCAACCTTAATTTTACCCGGCCAATCTGCACCCATTGATGATCCCTATGACATTGAAATGCAGTTAGGAAAATTAATTGATGTATTTATTGATGGTGGACTCGGAACCTTAAACACCACCAGTATTGTCAATCTTGCTGGTGAATATCCAGAAGTCATTCGTCGTGGTGTCGGTGATGTCAGTGCTTTTGAATAAGCACTGACCACTTGAAATGATAGTGATTATTATGGCTTTGGCATGAGTTGAGCCAAGCTTAACTTTTGCCGACCATGTTCATCAAAATTTGTATCTGCCAGCCATGCTTCATACGCCTGTTGCACAAGTGGCCAGTCAGTATCAATCATTGAAAACCAAGCAGTATCGCGATTACGGCCTTTGACAATTCGATCTTGTCTAAATGTGCCTTCATATTGGAAGCCAAAACGTAAGGCAGCTTTTTTAGAAGGTACATTTAAATCATCACATTTCCATTCCACTCTTCTATAGCCCTGCGCGAAACAATGTTTTAATAACAAATACAAGACTTCTGTGGCAGCAGTGCTTCGTTTCATTTGATGGGAAAAGTACACATTGCCTATTTCAATGACACGGTGAACGGGTCGAATATTGAGTAAACCCACCCAACCCACAACACCTTGGCGCGTTTCAATGCCAAAATGAATCGCATCAGGCAAGTGAAAGTTTGCATCCAACATATTGATTAACGCTGTCTGCTGGGCAAAACCTGTATAAGCCATATAAGTCCAAGCCACATCAGATTCACTTTGAACCACTTGCCATATCTGCTGGTGCTGAATTGGGCTAAGCGTATTGGTAGACAACAATTGAAGTTTGACCGTGCGCCCCTGTAAAGAACTAAAATTTGGCTCAATCAGATCTAGTGGTTTCACCAACGCACCTACAATAGCTATACCCTGATTTTGATTTCTATTTTTCATATTATTTTGTAAATCATGATTCATATTATTATCCGTATGGCTTAGTCAGCCCCGTTTTACCCCTCAATCCCAAGATATTACAATCATTTTGTCGTCAAAATGCGCGACCAAATAAATAAACCCTATATATTTTCAGGTTTTTTAGCATTTGGTCTGCTAAGCAATTTCTTTGAGTACAATTTTCAATTACACTAGGGCATTACTTATATGCTTTTTTCTTTCGATGTGAGATCGAAGAAAAATATCCTACATGCCTTTGAAAATTCGCGTGGCCTATAACTGCAATGAATGAAATTGTCCATGAACCTATGGAATCATCTACACACATCCGCGTTTTGGATGAGTGGCAAGAGACCATTCCAGAGGATTTATACATTCCTCCAGCTGCATTTGAAATTCTTTTAGAGCATTTCGAAGGACCACTCGACTTTCTAATCTACCTAATTCAAAAAAACGGCTTTGACTTATTACAAGTTGATATTGCCCCAATTGCAGTCCAATATCTGTCTTATATGGATGCAATGAAGTCACTCAATATTGAGCTGACAGCTGATTACATGGTGATGGCAGCCCTGCTTGCCGACCTAAAATCACGCTTATTATTGCCAAAGCCGAAATCAGTCAATGCAACAGAAGTTGACCCTAAACAAGAATTAATAGATCGCCTCGAAAACTATTTACGCATAAAACAAGCTGCTGAACGCTTGGGCCAAATGCCTGTATTAGAACGTGATACATTTGAAACCAATGTCAGCTTAGGTCAAACCTTACAAAGCAATGATGGCCATCAAGCCAATTTACTGCGCGACGCAATGCTGTGCGTATTTAACCGCCCAGAACCTGTGGTCCATCAAATTACGCAAGAACCTGTATTACTTGAAGAGCGTATTGCTTACATCGAACAAAAATTACTGAGTGGCGAAGTTCTTCCATTTGAAGCCTTATTAAGACCGAGCCAAGGTCGTATGGGCATGGTTGTCACTTTTATGGCGATATTAGAACTGACACGCCAGCAAAAAGTTCACATCATCGCGTCAGGTGTAGAAGCACCGCTTGCAATTCAAGGAGCATGCGCATGAATACAGATCAAAATGTGTTATCAACACCTCAAGATGATTTGCATGAAGTGCTCATGCAATTAGAAGCCATTATTTTTGCCAGCGATACAGCGGTATCGATTGCGCGCTTAAAAGAAGCGTTTCAAGATCGCTTTAGCAAAACAGAATTACGCCAATATTTGCAGCAGCTGTCTATGCTGCAACATGGCAGATCAATTGAACTCGTTGAAACCGCTCAAGGTTTCCGTTTTCAAGTTCGTGCAAAATATCGTAATATCATTGCACAAACTTGGCCTGAGCGACCATCTCGCTTATCGCCATCTTTGCTCGAAACCCTTGCTGTGGTTGCTTACCATCAACCCGTAACACGAGCAGACATTGAGCAAATTCGTGGAGTGACCAATAACAGTCAAATTTTACGTACGTTGTTTGACTGGAACTGGATTAAAGAATCTGGTTTTCGTGAACTCCCAGGAAGACCATCGTTGTTAATAACAACGCCTCAATTTTTAAATGCTTTTGGTTTAACTTCTTTAAGCCAATTGCCTCCCCTGCAGGATGCCAAGGAAGCTTTTATGGCCCTCGATGCAAATGCACCGAAGTCATAAATAGGTGAACTGTTGATGATAATTTCTAAGGTTATGCTGTCATGAGTGAAAAATTGCAAAAGGTGCTTGCACGTGTTGGTTTGGGTTCTCGCCGTTATATGGAAGAAGTCATTGCCGCTGGACGTGTAAGCGTAAATGGGCAAGTTGCCCAAGTGGGTGAACGTATTGAACCAGGTGATGAGCTTCGCATCGATGGTCGTAAAGTACAGTTCCAAATTGAAGACGAAATTCGTCGTCGCGTGTTGATCTACTACAAACCAGAAGGTGAAATTTGCTCACGCAATGACCCTGAAAACCGTCCAACTGTATTTGAACAATTACCACAAATTCAAGGTGATCGTTGGGTGATGGTGGGTCGTCTAGACATCAACTCAACAGGTTTATTGCTATTCACAAATGACGGTGAAATGGCCAACCGCTTAATGCATCCGTCAAATGAAATTGAACGTGAATACGCTGTGCGCGTAATGGGTGAAGTAACTCCAGCACTCATTAAAAACATGACCACTGGCGTGACTTTAGATGATGGTCCTGCGAAGTTTGAATCATTCTCTGAAATTGGCGGTGAAGGTATTAACCGTTGGTTCCAAGTTGTGGTAAAAGAAGGTCGTAACCGTGAAGTACGTCGTATCTTTGAATCACAAGGCCTTAAAGTAAGCCGTCTATTACGTACACGTTATGGTACGGTGATTCTACCACGCGAACTACGCACAGGTCGCTGGATGGAATTAGACAAAAACGACATCGACAACTTAACAAAATTGGTTGAGTTGAAGCCGCGCCAAGGCACTGGCCTATATGGTATGGCAAAACGTCGTAATGAGCGTATGCAAGAAAAACCAATGGCTGCACGTCGTGGTGGTTTCTTACGTCAACAACGTCGTGACAACGAAGAACAACCTCAATCTTATGGTCGTGAACGCCGTGAAGATCAAGGCCAACGTCGTGAAAACCAAAATGGTTCACATTTTGCACGCCGTGATAACCGTGATGGCAATTCATTCCAACGTCGTGAGCCTCGTAATGAGCAAGCATTTGGTCGTCGTGAAGAGCGTGATGAAAATGCACCACGCAAGCCATACGGATTAAACAAAGGCTTTAAAAAGTTCTAATACATTTAAAAGCTTGAAATAAAAAAGACAGATTTCAATCTGTCTTTTTTATTT
>NZ_SGSS01000042.1:0-19083 GCF_004209135.1 Acinetobacter sp. WCHAc060006 | reverse complement strand
GTTGTTATGCATCTAGTGAGGGCAGGTGTTACGGACATCACCATTGTTGATCCTGATAGATTTGAAAGTGCAAATCTAGGAAGACATATTTTAGGGGTGGATGATTTAGGTAAATATAAAACCCAAGCATTAAAAGAGCGAATCCAAAAAGATATGTCTCATATCACTATTACATCAATTCCACAATATATTCAGTATGAATGTATTAAGAATATTGGCTTGCTTGATGAAATGGATGTGGTGGTAATTACAACTGCTGATTGGAATTCAGAAGAGTTTATGTGGTTATTGCATCAAGTTAGGCAACCTAAGTGGGCTTTAATCCAAGCTTGGGCTGAGCCTCATGCAATTATAGGGCATGTGCTAATAACTAGACCAAATAGTATTGCAGATGGACGCTACTTGTTCGATGAGCATGGAAGCTTTTTACACCGACATTCAGAATGGAAGGATAATGGGGTCATCCCACTCCCTGGTTGTGGAGAAGCATTTCTCCCTGGTGGTCCTATTGGAATTAATACAATAGCGACAATAACAGCTCAATCTGTATTTGATGTGCTTACTGGAAAAGTAGAATCTGAGGCATGGGTTACTAGTATAGGTGATATTGAAAAGATACGTGAATTCAAAGGTACATACGTTGGACCAGATGTACCTGACGGTTGCAAGCAAATTGTCATTTCCAGAGAGTGGCCAAGGGTGTAGTGTACTAATGAGCTATGATCTAGCCTGGGAATGGCGATGGAAGATGCTTAATGTTGAATTGAAAGTGTCCACAAAAGTAAGAGACATATTCTTTGCTCATCAACAAAAATTAAAAGAAGATGAGAAAGGTGGGCAAATATTTATTGATACAAGTATGTCGGATGGTTTATGGCTTGCAGTAGCTACACCTCCACATAATACTGATCGATCTGGTCCAACATGGTTGGAACTAGATGCCAATAGGTGTAAGCAAGAAGCTATTGAGTATCAAAATCAAGGATTGGTTTTAGTAGGATACTGGCATACACATGCTGAGTTAACCCCTAATTTGTCCTCACAAGATATAAAAAGCTTTCGTGAATTTTCACGAAATAATATTAGTTCGTTACCAAACCCTTTAGCTGTAATTGTTGGTAATGGTAGTAATGGCGATACAATTAGAGCTTGGTCCTTTCAAGAAAATGGGATGATATTGGCTTCTTTAAAATAGAGCAATATCCGATCGAGTTTGAACTAATATAGTTAATGATAAGAAGCATAACCTTCAGTTCAATTTCTGTTTTCACAGAGATGACCTTATACATGAGATATACAATTGGTTATATTGATTGAATTAAAATTTATTTATTTCAAATACTTATTTTTGATTTAGGCTGACGCCATCATAAATTAATTGAAATTTTTTTAAACTAATTTAAGTCTTAAATATATGAACTAAAGATTACAGTAGTAATCTTTAGTTGTTCAAATTAATTTAGGTGCAAAATGGGTTCAACACTTTCTTTTTATCGGACTAAAGATGATGTTAGCAATGACTTCAACTCCCACCACCTCCTCATAAGTAAATTTACATTTATAATTCTGACAGCGACATGGGTTGTCGCTTAAGGCTGAAAATTAAAAAAATGGATTGGCTAAAATATACCTAAAAGATTATTTTTATTTAGTAAGAAATGGCTTGCAAAGCTAGGATATGGGGAATAGTCCACTTTGAACTTAAATAATTTAAAAAAAATGATGGTGGCGATAGATCAGAATCAGCCTGTAAATCTTATTCGTTTTAAGCGTTTGGTTGCACAATTAAATATTCCACATCGACTTGAAGCCTCAGATATACGTGGAATTAAAATTAAGGGCGATCTTTATCAGATTGAATATATTCACCCGACCATTGAAAAAGAGATTCAAAATTTAGTCAGCAACATGGGGCATGATCGGATGAGTGCTGCCAAACAGAATCGTAGTCATCAGCATAAAGTTATTGGTTCATATATTCTAATAAGACAATTGTCAGAACATCCACAAGTGGTTGTTTTTGAACAAGATGGTTGTTATCAAACGCCAGTAAGTTTGTCACGTTATGCGGTTATTGTGGAAAACCGTCAAGTCTTTTTAAATAGTGAAAAATTTAAAAAATTTTTAAAAAATCATACCCATGTGCCATGTGATCAACCTCTAGATTTTATCTTTGGTACAGGAAATGAAATTGCGAATTCTTTACATCAAAACTTTTTGAATCAGTATGAACATTTGTACTTATGTTTTGATTGTGATTATGGTGGACTCCAAATAGCAAAAAATTTATTTCAATTATTACCTAATAAAACAATAACTTTTGTGCAACCTTATGACATTCAAAAACGTTTGGAGCAAGTGGTACATGCTTTGAGTTCAGATGAGATTGAAAAGCTAGCCCATTTCGCAGTTGATGCGCCTATTTTTATTCGTCCTTTTGCACGACTGCTGTGTAGCACCCAACGCCGACTTGAACAAGAGAGTTTTTTATATGATCAATGATAGTTTGTCGCTATTACAGTTCACGTTAAAGCGGTTGGTCTTTGTGAACGCTGCCAAGCATGCTTATTCTGAATTGCTTCTAGATCAGCACTTAGCTATGTTTGGGCGAAATAATAATGGTAAAACGGCAAGCTTAGCTGCAACCAAATTGTTACTCTTTCCAGAAGTAAACTTTAGATACTGTTTCCAAAAATTCGGTTTTGAAGGAAAGGATGGACAGTATGATACTGAACAATCATTTCGCTTTTACTTTCCCACGCTTAAATCTTATATCGCACTTGAAGTTGAAAACCCAAGTGGCACATTTACCATGGTGTTGTTTCGTGCGCCAAGTAGTGAAAAAAGTCAAAACTATGCTTATCACCGTGCATTTATTCCACTTCCATATCAAGAAGTGCGCCATTTATTTTGGAATGAATTCGAACAAGATTTTGCGGAAAATTTAAGTACTGAAAGCCTGCTGAAATTTACTCAAAAGCAACGTGGCCTCATTATTCAAGAAGCGGCAAAACTCCGCCAAATGATTTTTGCACGTTTAGGTAGTCCAGATGCCCAATATTGTATTATTCCGTTAAAAAACAATAATGCAGATTCAATCAATGCTTTTAGAAAGGTCTATAATTTAGCGTTTTCGATGTCGAGTAATGTTTCAGATGTTCTTTCATCTGCGATCGCTGCCCTAATTGAAATGCAACGTGGTCGTGAGGAAGAAAAACTTGATCATGACTTAGAAGAAACCTATCAAAAATATTTACAACTGAATCAACAAAGCCAAACTTTAAAATTAAAACAAAATAATTTAGAACGCTTTAATCTTTTAGCCAGCGAATTTAAAGCCATTTATCAGGCAACATATGATTATTCAACACAACATCAAGCGATTGATTATTATGTCAACTTACAGCGAAATAAATTGAAACCCGAAAAAATTAAGCAGCAAAGTCAGCTGAATGAGTTTAATCTTCAACTGCGTGATTTAAAAAATAATATCGCCCAAATAAAAGAAACAGTCATTGGATTAGAGACAAATCTGAGAACACGCAATAAAGATGTGAATTTGACCAATAAAGACATAGAAAATGCGCAAAAAGTGCAATATGAATATCCACATGACATGTCTATTCATGAGATTAAAGCGGCACTTTATGCAGAAACTCAAGAATTGATGAAAGAACGAGAATTATTAAGAGATAGCACAAAAGTAGCAGAAGAATTTCAAAAGAAAAGAAAGTTATTGAATGAAAGACAACAACAATTGGAACAGCTTTCGACAGAGATTCAAAGCATAAAAAATCAAAAAGATGATGAATTATTGGTTAATCAAGTGACTGATCATAGTCGACAAATATTACATAGTTTGAACAGCAAATTAGTGAATATTCGACAAGCATTACCCGCGGAAGATCTTCACACTGTTGAGTCTTTCACTGCACTTTTTCAAATGACATCATCTTCACTCTCATTTAAAAATCAGTTGATTGCTATTCCATCCAAACAGTATCAACCTAAACAAGTATTACAGCAGTTGGAAGATGAGTTTTTAGCATTAAATGTAGATGTTGAAAATCTTGCACAGGATGTTAAATATTTGGAGCAGTTAATACGTAATGCACACAATCTGGAGTTCAACCAAGCCAACGAGTTAAAGCTCAGCAATGATATTCAAAAAAATGAAAATGATATGCGTCTGTTGGATGCTTTAGCATCGAATACGCAGCGTGCAAAGGAATTCACCACAGAAATTAACAGTTTAAATGAACAAAAAGAAAAATATGTAGAGCAGTTGAATGCGTACGAAATTCAATTTGACGATCTACGCAATCTGCAAGGAAATTGCCAATCGATTTTGGATCAACTTACAGACCAACATGATAAGTTTAAAAAAATAGTCGACTTCTTGGGGCATGCCTCGCAAATGTATGCGGTGCTACCTTCAACAGCAGCCGATCATCACGAATCACAACTCAATTCAACGGCTGTACACGACTTGTTTGAACAAGCGCATGGCTTAAGTGATTTGGCTAAACAATTAAAAGATAAATATAACCAGTTTGTCTTCAAATTTACCCAATTTTCCAATGAAGTACCCACGGCCGATATCGATTTAAATCGTGTATACATTCAACTCGATGAATTGGAACAAAGTTTTGAAATTTATCAAAATATGTTCGCAAATTTAGATTTAGAACATCAGCAATTTAAACATGCTGTACTTGGGCATAACGAAGAAATACGATCACAAGTGAATGAAATTAATGAGGCACAAGATCAACTGCATCGTGTTGTCGCCATGATTAACCAAAAAATTAATCATCATCAAATTTCCAATTTAACTGAAATTCGATTACAACTAGACACCGTTTCTGATTTCGATGCTTTAAAAAACACCTTAGAAAAACATAATATTTCGGGTGAAACATTAGCAGAGGAATCATTCTACTTATCGTTAATCGCTTTCTTTAATAAGCATCAAGACAAAGGTCGTTTGAAAATGGCCAATCTCATCGAATCCATCCAGTATCGTTATAAAATTGATGGACAAGAAGTCGTTAAATCACAATCTGGTGGAACGACTACGACAATTACTTCTTTTGTATTGGCTGTGCTTTTAAAAGAAATTCAAGTGATTGGCACGTCTGTGCGCATTCCAATTATTGTCGATGAAATATCAGCTTTAGATGCTGAAAATACGGCGTCTACTATTCAACAGATCGGAGAGCATGGTTTTTCAATCTTCTGTGCTACACCAGAATTGACGGCGTATTTGGTTTCAGAAGTGGGGCGCTATATTTACATTAATCAAAATGTAGCCAAGAACATTATGGAACCTGAGTGCCAGTGGAATATTATGCCGCACCATGTAAATCATTGGGGGACACATGAAGCTCAATCGTGACCTCATTATTAAAGCCATTATTGATGAAAAGAGTTATTTTTTAAGATTTATAGATTACATCAATGAGCATCATTCGGGTGGTGAGTTTCCTAAGAGCTTATATATTGATTTTTTTGAACGTCAAATTCGTAATCAAGCCAAACTTGACGCGACTAAAGCCAATCTCATTCAGCTCCTGAGCCTTGAATCCTTGATCGATAATCATATTTTTGCCGATTTTCCATCAACAGGACAATTGGTGCTCAATAAAACCGTACTTGATCTACTCAGTTTTCTAGACACGAAGCGTAGCCGGCAATTGGTGAATGCTCAGTTAGAAGACATGCGTAAACGTACCGTGGTTGTGGCACATGATATACAACATGCTGAAGTCGGTAGCCAAAGCTATAAAGAAAATGTACTGAGTTTTAAATTACTACTGAATGAAATTCACAGTAAGGTGCAAGAAAACTGTACCGTTTTACAAAGTCGATTGGAAAGTTTTGCGGAAGAATATCGACTCTTTGAATTGGGCGAAAGCCAATTGACCATTCAAGATCTATATACGCAAGTCAACCAACTCTTTTTACGCAATGTGAAACCTTTTTTAGATTTTACTTCAACCGATCAAATTTTAACGGTGCAGTCTTTTCATGAGGCGGTCACTTCAATCATCGATTTTTTTGAAGGGCAATGCGACATTGAATTGGCATATCAACTCAGTTATCGACTCACTGCAATAACATCCTACTATAAAGATATTCAATTAATCTCTGAGCATATTAGCCGTTATTTACATCAAATTGGGCAAGATCGCTCAAGTTATTTGGCAATTGAAAATGCCTTTTCTGAATTGATGAATGCTTTAGAACCACTACGACACGGCGGTGCTAAAAATATTAAGCTTAAACCAGATGCAGAGTTTTTTGAACATTTAACGGTATTCGATGGACTTGCCGACCATAAAAAGAAATATCAAGCGAAAATCAATTTGGAGCCAGAAAAAAGTCTATTTCCATTTGAATATTATTTAGAGCGTTTATATTCAAAGCCCTATAAAGAAACACAAGTTATTGAACGTGTAGCGCTACCCAAAACTATACGTTTAGAAGAAACACGTAAAAAAATGATAATGAATTTAGTCGCGAATTTATCTTTACCGAACCAAATTGATGATATTTATTTGTATACGCATGAGCAACTTCAACAGCATTTAAATGATTATACCCTCAAAGATATTTTGTTTGGTTTAGAGATGTTATTGCCTTTATTAAGAAGTGATTTCCAAGGACAACAACAAAGAGGGCGAGTTGAAGATCTACAGTATTATTTAGAATATTCTGTGCTTTCTTGGCATAAAAAAGAGGTGATGCATGGTTAGTCTACAAAAAAGTGAACAGATCTTTAATACTTTAATGAATGGTCGAATCATCAATCGCGAAATCATTGATAATGATGTTTTAGTTGCAAATCCATTATTTAATGAAATTATGGACAACCTAGAAGTGTATAAAAAACAATATGAAATGAGTGGTTTCAAGTTTTTACATTCAGGGGATTATGTCTATATTACTGAAGATGAAAAGAATAAAACCGACATTGCCATGAAGGCACAAATTCTACTGCTATTGATTGGCAAATATCTGAATAACAATAATTACAGCCTACAAAAAATTAAACATTTGAATGTTGGTCTAACACGTTCAGACATTTTAGGTGTTCAGGCGATGCCAGAGACCATTGAATTGTTAAATCGAGCAGGCATGGGGGATGATGTTTTTGTTCAAATCAAAAATATATTGGTCGAACGTCATATTTTATTAGAAAAAACCAGTTCTGAATCTTTTATTTTATCAGCAATTGGCGAAAAGTTTTTTGATGAATTACATCCATTGTATTTAGGTTAGATTGAATAGCCACCATTCTCCTAGACAAATTTCGTCTATTCTGTCACTGATACAGTAGAGCATTTATGTGTATCGTGGTAGCATTTATCAATGATTTTAAACCTTAATCATTCCACCTATAATTAAGTCAATTATTGAATCGCCATATTGCTTTAAACCATCAATATCACTCGGATTTGCAAGAAAACGTAAAGCACCATTCATGATCATGCCAATGATGTTATGCCCCGTATTTTCACAATCCAAATTGGCTCTAAAAAAACCAAGTTCAACACCGTGTTTTAAGTAATTGGCAGTTAAAATGCCGCCCATTTGCATAACACCTTGCACAAATTGAGTAAGTTCGGCATCGATTGAAGTCGCTTCAAGTAACAGCAACTTCAAAGAGAGAGGATTTTCTTGAGCAAACTGTCTTAAACGTTCAGAAATATGCTGACATTGCTCACGATACTCTTCGACATTCTTTACCGCCTGAGGTGTATTTTCACCAGAGAGAAGCGACATAATTTTTTGCATAGTATCAGAAATGACATGCTGCAAGCCCATAGTATATTGTCGAAAATATTGATGAAATTTGTCTAGGTTAAACCATTGTAAAAGAGCATACTAAAAACGATAATCGCCTCTATATTGATGTTGAATGCTCTTTTAGTAAAAGCTGTATATTGTCAAAATTTAATAGAGTTATAAGGGTAGTGGGGCAGTTTGGTGGTGGAAAAACTGTTATTTGATTAAAAAAACAACACTTAAACTATGTATCCTGGCGTGTATCCTAAATATTATGAAAAGTAATTAATTGATTAAAAACAAAAGGGTAGGTGGAGGTTTTCGTCCATGTGGGCCCTCCATATAAAACAACCACTTAGGTGTATTAATCCTAAGTGGTTTTTTAATGAGTTATTTTATTTAATAAAATTTAAGTGTTTGTTTTATTTGTATTAAATTATATCTACTCCAGCTGATAAATTAAAAACTAAAGTTTTACGATGAATTATGTGAATATGTTGTAAAAGATAAATGAAATATTTTGGATGTTTATACATCTATTGAGTTAATGTGTGATTTATCTTGAATTGACTTAAATCAAGTGCAAAATGGAAGGATATTTCTCTATAGCCCTATGTTGCTTAATTTTACTTGCTATTTATTTTTAACGAGTAATATTACAAAAATCAAAACTTGGTGATGATTCTGTCCCAATAAAAATCAATAAGAGAAAACCCAGAGAGTTCGGCCGGGTCTTCTTGCAGCATTAGCTATAAAGTTTTATATAAATTTCAATACATTGCTGTAATTCACTTAGCATTGACCATTTTAAAGGTGGCTATCGCACGTTGGCGTGACATTTTTAAATCAATGATAGGGTGCGGGTAGTCTAAATTGGAATCTGTAATATAAGCATAAGGCTCATGAATCTGTTTAGCATTACAACGGGCCAGTTCTGGCACCCAGCGTCGAATATAATCGCCTTGAGCATCAAATTTTTGTGATTGGCTGATTGGATTAAATACTCGAAAATAAGGCACAGAATCTGTACCTGTCGAAGCAGACCATTGCCAACCCCCGTTATTGGCAGCAAAGTCGCCATCGACGAGTTGTTGCATAAACCATGCTTCACCTTCACGCCAATCAATCAATAAATTTTTGGCTAAAAACATGGCGCAAATCATACGAACACGATTATGCATCCAGCCTGTGGCTAACATTTGGCGCATTCCAGCATCCACAATAGGAATACCAGTCTGGCCGTATTTCCAAGCATTTAGTGATGCGTCATCTTGTAACCATGGAATATTTTGAGTACTACGTTTAAACGGAAGATGCTTAGATACATGCGGAAAATCCGCCATAACATGTTGATAAAACTCACGCCACAATAATTCATTTAGCCAAAATTGCTGGCCTGAGTTTTCAATATAAAAGTGGCCTTGTTGAGCATTAAATAATGCCTCTAAACATTGCCGAATAGATAGAATCCCAATATTTAAGTAGACTGAAAGCTGGCTAGTTCCTTCAATTGCAGGAAAGTCGCGGGTTTGATCATATTGCACTAAATTTGAATCTATAAAATGCATTAAGTGATCGAGAGCAACTTGCTCTCCCACAGGCCAAAGCTGTTGCTTTTCTGCTGGTATTGCTTCAAACCCCAATTGTTGAAGGCTAGGTATAAGGTTGTCGATTTTTTCATTATTAAACACCATTTGCTGTGCTTCAATAGCAGGGAGAGCTTGTGGCACGCAAATATTTAGTTGCTCTATACAGTTCTTTTTGAAGGCACTAAATACTTGATAGGGTTGGTTTGATTTGTTGCGAATCGTATGTAAAGGAAAGATTGTTCGATCTGTATATTGCTCAAATTGACAATCCATTTTTGACACTTGAGTTGCAACAGATAGATCACGTTGCTTTTCATTCCAGCCATTTTCAATATTGCAATGTATGGTTTTAATTTGAAAGCGTTGGCAGAGCTGTTTGAGTGCGGCTGGAATATCTTGCCAGAGTGGCACGGTTTGAATATGTAGAGGAATATTTAATCCACATAAGGATTTTTTTAATTCGGCTAACTGACGTAAATAAAAATCAATTTTAATAGTCGCATCTTGATGAAGTTTCCATTGATCTGGACTTAAGATTACAACAGCCATACAGGGGCCATTTTGTTGTGCAAAATATAAAGCACTGTGATCTTGAATGCGGAGGTCATTACGAAACCATACCAATTGCATCATATTTAATTTCTCTGCCTAAACTAAAATGAGGGTAGTTAAAATATGTGCTTTGCAAATCCTAGTGGAGTGATGCTACATATTGTGCGCGAAGGTATTGGTAAATATACAAGCTACTTTAAAATTGTGTAGAAAATTTCGTGAACAATTGTTTAAATTTGATAAATTAAGCAGTTACAAGCTAGATTTTGCTATGATCAGTCTTTAACATGCTAAACAACCTAGTGCATTTAAATGAGTGAGCTCACTTCTCGCTAGGACAGAAAAATGAAGGATTTTATAATGAAGTTGAAAACAGCCTTATTTGTATTGGTTTCTGTTGTTTCAGTTGCAGCGCTTACGGCTTGTGGTAAAAAAGAAGCAGCGCAAGAGACTGCTCCAGCCCCAGCAACAACAGCAGAAGCTTCAGCAGCTGAAACCCCTGTAACGAATATTGAAGTTAGCCCAGATATGATTGATGCTGCACCATTAGAAGGTCAAGCAACATCGGAAGCAACAGCAAAATAAGCACGAACGGCTTTGTGAATACATCTTATGTTAAGCGATTTCGCGAACAGTACTTAAAATTACAAAGCCGTTTATTCAAGTTGAAAAAAGTCTTATTTTAAAGGCGATAGCTGATTAATTTCATTTACAACGTGTATCGAATTGATGAAAGCAATTAGAATCAGTTGTGATTGTTCAATATGGCAGTTTAAAGCTAAAAACTAGCATGTTGCATCGGCTTGAAAGAACTGGATTAACTTGCAGTCTTATTGAGCCATAATGCAGATTTTTCATGGATATTCCATGAAGCCCAATCATGTGAATCAATGCGAATCACCATGAGTGCATCTTTGGCATAAATGTGTGACAGCAGTTGGTCTCGAATTTCCTCAGAGCTCAGCTCACTCAGTAAAATCCAAGTGTCTTTGAGGGGGGTAATAGGTTTGATACTACTCAATTGAATAATTTTTTTCTCGAGATCATCATATTCTCGTTTTGATCTTGCTTCTAAGCTTATTAAATAAGTGGTCATGTTGAGTCTCATTGTATATAGAGATATTTTTTTGTTGCAAGAGTTTTTACTAAATAACACTTTGTTTTAAAATAAAGTTTTTGAAATATATAATCATTATCCATATAGAGTTCATCATAAATATTTTGTTGAAAATATTCAATAGTTTTGTTAACCCGTTCACTGTTTTTGGATGTTCTGCCAAAATCTGTATTATTTGTAATATTCTGATGAATGGAATTTGACAGGCTTAAAAAATATGATAATAAATAGGTATGGTTTTAACCTTATGGTGAAAACCGAAGCATTTCAGGATGAAATTGCTTAGAAGCGTTTTATAAAATTAAACGGGAGTTTTAACAACATGCTTCATTTATTTAGAAAACTATTTTGTATGCACATTTATGAATATGAGCAAATGGAAGAAATCGGTACGCACAAGGAATGTCGCAAGTGCGGTGATACTAAATAATAAAAAAGTGAGCGAAAGCTCACTTTTTTATGGTTGATGTTTTATCGTGTGTACTGTTGACAGGGTGATTTCATATTACAATGTGCACCTACTTAAGATATGAATACGCACATGGCAAAAGATTTTCAATCAGATACTTACGTAGTCGATGATCAATTACAGGATACTTTGACTTGGTTATGTCATCATCAAGAGAGTTTTGATTCTTTTCGCTACGATGCCATTGATGCTGAATTGGTGGTGTTTCATGCCAATGGACAAGATGTTATTAAAGAAGGTGATTATTTGAATGCACGTTATGGAATTTTAATTACTGCACATAATTTTGCAAAATAACTAGCTGTCTTATAAATAAAAAAGCCCAAATTGAATTGGGCTTTTTCAATTTTTGGCCTTAGCTTGCCATCGCGTCAACTGAAAGTTCTGCAACGGTTGCTTTTGCTTTTTCAGCCGTTAAACCGAGTTTTGCAAAGAGTTGTTTATCTTTACCTTCACCCGCATTTGGTGTGGTTAGTAATTTTTCACCAGAAAATAGGGAGTTAGCACCAGCCATAAATGCTAATGCTTGGTCTGAATCGGTGAGGGACTCACGGCCAGCAGATAAGCGAATGTAGCTTTTAGGCATAATAATTCGCGCTACAGCAATGGTGCGGATCCACTCAGTCACATCAAGCTTTTCAACATCTGCCAGCGGTGTCCCGTCAATAGGAACAAGCATGTTAATTGGTACTGATTCAGGATGAATGGCTAAGGTTGCCAACTCCTGTAATAAACCAATACGGTCATTGCGGTTTTCACCTAAGCCGACAATACCGCCACTGCAAACTTTCATGCCAGCACCACGGACATATTCCAAGGTGTTTAGGCGATCATCAAAAGTACGAGTACTGATAATGTGAGAGTAATATTCGCGTGAAGTGTCAAGGTTATGGTTGTAATAGTCCAAACCTGCATCTTTTAAACGTACGGCTTGAGATTCATTCAACATGCCAAGCGTCATGCAGGTTTCTAGGCCTAATGCTTTTACTTCACGTACCATTTCCAAAACATAAGGCATGTCGCGCTCATGTGGATTACGCCATGCAGCGCCCATACAAAAGCGTGAAGAGCCTGATGCTAGGGCTTCTTTCGCTTCGGAAATGACTTTATCAACCGCAATACGTTTTTCGGCCTCTAGGTTAGAGTCATAATGTGCAGACTGTGAACAGTATTTGCAATCTTCGGGGCATTTACCTGTTTTAATGGAAAGGAGTGTACTGACTTGAATGGTATTGGCATTAAAGTTTTCACGATGTACACGTTGAGCTTCAAAAACTAAATCTAAAAAAGGCTGCTCATATAAAGCCTGAATCTCATTTCGAGTCCAGTCATTACGTAAAGTCATGTGGAGTCCATCATCATTGTATTTTACTTGGTATTTACTATACAGAAAGCGTGCCAAGGCAAAAGGCAATAACTGTCAACTTTGATAGTATCTCTCGATTAAATTACAAAATGTATGGAAATATAAGATTGTATAATTACTTACAAAGTTGCTGAGATTTACAGTAAATTGCTCACAAAGTTTTTTTATAGCTTTTTAATTTTGTAAGGAATGAGTCGGTTCGGTTTTGAAATATTGCAAACTTAACAGCAAACTGGTTGAGCTTAATTTGCTGTAAATCACTTAAAAAATATCACGATTTTGACTGTTGTTCGGCAATTGCCCAGTCGATGTGGACTTGCACAATTTCATCATGCAATGCGCGGTTCTGCTGTAAAGCATGCAGGATTTCTACAGAATAATCTGCATTGCCTAAGCCAATCGCAATATTACGCATAAAGCTTTGGTAGCCTGTACGACGGATTGGACTACCTTCAGTACAATTTAAAAATGTTGTTTCATCCCACTGCCAAAGATCCAATAATGAAACCTGATCTAAACCGTGGCGCGGGTTAAAGTCCTCTATCGAGGTCTTCTTGGCAAAACTATTCCACGGGCAAATGAGCTGACAGTCATCACAGCCAAACACTCGATTACCTATGCCTCTACGCAGTTCTTCTGGAATGATGCCCTTATATTCAATAGTTAAATAGGCAATGCATTTACGTGCATCCAGCATGTAGGGTTCAACAATCGCCTGAGTTGGACAGATATCGATGCAAGCGCTGCACGAACCGCAATGTTTTTCTGCAGGACTATCAAATGGCAAGTCCAAAGACGTGAATAGCTCGCCAAGCACAAAGAAAGAGCCTGATTTCTTATGAATCAGTAAGGTATGTTTACCCGTCCAGCCCATGCCAGCATTTTCTGCTAAGGATTTTTCAAAAACGGGCGCAGAATCGGCAAAGGGGCGTGATTCAAAATCACCCACTTTTTCGCGAATAACTGTGGCTAATGTTTTGAGGCGTCCACGCATGGTTTTATGGTAGTCGCGACCACGTGCATAGCGGGCAATGATGGCAGCATTGGGTTCATGTGGCACATAACGGGGCTTTGGTGTTTCAACTAAATAGTCCATACGCACACAAATGATGCTTTTTGTACCTGGGATGAGCAAAGTTGGGTCGGCACGTTTTTCTAAATTTTCTTCCAAAAATTTCATGTCCCCATGATAGCCACGTTTTAAATATTCTTTAAATCGGGGTAATTCTGCTTGAGCATCTGGTTTGGCAATGACACAATCTGAAAAACCCAAAGCCAAAGCTTGAGCTTTAATCCATGCTTTTAGTGTTGTTGGATCATCTTGATTGAGCTGAATTTTTGATTGAGCGGAAGTTGCCATAAACCATTTGGAAGGAAGAAGAATGCAACAGCAAGTTTACCATAGCCACGCTATTCAAGCATGGGAGCAACGTTGGTTTGGCCAGCAAAACAGCGCTTATGGCTTAATGAAACAAGTTGCATGGATGACCGCACAGCGTTTAATTTCATGGTTCGATTTGCAGTTTGAGTCTCGCAATAAAGCAACAGTAGCCATGTGCTGTGGTCAGGGAAATAATGCAGGTGATGGCTATTTAATTGCAAAATATTTGTTTCAAGCGGGTTTTAGGGTAGATGTTTATACAGCGCCTTTGGGTATGTCTAAAGATTTACATGCTGCAGAACAAGAAGCGAGAGAGTCGGGTTTGCGTATTATTTCAGGCTTCGATTTTCAACAAAATTACGATGTTTATGTGGATGCCTTATTTGGTATTGGTCTGAACCGACAGTTAAATGCAGAATGGCAACAGATTATTCAACGCGTTAATGCGCAATATGGACTAAAAATTTCGATTGATATTCCAAGTGGCTTGCAAGCGGACAGCGGGCAGCCTTTGCCTTGTGCTATTAAAGCTGACTATACATTTACAGCGCTAGGATTAAAAGCGGGCTTATTTACAGGACAAGGAAAAGAATATGCAGGTGCTGTAGAGGTTATTCCTGCCTTACCAGTTGATGATGCGCTTGAAGCAATCGCATATCTTTCGCCTTTAACGATCAAACTCCCACAGCGCAAGGCATTTGGGCATAAAGGCAGTTATGGGCATGTACTGGTGGTGGGTGGCCATGCAGATATGGGGGGCGCAGTGATCATGGCGGCTGAAGCTGCATTCCATGCTGGTGCAGGTAAAGTCACCGCTGTATGTGATGCTAAACATCATACTGCAATATTAGCGCGTGCTCCGAATATTATGCTTCGGGATATGAATGCCTTATCAACTTCCGATGTGCAGGCTTTAATTGCCCATGTCGATGCTGTGTGTTTTGGTATGGGGCTAGGGCGAGATGACTGGTCAAAACAGCAATTTGAGCGCTGGTTTCCATTGATTCAGCAGTCTACATTAGAAATTGTATTAGATGCAGATGCCTTATGGTTTTTGGCTGAGTCACCTGTACAGTTAAATAAGCATAGTTATTGCACACCACATTCGGGGGAAGCGGCTAAGCTTCTTAATATGAGCGTGGCAGCGATAGAATCCGACCGCATTCAGGCCATCCATCAGCTACAGAAAAAATATGCAGGGCAATGGGTGCTGAAAGGTGCAGGCAGCTTGATTTTACAAGAACAGCTCTGGATTTGTACTGCAGGCAATGCGGGTATGGGCACGGGTGGTATGGGCGATGTGCTAGCTGGCATGATGGCCAGTTTAAAAGCTCAATTTTATGAGGAGATTCATTTGCATGAAATTGTGACTTTACATGCATTGGCTGGGGATGATTTGGCACATAAAGGTATGCGTGGTTTGCAAGCACAGGATATGGTGCAAGCTGTGTATCGTGTTGTGAATGGACATACATTGCCATGAATAGAAAAGCACTCAAATTATGCATTCATGGTCAAGTACAAGGCGTAGGCTATCGGCGCTGGTTCGAACAGCAGGCGATTACCTTAAATTTAAAAGGCTATGTAAAAAATCTAAGTTCAGGTGATGTTGAAGCGGTTATTGTAGGCTCTGAGTTAGATATTTCTAAAATGCTTGTGCTGTGTGAAAGTGGCCCTATACGAGCAGTTGTTACAGCTATTGAAAGCACAGCTATAGCTTTTGATGAAGCAGAATTTGCAAACTTTAAAATGCGACGTTAACAGTTGTAGTGCAGTATAAAACACTACAACTTTTCTGTTTTAGAAGATGAATTAGCGACGTCTTGAACTATAACGGCTACGACCACGTGCCATACCACCTAAAGCATTTAGCACTGCCATTTTGCTCATACTGCCAGATGCATGTGCATGACAAATGGCTGCAGCTAAAGCATCGGCAGCATCTTGTTGTGGCTTAATATCTAAGTTCAGTAACTTCATGACCATCATTTGTACTTGTTCTTTATCAGCAGCGCCGTAACCGACCACAGATTGTTTGATTTGGCGGGCTGTATATTCTGCAACTTTTAAATCTAAATTGGTTAAAGCGGCAATGGCAGCACCACGAGCTTGCCCAAGTTTTAAGGCAGAATCTGGGTTTTGTGCCATAAAGACTTGTTCGACAGCGGCTTCGGTTGGACCATGAAATTTGACAATACGGTCAATGCCAGCAAAGATACGTTTTAGGCGCTCAGGCATTTCAGTGGTTTCAGTGCGAATCGTTCCAGCATCAACAAACGTCAGTTTTGAGCCTTCATGTTCGATGATCCCGTAACCAGTAAGACGAGAACCAGGGTCGATACCAATAATTAATGGCATATTTGCCCTTTAAAAATAAAAATATGCCCATATTGTTACATAAGCGGATCAAAAAAGCTTGATAGTGATTAAGCACTTGATTGATGCACTTTATTTATTTAATTGAGATTTGATTAATTTTCATGAAATTATTTCTGATTGTACTTATTGGCTTAATCCTAGAAGTCTTTGTTTGGATCGGCGTGGGTGACCTTGTCGGCAGTATGTGGTATGTATTCTTCTGGTTTGTTGCTGCATTTTTTATTGGTATGAATATGATCCGCAAATACTCTGCGGGCCTAATGCCTCAAATGCAACAAATGCAGGCTGGTCAAATGAGTGCAGATCCAGCACTTTCAGGTAATCTTCCTAAAATTATTGCAGGCTTTTTGCTTCTAATCCCAGGTCTTATTACAGATGTATTGGCACTGTTAATTTTAATTCCACCTGTACAAAATGCCTTAAAAGCCACCATGATGAATGTGATGATGAAACGTCAACAAGCCATGATGGAAAAAATGATGGGTGGCATGATGGGCGGTGACATGGGAGGCATGGGTGGTACTCAAGGTCAAAACCCATTTGCAGACATGATGCGTCAAATGCAAGACATGCAAAACCAGCAAGCAGGGCGCGACTCTAGCATTATTGATGGTGAAGCACGTGAAGTGACACCAGATGCTAAGAAAATCGAAATGAAAGATGTGAACCCTAAATAGAACTTAAAACATCGCTATGATTAAGCTGGACATTGCTCCGGCTTTTTTTATGCAGTATTCGGTAGATAGCAACAAATTATTTGAACTATCGATATAATAATGCAGTTTTTAATATGATGTAAAAATGAAATGTCTTTGCTCTTCACGATTTGTTTGTTGCACTTTGTTGCGCAGCTCAGTCCAGGTCCCGACGTACTTTTAATTGCGAAAAGCGCAGCATCTACTACACGTGCAAATACACTTAAAATTATTGCAGGTATTTCCGTTGGTATTGTTGCATGGGTAGTGTTAACACTTTCTGGTTTTACAGTACTCGTGGAGCAATTTCCTTGGATTCAACAGGTATTAATGTTGGTCGGTGGACTGTTCTTGGCGAAAATGGGCTGGGCGATGTTCAATGGAGGCTTAAAAAGCTTGAAGAAAGTCGCAAGCTTAGAATCAGACAATGAATCAGAAGCCACTAAAAACTACTTCATGCTGGGACTGTTGACCAATTTATCTAATCCTAAAACACTGATTTATTTTAGTAGTGTATTTTCTTTGGCCTTAAGTTCTTCTGCGGGTACAGGGCTCAAAACACAATTGGCAATCATTATTCCAATACAAACATTTTTGGTTTTTAGCTTGCTGATGTTGATCCTGTCTATGCCAAAGATCAAAAGCTTATATCAGCGATCTGGAGCTTATATTGATGTCATTTCAGGTCTGCTTTTTTTAGGCTTTGCGATATGGCTGTGGCTTGATGCGTTAAAACTTGTTTGATACCTCTAAGTGGCTTGTAGCCTAAATTGTATGTTTATTTTGGTAAAGACAGTTATTCGTCAGGGGATGTTTTTGGTGTTTAGACAGGACGATGTGTCCACTACAGAAAATGCTAGTGTCGAATTTGATCATTCACGGAACTATTTTGTCGAAACCTTTGCTAGTTGAGCTACATGCGTATTGCTTTCCTTAACCACAGTTTCGTTCGTGATGGTTTCATGTGACGGTATTTCAGTTGTTAAAGACGCCTGATAACGATTGGGTTGTAATGTTGTCTCAGTGTTTTCAGAGCCCTTATAGCTACGACTCCGATTTGCACGCTCTCGTAAACCACCTTTTTTAATTAGCTGAACCATAGTCATTCCTCATTAGCTTCTTTTATTTTAAGCTAAAACGAATCATAAAAAAGCAGAAGAAATATACGAATAAAGAAGGAGGCTATAGGGCCTCCCAAATGTATGGCTCATATCTAAAAATTAGCGCTTATCGTTTTGTTGTAGTACTTCAAAAAGTGATTGTTGTTTGGGTATTTCTTGATGGTCTTGTAAATAAACATGCACGACTTTAAAAACGATAGATACGACTAAGCAGGTCAGGATGCAAAAAATCCAAAAGCCATAAGGGCTACGAATATTATGAGAGCCACAAGATGAGCATTCTTTATCGCTTGAAGCTAGGGCTTTATTACAACAGCCACAGTGGTATTGATAGTGCATTGTATTTCTCCATTATTCTTTTCTACTGACCAACATTCTTGTTGTTATTGTCAATCATCAATCCGTGATGAATTTTTATCTTAATATCTAAAAAATCACTTGTACAAGTGAAAATCCGTTAGTTTTGCTCATTATCGTGTAAGTCATCACGACTATAGCGGTTAATATCTGTTTTTAATTGAATTAATAAATGCAACAAGACATGAACGCGTTGAGGAAATGTCATACGAAAAAAAGCCAGTCCTAAGACTGGCTTTTTTGCTTTAATCAGTGTGAATTACATA
>NZ_SGSS01000041.1:0-19722 GCF_004209135.1 Acinetobacter sp. WCHAc060006 | reverse complement strand
TCAAGTATAGGTATTTAATAGTGAATTTTATGTGAAATGTTATTAAGAATAATTTTATTGAGGTTAGAATTTTTTATAAAAATATGCAAAAGCTTCGTTTTCCACAAGCCATCCATAATCTAAAGCTTTTATAGTAAGCCAATCGATTATCAACACTGATGATACAAGGTGGATATTCAGAATTCAGCAGCTTGAGGTTCATTAACAGCTGTAATGTAGATACATTGCCATTAATATTTTTTAGCCTGCTAACTTTTCGCGGTACAATGAAGTTGGTTGGTTGTAAATGTTTTAATAAACAAAGGTTTAATTTTTTTGCTGTGCGCACACTATCCCGGCCGAATAAACAAAAATGTCTTAAGCAAAGATAAATGAAGAAAAATGTAAGTTAGTATAGTTCTATATTCCTAAAACAACTTGATACGGTTTAAATCCGTCTTGTACCGCCTCTGAAACTAACCGAATAAATGCTTCAGTCTTTCCAGAAGCCATCCATTGATCCAATGCTTCATAGTAAGCTAAACGATTTTCTACAGTAATCACACAGGGTGGATAGCCTGCTTTAAGCAGTTCCAGATTCATCAAAAGACGTGATGTGCGACCATTGCCATCAATGAATGGATGGATACCCACAAAATCCGCATGTACTTTGGCTACACGTTCAATCGGGTGAAGTTTATATGCTTCAAGGTTATACCAATCGATTAGCTGAGCCATCTTGTCATTTAATAAAGTATAGTCAGGAGGGGTAGTAGTAGCACCAGAAATCAATACATTTTGCTGACGATAACGCCCAGCATTCTCATCATCAATATTTTTTAAAATAAGTTGATGAATATTGCGAATTTGCCATTCTGAAAATGGTTCTTTCTTACGAATAATGTCTTCGACGTAGTAAATCGCATTTCTATGGTTTATCGCTTCGAAATGTTCTCTTAACGCTTTTCCACCTACAGTAATACCTTCAAGAACTACTTTGGTTTCCAATAGTGTAAGAGTATTACCTTCTATGGCATTTGAATGATAGGTCCAGCGGACAATAAGATCTTCTTGTAAATTTTTTACAATTGCAGGAGATAAAGGGCGATATTGATCTAATTTTTTCTTTAAATCATCAATAATTTCAAACATAACATTAACCCTGAATGTGTCTTTCTGAATAATACATCAAAAAATAAATATTAAAAATGTAATGTTATATTATAATATTTTGGTTGAGCTATAAAAAAGATGGTATAATGAGTACACCATTTCAAATCCTTTAGTTGGATTTGAACAAGATTATTTTTGTGATTCAATGCACTAAATCTAATTTGGGTAAAAAATGGGTATAGGTAAAATGCTATTGACTTTATAATTCACTAAATCAATAGTTTAGGATTTGAGTTCAATTGACGCCATCTCGGAATTATTCGTCAAGAATGAATTGGAGATCTTAGCTGAAGATATGCTACGACATTAGGTCTACATTTCATAAAGATTGGAGCTTAGTTTTTTGATGTATTTGTTGCTTAATTTATTAAATATTTGTTTTAGCTCATGATATAATAAAAAATAAGTTATCTTTTTATTTTTAGATTTAAGTGTATTAGAAAATAATAGAGACATTGCTGTAAGAATTTAAGTCTGACTAAATAATTAAATGCGGGGTTGGAAAATAGTATATGATTAGAGAAACAGATACCATTAATAGATTGGAAAGAGCATTAGTTAATCTATTGTTTAGTCTGTCGGGGGTACCTAATTATAATAAATTAAAAAATCAAATTTTAACAATTAATCGTAAGCTACGAATTACAAGAGAGTTGGCTAATACGAAATATATTGCTGTAGCAGGAACTCAAAGTGCTGGAAAATCACGATTGATTCGTGAAATTTATAACTTAGATGCTAAATGGTTATTGGAAAATGAAGGACGAAGTGAACAATTACCACTCTTTATTCTTGAAAAGAAAAATTGTACAGAACCTTATGCTGTTAAAGTTGAGTTAGATGAAGAAAAAGGGATAGAACAAGAAGTAAAAATTAAATCAGATGAATTGCAGGAAATATTGAGAAATTATAAGTCTGACAACACAATACTACTAGTCAAGTTATATGTCCCTATAAAGCATTTTAAAGGAGAAGAGTTTGGTTTTGTATTATTGCCAGGTTATGAGTTAGAAACGCGTGTAAATGAAAAATGGCAAGAATTGATGCGCCATACTTTAATTCATGCATTAGGGTGTATTTTAGTTACGGATGAAACACGCCTTGCAGCAAATAGCTCAAGAAAAATATTAAATGATTTACGTAGTAAGTATTTAGAATATCGTCATCCAATCATTGCTGTAACTAAAACAGAAAATTTAACTGATGAACAACGTCAAGAGTTGAAAGCAACAGCAGCTGAAGTTTTTCAGTTTTCAGAACAGCAGTTAGCTAATATTGTGTTAACAGGTGCATCTGATGATGAATATAAGAATAGGTGGGAACAAGCATTAATTTTTGCAGTTTATAATAATACACTTAGTTCTAGAGAGTCAGAAAATGCAAAATATAGTGAGTTAGATGAAATTTTATCTAATGAGATAGATTTCATTATTGATCAAATTGAAGATGATTTACTTTCTATGGGATTGAAATCTGCAGTTGGAAAAGATAAAAATGTAGAAGAAATCTTATCAAAATTTGATGAGGCTAAAGCAAAATTTAAAAAAAGCTATAGTAGAAAACTTGTTACTCAAACTCAAAGTTATGTAAATGCAGCCATACAAAGTGCTGAAAAATCCTATAAAAATAATGAAGAGGGCTTCGGGAATTGGCTAAAAAATACAACCAATACATTGATACAAAATAGTGATAGTGGTCGTCATAAAGAACGGATTAGACAGTTTTGGTTAGATAATCATAATTCAGACGATAGTCAGCCAAGAACAATCATCGAAAGTAATTTATTAGCCTTGTCATATCTATCTAAAGAACAATTGAAGTTAGATCTTGCTATAAATTATGAACGAAATAGCAACATGGTAATTAATACACAAGAGATATTGGGAGAAACATCTCATGATAAGATTACTTTGCTTGATAAACCTGAGGTAAAAGATGGACTCAATTTATTATTTCGTCCTGATTTAGTAAAAGAAAAAGGTAATATAAAATTTGATGAAAACTCTGATTTTCCAAAAGCAATAGCATTAGTACCAGCCATTGTCATGGAATATGCACGTATAATGCAAATTGCTACAATCGCAACACCCAGCATAAATATTGAAAAAGGTATGAGTGAGTCTCAGTTAATTGAGAATATTGCAAAATCTACTAGTGAAGGACTACCGAAATTCAAAGAGTCATTTATCCCTATAATAAGAACAATGGCCACTATTCTTGCTGTAGATATTGTTGCAGATGCAAAAATTGATACGATTCCTGCATTAATCTCGGTGTTATCTGGAAATAGTACTGCTACTACAGGAGCAGTTGGTATTGGTGGAACAGTATCTATGGTAGCGGCAGGCGTTATTATTACGGGTTATCTGGCCTATCAAATAGGAAAGGAAACAGAGAACTATCACAATAGTCAGAAGGAATATATTTCGGCCGTATTAGGACATTATGGTGATGCAAATGTGCAAACATCATTGGAATATTATGATGATGTAATGGAAAATATTCGTGAAGTAATACGTAATAATCTAGATAAGGCATATGGATTGAATAAAGATTTGCTTAAAAAAGATACAATATATCGTTGTCTAAATACAGTAAAAGATTCTCAAGAAAATTTACAAAGGTTATTAAGTGGAAAACAATCGAGATTGGCTTGAGCTTTATAGCCAACGCGATCAATGGGCAACAAAAGCATATCAGGATTTCCTTGATCAGGTTGATCCAGACTTAGAAGCTGATTTAACACGCTCTGATCAAATTACTATAGTTGTTTATGGTTCGACACAAGTAGGAAAGACAACCTTAATCCTAAAATTGCTTAGGATTAAGGATGATTGTATAGGTGAAGTCTCTAAACCATTACGTGGTGGTCGGGAAATTGGAAAATCGTCAACTGTTATGCCTATTCGTTATCGTAAATCTGTGGATGATCAGTGGCATTTTCGAGATAGTCAAAATAAGTCTATTGATGTAAATACAGTCGATGAATATTTTGGAAAACTACGAGAAGCAGTAGAACAGGGTAAGTCATGGAAAAAAGAGATTATTGATGTTCATATCCCTAATAAATATTTTTATCTTGATGCCGATCAGAAACCATTAGATATTCGTATTTTGGATTTACCAGGAATTCAAGCAAGAGATGAAAATGAACAAAAGCATGTAGAAGAAATTGCTAGAATATATGCAACAACAGCTGATATTGTACTTTTGGTTGGGCGACTTGATGATTTATCTTTCCTACATCCTGAGAGATTAGTATTAAATGAATTTAAATCTTGGACATCACAGTTAAATCGGTTTAGGGTTGTTTTAACATATTCTTTTTCACCAGTAACAGTTTTAGATTATGTAAAGGCCAATAAAGAGTGTTTTGACTTATACAGTTTTAAGCAAAGGATTACTGAGCAACTATGTACCCATGATTTTATCAATTCGAATGAATATAAAGAAATAATATTTCCATTGGAATTTGGACGCTCATTGGTGAACATAGAAAGCAAGCATCCTAGTTATTTTGATTTAATCCAAAAAGTTAATCATGATTCATTTGTTGCACTTTATGATAGTTTACATAAGGCTGCAAATCCTTATGCTCGTTTCATGAATGGTTTTAATGTTCAAAATTTGGTTAAAGAAAAAATTAATAATGAACAAAATAACTATGAGCAGCAATGCAAAAAACTGAATGAAGAACTGGAAAAATATAAAGCAGATAGAGAATGTTTGAAAAATATTTGTGCTGATTTTGAGTATAAGAAACAAAAAAATCAGGGTGAAATTGATAATTTATTGGAGATAGAGAAGAAATCATTTATTACAGATATGATTAAGCAGTTTTCAAAATTTTCTAATTCACAGAAACCTGATGCACATACTGTACCTGCATTAAAGACTTGGCTCAAAAAGACGACGATACTATTGAGCCAGAGTTGGATAGCAGCAAAAACTAATTCAATTTTAAAATCGGAGGAGTTCTATCTTGGACAGCCACCATCATTAGATACAGCCAACTTGGCATCTTGTTATAAAATGTTAAGTGACTATTGGTTTGATGACTACTGGTCTGATGTGAGTTTCAACAAAGATTTCGATATTTTACATCATGCAATAGAGCAGGAAATTGCTAACTTTGCTAAAGATGCTGATAAACAAATTAAACAATATTGCAAACAAAAATTAATACAAAAGAAGAAGGAATTTCAAAAGATTAGAGATGAAATTAGATCATTTGAGTTTTCGAAAGATGAGATAGAACAGAAAGTGAGAGAGATTGAAAATGCATTAAGAGTTCTGAATGATAAACATGAAAAATTTATTGTAAGTATGATAGATGCGAAAAAACATGCAGAAAGTTTTCAAGATCTGATGAAACGCTCATTCGAAGATGCATGTAAGCAGTCAAAGAGAGATTTTATTGATGAAAAAAATATAGTTAAAAAATTCCATAGGCTGTGGTATGGCATGGTTTTGGAACAACAATATCCTAAATTTTCTGAGGTAAAATACTAATGTTAAATGAAACTGAAATTCTAAATGTGAATGATACCTCAATGGATGATCTAAAAAATCTTGTAAATAATATTATTAATACGCCATTAAATGATAATTTTGAAAAACATATTGATGATTTAAAATGGAATGTTGAGAATGCTAAGGAAAAAATAAAAGAAAATATTTCTATAAGTAATAATACAAAAAAAGAATTAAAAACATTAATTGAGGAGAGTGTTGATAGTTTTGAAGCTGTTAAAGAATCAATTGAAGATCACAGTAAATCAATAGTACGTAGTGTAAGTGAAAGAGTTAATCATATTGAAAATATTCTGAAAGTATCAGAGCAGAAAACGACGCAATTAGCAAAAGATTATAAAGAAGATTATGATAAAAAATTGGAAAATATGAAAAATGAATTACATAAAAGCTTATTGCATATTGATACTAAATTTGATGATATAGAAATTTTTTTAAGAGACCAATCTGGAAATACTACAAATAAATTTGAATTAATGAAAAAGCAATTAAATGAAAGTTCTGATGAGTTGAAAAAGCTTTCTTTACAATTCGATACCCAACGTCAAGAAAATAGTAAATTACAGATTGGATTAATCATCGTAAGTATTGTTAATTTAGTTCTTATTGCTATATTGAATTATATTAACTTTCAAAGTTAATTGAATACGCTTATTTAAATTTTTAAAGCATATTAGATACAATTCGAATATTCTTGTTGAAAATCTGATGTACCAAAACCAAAGAGCTTATTACTGTACATTGCAAACTAGTACAAATCATTCAGATTTACTATCATTTATTGAGTTAATTTTGGAGAGAATGTTTGATTGAACAATAAATTGTGATACACCGTACAAGGAGTCTTCTTCTGGTCTAAAATATTGAGTGCAAGGAGTTCAAAGGCCTAGAACCACTTGATATGGCTTAAAACCCTCGATAACTGCATTGGAGACTAACTGGATAAAGGCTTCGGTTTTTCTGTAAGCGATCCACTGATCAAGATTCTCATAGTAAGCCAAACGATTTTCGACTGTAATAACGCAAGGTGGATATCCAGCTTTGAGCAATTCAAGATTCATCAAAAGACGTGATGTGCGTCCATTTCCATCAATGAATGGATGAATTCCAACAAAATCAGCATGTACTTTAGCTACATGTTCAATGGGGTGTAACTTATGTGCTTCGGAGTTGTACCAATCGACAAGCTGAGCCATCTTATCATTCAATA
This sequence comes from Acinetobacter sp. WCHAc060006, assembly GCF_004209135.1. Taxonomy (NCBI): domain Bacteria; kingdom Pseudomonadati; phylum Pseudomonadota; class Gammaproteobacteria; order Moraxellales; family Moraxellaceae; genus Acinetobacter; species Acinetobacter sp. WCHAc060006. The sequence continues at coordinate 12,827 of NZ_SGSS01000041.1, read as the reverse complement.
ATGTATAGTCGGGAGGGGTAGTCGTAGCACCTGAAATTAATACGTTTTGTTGGCGATATCGTCCTACATTGCCATCATCAATATTTTTAAAATGCTGAGTTTTCGCGGTATTTTTTGCGGTACAATGATGTAGGGTAGTTATAAATCTACATAATAAACAATTATTTAAACTGTGTTTACGGTGCGCGCTGAGCGCACCAAATTTAAAAAAGAGCCAATATTGGCTATTTTTTTATTTCTAAATATCCCAGCGCCGATTTACAGATGTTCCAGCATTATTATAATGAATGACTTTGGCATAGTTACCCACGGCTGTCGCATTTTCAGGAATATCTTTAGTGACGACACTGCCTGCGCCAATGGTTGCGTTATTGCCAATACGGACATCATCGATGATGCAGACATTGGGACCAATATATACATTGTTTCCAATGATTGCTGCTTGTTTGCCACCATTGGCGCCAATAGTCGTAAATTGAGAAAGATTGACATTGTTACCAATAATTGTTGTCGGGTTGACGACCAGCGGGCCGCCGTGTCCGATATACAGCCCATAGCCAATTTGAGTCGTACAGTGGATATCTATACTGTATTTCTTCTTTTTATAATAAAAAATAGGGTAGGTCACTTTGCGCCAAGGCGATTGAGGACTGGCAAGACGTAACCAAACACTAAAATTAAAACCACGGTTAAACAAATAATTTTTAATAAACGACTTCCAACTGGTGTTACCACAGTAGCGATAGAGGTCACTTAAAATAAGTTTGGATAACATGTTTAAATTCACTACACAATATTAAAGATAGGGCTGTCAATATACAGTTTGCAAATTGATTATAGTTAAAAATAAGCAAGCAATTGTTCTCTTAAAATGAAAATAAAACAATTGCTGTTTATTTGTACAAATGTATGGAAGTGTCACAGCTACTTGCGGGCAATCTGTTACAGGCATATATTGATTTTACAGTAGGTCGAAACATAAAGTAGACGCTACAAAGTAGTTGGACGGATCAATGACAGCTCGTTTTGAGTTTGCTAGTTCAAACAATACAATCAGCACTAGCCTTCCAACATAAAGCCCGCCAATGTGCGGGCTTTTTTAATATATGAATGTATATAAAGTGAAAACTGATGGGTCAGATTTATATAAGAATTGTCATACAATATTAATTTATTCAAACTATGTCATTGATATATTATTTTTAAAATTAAGAAAAGTTACATTGCCATGAAATTTAACATTTTCTTTGTGGTTGATTTTTTGTCATGTGATATAACACCTAAATAGCTAGACGACGTTAATAATTGAAGAAGGAAGTAGGGAAATGATAAAAATGATTGATATTAAAGTGAAAGATCAATATAGCCAAATTCTTGATGCAAAAGCAGTTTTGAGTACGCGTCTAATGGAGCAAGCTGAGGCTGGCACACCTGTATTTCAACATATTGATCATATTTTTGTGAATGGTGAAATGATTCAACCCAGCATTGAATTTTTGTATGAAAGCCAAAACTCATCCAGTATTTATAAAGTGATTGAAGCCTAAATTGATTCAATCATCAGTGGAATAAACATTAAAAAGCTCCCTATGTAGGGAGCTTTTTAATGTTTATAGGTGTTGCCAGTTTGGTTTATTCATTGATGAGCTGTAGTTGGACATCATAACGTGCAAATTCTTGAATAACTGTATCTAAGACTTGTTGTGCTTCAGGCGTTGTTGGTAACAAATCAAGTTCAGTATTTTGAGCACTGTCAAAGCATTCAATTTTTTCAATAAGCCAGCGTTGTTCATTGGCCGTGCTATTGATAATAATACGACGTGCCTGTAATTGATCATTGGCTTGTCGTGGCAAAACATACGTAATAGCCAGTTGAATGTCTTGCTGTTCATCAGCAGGGCTTAAAAAGGTAATCACCCAATTACCAATTTTACTCAATTGAGTCGGATGGTCAAAAGGGTCAAACTCAAATAAAACGGCCATGCGTCATGCTCTTAAAAAACTATGCTATCTATGCCAAATATTTAAATAAAACCCCATTAGCATTAAGTCGTAGCATGAAATTCCACTTTCGCTTATTTGAATAGAATTAATCCTATTTTAGCCAAATTAAAAGTTTTCAGCAGTCACAAGTATCAAAAATGAGAGCTTTTATAAATAAGAAATAATATAAAAGCTCTAACAGTGAAGTGCTAAAGTTAAATTGATTGGCTCAATTCGAAGCTAAGGTATACATACTGGAATTCACATATTTTAAGGCCATATTGAGCTGTGCAGGCTGAATGCGTGATTCTTGTAAATGCGTCATCCACTGCATTTGGCACGTTTTTAATTCATTGGGATGTTGTGTATTGTGAATTTTTTCAATTAATCGTTTCGCCATCAGTCCGCAGTATTGTTGAAGCTGTTGAGTCATAAACTCTTTTAGTTCATTTAAGCTTGAAGCATGCATACGTGCCAGATTACTGTCATTTGAGTTAGATTGACTCAGTGGCATATTGTCCGTTATTACACAAGTTTGATCATTATATATGACTGGTTCATGCAGTTGGCTTGGAAGCTCTGAAGTTGGTATTGGTGTTTCAGTTGATGTATTTTGAATTGTCGGTGGCGTATCTGTCGCGGTGTGTAATGACCCTTTAGTATGTATTAGACCTAATTCTAATAGTTGTTGGATTAATTCAGGCGTGGCAATTCGATTTTGCATTGATGGATTCATTGCATTGAAGTCATCTGATCCAATAAGTAGCAAGAGTCGACGTTGTTTGGCATTTAATGCTAAATCACGTAATTTGATGGTGCGAAAACCAAGTTCGGTTTTATAAAAACGAGACATACCTTAATTTATTCCCCCAATAAATTAAGGCATATCCTATTGTGTGAAAATTACACTAAAATGACAGTTTGATGAATGGTTATTTGATTTTTAACAATTTTATAGTGTGCTTACTGAGGAATTTTCCAAAGCTTTACGTAAGTACGGATCTAAATCCTCTTGACGCATGAGCCACTGTACATAGTCTGCTGGAAGTTCGGAAATTGCAGTACCTCGGTGTTTACCAAAATTAATACTACGTGGAATGCGGGCATCTTCTGAAAGGGTATAAAGCGATTCCAAATCATTAATTTTGAGTTGGTGCACAATATGCATCAAAATATTTGCTGTTAAAATAATATCCATATCCGCACGGTGTGCTTTGCGAATCATTTCACGTGCTTTTTCACTACCTTTACTAATCATATAAATGAGTGCAGAAATATTATGTGCTTCTGCATCTGGCCACACACGACGTGCTAGGGCAAGTGTACAAATGGCTTTAAGATTTGAAGTATCTACACCACACTTTTCTAAAGCGCGAAGATCATAATCAATGTTATGGCCAATAATATAGTTGGTTTCTTTCGGTAGCTGAAAACTACTGTAATGAGGCATACCAACCAAGTCTGATTCTAAAATATGATGCACAGCCATTGCCGCAAATGAAATTGGCTCATCAACTGAATAGAGTTGATCAAAAACTTTTGTTTTGTCTAAGCTGAGTTTGCCATTTTGGATTTCAATTGGAGCGTATGCAATTTCAATGGGCTGACCATTTAATGTATGTGTTTCTGTATCAAGAATAATGGCTTGCATGCCCAAATCCAAAAGCAAAATGAATATGCTCAATCTATCATTTGCAGAGAATACTGACAAACCAAACTGCACTGAATGACCTGATATTGCCCAGTATTTGCTGAAAATATAACTCAATCTCTGCGCATTTTTGAGCATAATGTAGCTGAGTACATTGAATTAAAAGAAGATCGAACAAAAAAATTAGAAAAATGTGATGCTAAATACAACATATAGGTGCTAGTGATCAGCGCGGTAAAGATGGCTCTGGAATGGAATTTATTCAGATCTTTAGTCAAACATGATTTTATCAGCTCATCTGATCAATGAGCATTTTAAATGCGAGCAGATTATTTTGATGATTTTGATAAGGCGCGTGGATCTATAACAGCCAAGCTGTCATTGATCTTAAATACTCTTGTGTTGGTGAGCACTGACAGGGTATATATAAAATCAGAAGATGAAAACAACAACAAGGAAGGGCTCAAAATGAAAAAACATGTTTTAGCTGTGTTAATCGGCAGTTCTATTTTATTAACGGCATGTGGTGGCGGTGATGGTGGTGAGTCCACTTATGTCATTGATGATGGAGTCCCTAAGAATAATATTGTAGCTCCAGTGGTTAAAACAACAGGATATACCGATGCTAGTCAAACAGCAGATAATCTTTTAGCGTCTGTTAGTTCAGACAAGTTATTGATGACGTATAAAATGTTAGGTGTAAATGGAAAAGAGACGCAAGCAACAGCTCTAGTTTTCACGCCAAAGACAGTTAAACCTGCAGGGGGATGGCCGATTGTTGCTTGGGCACATGGAACTACGGGTGTGGCAGATATGTGTGCACCGAGTCAACAGGGCTTAAAAGGCAATGAATATTTAATACAAGGTCTTTTGGCTGCAGGTTATGCAGTGGTTGCGCCTGATTATGAAGGACTTGGTGAGCCGAGTGGCCGTGAACCGCATCCATTTTTAAATTTAAAAAGTGAAGCATTTTCAATTACAGATGCGGTGGTTGCTGCGCGTAATTATCTGGGCAATACCACAGAAAATAGATGGCTGGTCGTTGGACATTCCCAAGGAGGGCAAGCGGCCTTAGGTGCAGCACAATATGCATCACGTGCACAACTCAATTATAAAGGGGCAATTGCTGTGGCACCAGCATCGTTCCTTGGTTCTGTACTAACCTTAGGGGAAGGTTCTACTAAAAATATGACAGATCCAACAGAAATAATTAAAACGCTCGCTTCTTTAGATACTTTTACATCTTTGATTACAGCAGGGCTAAAAAATCAGTATCCGAATTTGCAATATAACCAAGTCTTTAAATCACCCACAGATTTAATTGCTGCAAAAGCAGAATCACTATGCTCTGATAAATTGGGGGATGCTTTAGGTGGGGCAATGGGGCAATATTTTCAACTCAATATGAATCTGACAAATTACCCACGAACACAGACAGATTTCATGACGAATGTTCCTGAAGTAAAGGACTTTTTGGTCAATGGTTCACAGCCACTCAAAACCGTTATTAAAACCCCGATTATTATTTACCAAGGAACACTGGATCCAACTGTACCACGCCAAGTGACGGACACTTTGGTGAAGTCAGCACCTGCAGGTACAACGATTAGTTATAAAACGGATGATGCTCTTCCAGAGACAAGTAAGTGGGATCACATTACAGCCTATTCTTTAAATTTGGGTAATATTGTGAAAGATGTGCAATCTCTAATGCCAATTCAATAAGTTAATTTAACTGAAATGCTCATTTTTAGAATAAAGATGAGCATTTTTTATTGCAAACAGTACGAAGTTCATTCTCTACTTTATAAAACTTCATGCTACAATACGCGCCAATCTTAGCACGGCTTAAAAGCCCTACATTTCATAGGACCTCGCTAATGTTTGCCAATACTTCAATTGCTCAATTTGACCCAGAATTAGCTCAAGCCATCACGAACGAAGATGCGCGCCAAGAAGCTCACATTGAGCTGATCGCTTCTGAAAACTATTGCTCACCAGCTGTAATGGAAGCACAAGGTTCAAAACTTACAAACAAATATGCTGAAGGCTACCCAGGCAAACGCTACTATGGCGGTTGTGAATATGTAGACGTGATTGAACAGTTAGCGATTGATCGTGCTAAAGAACTTTTCGGCGCTGACTATGCAAACGTTCAGCCACATGCTGGTTCACAAGCAAACTCTGCTGTTTACTTAGCACTTCTTAACCCAGGCGATACAGTATTGGGTATGAGCTTGGCTCACGGTGGTCACTTGACTCACGGTGCAAAAGTTAGCTTCTCTGGCAAAACATACAATGCAATTCAATACGGTTTAAACCCTGAAACTGGCGAAATCGACTATGAAGAAGTTGAACGTCTAGCTGAAGAACACAAACCAAAAATGATCGTTGCTGGTTTCTCTGCATACAGCCAAATTGTTGACTGGCAGCGTTTCCGTGACATCGCGGACAAAGTTGGCGCTTACCTATTTGTAGATATGGCTCACGTTGCTGGTCTTGTTGCTGCTGGTGTTTACCCAAGCCCAGTACAAATTGCTGACGTAACGACTACGACTACGCACAAAACACTTCGTGGCCCACGTTCTGGCTTAATCCTTGCGAAAGCAAACGAAGAAATTGAGAAAAAATTACAATCAGCTGTATTCCCAGGCAACCAAGGTGGTCCATTGGTTCACGCTGTAGCGGCTAAAGCGATCTGCTTTAAAGAAGCAATGGCGCCTGAATACAAAACTTACCAACAACAAGTGGTTAAAAACGCGAAAGCAATGGCTGAAGTGTTGATCGCTCGCGGTTACGATGTTGTTTCTGGTGGTACTGAAAACCACTTGTTCTTATTGTCTTTAATCAAACAAGGCGATATTACAGGTAAAGAAGCGGATGCTTGGTTAGGTGCTGCTCACATTACTGTGAACAAAAACTCTGTACCAAACGACCCACGTTCTCCATTCGTAACTTCTGGTATCCGTATTGGTACACCAGCTGTAACAACTCGTGGTTTCGGCGAAGCTGAAGTACGTGAGCTTGCTGGTTGGATTGCTGACATCTTAGATAGCAAAGGTGATGAAGCGGTAATTGCTGCAGTGAAAGAAAAAGTGGCTGCAGTTTGCGCTAAATTCCCTGTTTACGCGAAATAAGTCATACTTGAGAAAAGCCCCCTCAAGGGGGCTTTTTTTATGGCATGAAAAAACTCGAATGTTATCTAAACCTTTATATTTCTGTTATAAATGAATGAGTGATAACAAGAACATGAAGACCACTGCCTTGGCGTGGTCTAATAAAACTGAAGGAACTTCATAGATGAATAAACCTAATATTATTCTTTCTGAACAAGATCTACATCGTTTAGAAACAATGTTAGAGCATCAGTCTGAACTAACATTGACAATGAAACATCTTGAAGATGAATTAGCACGTGCAGATGTAGTTGCACCACAGGATGTACCACCTAATGTGGTTAGCATGAATGCAAAAGTTTTAATTACGATAGCACCATCAATAGAAGCAACCGAAATAACATTGGTATATCCACATGACTTTAAAGCTGAAAAAGGGCAGGTGAATGTCATTGCTCCCATTGGCGCTGCAATTTTAGGTTTAGCGGAAGGTCAAGAAATAGAGTGGCCACAACCAGACGGTCACATTATGAAAGTAAAAATTGAAAAGGTGCTATACCAGCCAGAACGGGAAGGCAACTATTTATAAGCTGCTTGTATGGCCTAGGTGAAAACTAAAACTCCAGATTTATGATCTGGAGTTTTTTTATTTAGTTTTGAGCAAAACCTTGCGGATATGGGTGTAATTGTGGTTGATAATACTTGGCCCAAACTTTTCGTTCTGTAGGGAGGGGTGCTTCAAAGCCCTCTATACCATCAAATAAGGCTTGCATTGCAGATAAAATATTTGGCATTGCACTGTCAGTAATGGCGTCGCAGGCATTTAAATAAGGCTGGATAATAGAAAAGCCACGATAATCAAATACAGAAAAATAAGGAATCACCAATTGTAAGTTCATTGCATGTGCGCCGTATTGGCGTATGTGGATAGCAAAAGCATCTGTACGAATATGAGGTAAACATGCATACATTTCATAGGCAAGTACATTAAATGGGTAATTTTGAGGATTCTGTTCCAATTGTTTTAAGCCTTGATCTGGGCCATCCATGTGCTTAATAAATGTATAACCTGGCGGAAAACTGGTTGGCGTCATGTTGTCATCAGGGTTTGTTCTTGGCATAACACCATGAATAAATTGAAAAACGTAAGCGATTAATTCCCCAGCTTGGTATAAAGCATCATGATAAGGCGAGTTTTTATATGCAATTTCAGTAGATGGCTGGGCGAGGTACATGGGGTTACGTATGTTTAAAATCTCGTTAATAATCTGTTGTGCATATTGTGTTGAACTGGTTTGAATCATCGGTGCAAAAAGAAAATCACAAATATGGCCCGTGGTAAAAAATATGCGATTATGAATATGAGCAATACGTGCAGTAGGTAATTGAGCTTGAATCTCTTGTCCTATGAGTTGGCTTGCTTGTGCTGGATTGAGCCAGCGTAAAGACGTTCCTGCATGTTGAGCAATAACTCGGCCTAAATAACCACTTAAATATAAAATGAAGTAATAATTGCTTTCTTCAGTTAAAAATTTTTCTGCAGAAATAATATAGTTTTGACGCATTTCACGCATTAAATCATCTAAGCGTTCAAGGCTTTTAAGGGAATAGTCGAGTTGTGATATTTCTACTAGTTTTAAATAAGGGCTTCCATTGGGTAGAGGATATTGGTTTTGATACATCTTTTGTAGCGCATGCATTTCTTCGGCAATTTTTAGCCGACTTTCACCACTGATGATGGTGTGATTAAGTAATTCTATTTCAACATGCTGACTCAAACTGAGCGCAATGTCATCTTGTTTAAAATACTGATGTATCACAAGAAGTGGAAACACAATTTTATGAGATAAAACCAATGCAAAGTCGTATAAATATGATTTAGGTAAAGATACATCGCTTTGAGGAAGATTTTGATTGAGTTTTTCACGACTGAACCATTGCTCTGTGCTTGCAGTGCGCTCAGCTAAAAATTGACCCAAATGGCTGGCCAGTAACATAAGGCTGTTTAACTGGCTAGCTTCAGCATTATGTTGAATATCCAATGTTCCCACTTGTTTTTTAAAGGCTGTAAATAATTGATCAAGACGCTGAAAGCTAGTAAAGCTTTGATCTAAATTGACCGTATTAAAAGCATTTGCAATATAAAATTCATGCTGATTTTGAGTATCCTGAAAATGCCTGCGGATGTGTTGCATGCGTTTGGTTGCAGATAAAGTAGAATCTACTGGATTGTTGAAGTGGTTTGTTATCATGATGATTCTTTTAGTGTTATTTTAATATGAGTATAAAAGAGTGTTTTTAAAATAGGTGCACGATTGGAATATTTTTTATTAAATTAAATCGATGCTAAGTCGATAGATAATCGAAAAATCTAAACACATGCTGAGCTTGAATTAAGACAGTATTATGTGTGCTTAAATGTAGGGGTGAAGGGCAAAATAGTGGAACAGCATAGGTCAAATGAAGGTTAGAAGTTTTGCAAAAAACTACATCAAAAGCCTGTTAAAAGCCTTAGTATAAAAATGATTTTGTTGAGTTTAATGATTTATGTCTCAAGTCGATGTGTTGGTCCCTTTAACAGAGATAGCCGTATCTTCTGAGGAAGCGCTGTCGGTCAAATGTAACGAGCTGGTCCCCATATTAAATGATCAATATCGTTTGAATCATTATGCCGATGCAATTATTCAAGCTCAGTCAGTGCTCTTAAATGGTGTAGATCCACATTTGACACAAAAATTGAGTCAACAGATTGAAACATTAATCCAATTATTATCTGACTCAAAAAACTACTTTAAAAAACGTAAATTTAACGGCTTACAAAAATGGTTAGGTATTGATTTAGAGTTTGGTTCCAATCAGGTTGATTATTATAAAACGCTAGATCAGACCTTAAGCGATGCTAATCAGCTCAGTCAGCATTTACAAATTGAAATTCAAAAGTCGCAATCACGTTTGAGTCAGTTACAAGGTTTACGTGAGCAAATGGCAAAATATATTCAGGCGGCTGAGGAATTTGCACAAGAGTATCCTAGCTTTGCACATCCTCAACAGCCATTGGATAGTTTTGCTGAGCGCCTAGCAAAAAAGATTCAAACCTTAAGAACCTTGCAGGCCAGTAATGATATTGCGATTATGCAAATGCACTTGTCACAGCAATTATCCTTTAGTTTGTTGGATCGTTTTAAAGAGGCGCAGCAGGTGCTGATTCCAGCATGGCAGTATCATGTGAAACAAAGCCAGCAGAATAACTCGACAAGTTCACTGGAAAAACTTGATAATAGCCGAGAAGCTCTCATTAAAACTTTAAGAAAATCATTAGAGAAATCCTCTAAATCATAATCAGTAAGGTGCGCTATGACACATCCAGAAAACCTCCAATTGCTTGTAAATGAAGATAACCCAACAACTGCTGTAACCGTGGTAGAAGAAAAATTTAAACAGCTCGATTTACAAGGGATGGGTTTAAAACCAGCAGATTTTCAGGAAGTCATGACTGCACATAAAGAGCTGGCAGAGATAAACCATAATGCAGTTGCAGAATATGGTAAAAATATTGCGACCAAAACATCTACATATACCGATGAGCTCTTGAGTTTGGTACAAAATAAAGACCTTGATGCAACAGGTCAAAAGCTGAATCAAGTGGTGCAAGTGGCACAGCAACTCAATACCAGTAGTATTTTAAATAAATCAAAAAACTCAGGTTTTTTGGGGAGCTTATTAAATAAGTTTAAGGGTGCGAAGCAAAGTTTTGATCAGCACTTTAATACCACCAAAGAGCAAATTGATGCATTGGTTAAAGAAATTGAAAGTTCGCAGAACGGTTTGAAAGCACGTGTAGATACCTTAGATCGCATGTTTAATAGCGTACAAGACGAATATAAGCAGTTGGGTGTCTATGTTGCGGCAGGTAAATTAAAGCAACAAGATATTCAGCAAGAAATTGCCGGCTTAACTGCGTTAGAGCAAGATCAGAACACTACGCAAAAAATATATGATTTAAACCATTTGGCCAATAATTTGGAAAAACGCGTGAGTGATTTGCAAGTGTTGCAACAATCAGCCATGCAAACTTTACCGATGATTCGTATTATTCAGTCGAATAATTTGATGTTGGTTGATAAGTTTTATGCGATTAAAAACATTACTTTACCTGCATGGAAAAACCAAATTAGCCTAGCGATTTCTTTGCAAGAACAAAAGAATAGTGTGCAACTGGCCAATACGATTGATGATGCGACCAATGATCTGTTAAAACGTAATGCAGACTTGCTACATCAAAATTCGGTAGATACGGCCAGAGCCAATCAGCGTTCGGTTATTGATATTGAAACTCTTGAACATGTACAAAATACCCTCATTAAAACAGTTAATGATGTAATTGTGATTCAAAAAGAAGGCATGCAAAAACGTGATGAAGCGACAATCCGTTTACGTGCTTTACAGGATAATTTGAATCATTTGGTGCTTGAAACCAGTTCAAATGGCTCGAAGAGTTCTTAAGAGCATTCCATAAATGGCATAAGGATCATGCCATTTTACTGCTTAGGAAGGCAATATTGTCAGATACTTAGGAGAATATATGCCTCCCTTAGATGAATATGCAGTACGTCCGCAACAGATAGAAACTGGCTTAGTGACGCTGAAAAAACGACAACGAAATTTAATGCTTTTGGGTATAACTTCATCTGTCTTTTTTATTGCATCAGTGATAGGTCTATTTGTACAACAAGACTTTGTATATGGATTCTTTGGTTTAACAACGCAGGTTGAGCAACTGCATTTACCAAGTGGTATTGATGCCCAGCTAGCGAATTTTAGTCAGCAACCTGATTATTTTGTGAATCTATTGTCATGGTTTGGTTGGCTGTTTCTTAAGCTCTTTGTAGCTTTTATAGGGTCATTTTTGGTGATCCATTTTCTTAGAAAAATTCGCTTTTTTTATGTTAGATTTCAATCTTTTGTGTTGAAATTTGTGGGTTGGCTTATTGCATTTATTGTGCTTTGGAGTGGGCTGACCTATGTGCAATACGATTTAAAATCAAAGCATTATGGTGAATACCAGCAACTGGTTCGTTATGATAAAAATATTCAAGAAAGTGAAATATCACATTATTTGAATGAGTCAAACGTCGCTTTGCCTGTCAAAAATTATCTATTGGCACAAACTGCCTTGTTGCATCAGCCAGCCGACCGCGCAACGGCTATTCCTTATGTACAAGCGCTGATAAAAGCAGAGCAACATGATCCACAATTTTTAAGTTATGGCTTTAAGCCAGAGCAATTGTGGAGTATGCAAAATCAATTGTTTGATAAAACCATCACGCCTATGGCACAAAGTGTGAGTAAGCAAGTTGCACAGGCAAATGTGCTGAGTAGTGTGGTGTATTGGGTTCTATGGGCTGCTGTTGTACTTTTTCTCACCATGAGTGCACTGTTATTTATTTTATCCTCACATTTAAAAAGCCGTATTCAACGGATTGGGCAACATTTAAGTTAAATTGTTCACGCTCAGTGGCTATGGTGTTGTCGATCTGAGCGTTTAGTGACAGACGGGGTATGTCTCCTTTTCCTTAAGTTGTTGAAAAAGATTTTTATTTTGTATTTAAATCTAATTTTTCGATCATTGTTATAAAAACAAACTGTTTTATCTATTTTTATATTTATCTTATTCTTATCCCATCAAATATACATTTACTCCTTTGGAGACGTTAGCAATGTTAGATCAAAATACTTCAGCTCAATTAAAAACTCTTCTTGAACGCCTTGAAGGTCCAATTGAAATCGTTGCCACTTTAAATGGCTCTGACAAATCAGACAAAATCAAAGAATTGGTTGAAGAAGTTGCTGCATTATCAAACTTAGTGACTGCTCGTTTCGATGGTACAAACAAACGTGCGCCTAGCTTCGGTATTGCAAAAGCAGGTGAAGAACCGCGTGTATTCTTTGCTGGCTTACCTATGGGCCATGAATTCACATCACTGATCTTGGCATTGCTACAAACTTCAGGTTATGCACCAAAAGTATCTGATGAAGTATTGGCTTCAATTAAAGGCTTAGGCATTAAATCTGACTTT
>NZ_SGSS01000040.1:0-20570 GCF_004209135.1 Acinetobacter sp. WCHAc060006 | reverse complement strand
AACACGGCATGAGTAATGCTACCTTTTATAAATGGCGTGCCAAATATGGTGGTATGGATACATCATTAATGGCTCGACTGAAAGAGCTAGAAGCCGAAAATACCAGACTTAAAAAGATGTATGCGGAAGAGCGATTAAAGGCCGAAATCATCCAGGAAGCGATGGCAATGAGCAGCACTGCTGCGCAAGGGTAAAGCCATCTTGCCGGCGTAAGATGGCACAACAGGCAGTTGCCCAGCATGCCATTAGTATTCGTTTGGCTTGTAAAGCATTTGGCATTAGTGAAACCTGCTACCGCTATCAAGCCAAACTCAGCGATGACAATGCACTCATTGCTGAACAGCTCATTGAACTCACTGAGGAAAATTCCGATTGGGGCTTTGGTTTGTGCTTCTCGTATTTACGGCATGTTGAGAGTTGCTGCTGGAATCACAAGCGGGTTTACCGCATTTACTGTGAGTTGGCACTGAATCTGCGTATTAAACCGAGAAGAAGACTAAAACGGCATGCGCCTGAACCATTGAAAGAACCAATCCGAGAAAATCAGGTTTGGTCATTAGATTTTATGCATGATCAGCTTTCCGATGGTCGCAAGTTTCGATTATTGAATGTGATTGATGATTACCGCCGCGAAGGCCTAGCCATTGAAGCAGGGTTCTCATTGCCCACAATCAGGGTTATTCGTACGTTGAATCAATTGCTGGAGTGGAGAGAAAAACCGTTAGTGATCCGATGCGATAATGGTCCCGAATTTATCAGTCACGAATTTGTGCGCTGGGCTACTGAGCACGGTATTCGTATTGAATATATTCAACCGGGTAAGCCACAGCAGAATGCGTATATTGAACGCTATAATCGGACCATACGTTATAGTTGGCTGAGCAAGCATTTATTTGATACTTTGGATGAAGTACAAGATTATGCAACAAACTGGTTGTGGCATTACAACCATGAAAGACCACATCAAGCTAACAAAGGAAAGCCACCTCTAATGGCTGCTTAACCTCTACTTTTAACTTCGGTTATTTATGGGAGGATTACCGTATCTTTTGACTGTAGATTATCAGCAACCGTTTACTGCAAAAGGGGATCAGTTAAAACGTTATAAATACACATTGGCATTTAACGTTGTTGAATAACATGATCATGAAAATGCTGACTTGAAGTCGGCATTTTTTTGAATCAATAGGGCATGTGATATCTAACTTGAGTTGAGAGAAGTTTTTAGACTGTTGTTACAAGTTTTGTTGTTGGTTTTATGGTTTAAAAGGGTTGTGGGTTTATATTGAAACTTTGACAAAGATTAAAAATATGGTTATTTTCTCTATATAGAGCAATATAAGTGGGACTTTACGCCCATGCGATTGCTTTATGTTGCAGTCAATGCAACCAAAAAAACCGCATTTATGCGGTTTTTTTTGTTTTTCTTAGCTATTTATCAATATTGGTATTTTGCTGACAAGTCGTAAATTTTATTTAATCAAAAAAAATGCTTGTTAAATACGATATTGCATAATCTTGCTAAAATGTTTTTTAAAAATTGATGCTAAATTTAAGCAGTATTAGACTTTTCTCATAAATCATTTTTTACTTTTTGAAAGAACTTTATTTTTAAGGCTGGGTATTGGGTGGGTGTTAAATCTGTTGAATTGAGATGTTGAGAAACACTCTGTTTGGTTTGTTGCTTGTTTAGCATTGTGTTGTAAGGATGTTGGATTTTTTGAGCTAGAGTGCAAGTTAATCGTGAGTAAAGATGATTAAAAGGAATGAAAAGAAAGAAAAGTAAAAATAATAGTTAATAAAAAAACCGTTTCGCAATGAACGGTTTTTTTAAGTATTTGGCTCTCCCACCTGGGCTCGAACCAGGGACCTGCGGATTAACAGTCCGTCGCTCTACCGACTGAGCTATGGGAGAATCTGAGTGCGATTATAAGGACATTTGAGGGAGGGTCAAGAAGAAATTGCGATCTTTCGTTGATATTTGATTTGGATGTTGTTTATTTGCGCAAAAGAATTTAATTTTACTGAAATGTTAAATGTGGGCTTGCAAAAATAAAATTCAGTTGATAGTCTGAATTTAACAACAGAGCGTTTAGGCGAAAGCTTAGACAGTGTGGATTTAAACCCAACTTGCCAGCACTAAAATGGCTAAATAGGAGAAAGCGAATGAATACGCTTAGCATTTCTCAAATCTTCTCAAATTTCAAATTCTATCAAGACAACTACTTGTCGATTATTGCTGATCAAACTCAATATCAAACACCTGTAGAAGGTGCGTATGTTAACGTTTGGCCTTTGGGTCATCGTGACTTGCAGTTGGGTGATTTATTGCAATTATGGTTTAGTGAAAAGTGGTTAATTAATGCCTCTTGTCATTTGCGCTTTGAACATAAGGATGACGGCCGTCGCATTCCCTTGCAGCGTGATCATGATCTGTTTTTATTTCAGTTGGCGGGTAGTGCACTCTCTGGTTCAAACCGATCAAAAGTCTGGTCTGTGTCTGAACAGAAAGTGTTAAGTGTTGAGCTAGATAGCACACTCAAATATTATTGCTTTCAGAAAGGTAGCAATCGAATTGATTTGACGCAGCATCAATTAATTCGTGCATTGCAGTCCGCTATTTAAAGTTAAAAATTAAATGCTCGCATGACCATGCGAGCAGAAAACTTTTTAAGGATGAATAATCATGCATGTTGCAGTGGCATGTGCATATATCTTTCCTTCAGCATCAATAATTTTCCCTTCCGAAATGGCTAAATTTTTACTGATATTAATTAAATTACCTATTGCTAGTAGCTCTTGGTTTTTAGGGATTGGGCGACACATTTTGACATTGAGATCAATCGTGCCATAGCCGATACCAGCACCTAATGCTGAGTGTACGACGCATCCTGTGACCGTATCTAATACCGTTGCGGCAAAGCCACCATGTACCCCACCAAGTGGGTTTAAATGGCGCTGATCAGCTTGTACAACAAACTCTACATGACCTTGTTCAATCTTTTGCGGTTGCATAGGAATGATTTCACTAATGCTTGCTGGTGGAATTTGGCCTTGCATCATTGCCTTTAAAATTTCAAGTCCAGTCATTTCTTTTATATTCATTGCTATTTCTCGAGATAAATTAATTTTGTGGTTGGTTGTGGGTTCTAAAAAGGAACTGGTTTGAATAACATAGCTGAATATATAAAAAGAATGCAAATTCAATATTTGAATGCAAAAGTCAATTTTAAGTTTTTAGGTTTTGTATTTGAGTTAATTTTTTTGGAAAAAAGGCCAAATGAGCTTACTGATCTAGCTTGAATCGTGAATTTCATTTAATTGGTTGTGTGGGAAGATGGAGTGCTTTGATTTATCTCATGACTTATGAGTAGGTATAAAAAAACCCGCGAAATTCGCGGGTTTTTCAAATTTGATATTTAAATCAAATTATTTTTCAGCAGCAATTGAAGCAATCGCAGCATCTACGCCTTCGATTGAATCAGCAGCTTTCTTAATACGTGCAAGCGCATCTACAAGTACTTCGTCTGCAGTTGCATAAGAAATACGCATGTAACCACCTAGACCAAATGCATCGCCAGGAACTACTGCAACACCAGTTTCTTCCAACAACCATGCAGAGAATTCTGTGCAAGATTTTAAACCTTTTGCACGAATTAAAGGACGGATGTTTGCGTATGCATAGAATGCACCGTCAGCAGGAAGGCAAGTGATACCATTGATGTCGTTCAAACCTTTCACAACTAAGTCGTGACGGCGTTTGAATGCTTCAATCATTGGCTCAAGAACGTCTTGAGGACCATTCAATGCAGCTTCTGCAGCAACTTGTGAAATTGAAGTTGGGTTTGAAGTTGATTGAGATTGGATTTTTTTCATCGCACCAATCAGTTTAGCAGGGCCCGCTGCGTAGCCGATACGCCAGCCAGTCATTGCATAAGCTTTAGATACACCGTTAAGAACGATTACACGGTCATAAAGGTCAGGCGCTACAGTTGCGATGTTATAGAATTCGTCGTCCCAACGGATTGGTTCGTACATATCGTCAGAAGCGATATAAACTTCTGGGTATTTACGAAGAACTTCAGCCAAAGCTTCTAATTCGGCTTTAGTGTAGATCATACCTGTTGGGTTTGATGGGCTGTTTAAAACAACTAAACGAGTTTTGTCAGTAATTGCTGCTTCTAATTGAGCAGGTGTGATTTTGAAGCGTTGTTCTTCACCACATTTTACAATTACAGGCACGCCTTCAGCGATGATGACCATGTCAGGGTAGCTTACCCAGAATGGTGCAGGGATGATCACTTCATCGCCCTTGTTTAACAAAGCAAGTGCTAAGTTGAAGAATGACTGTTTACCACCACAAGAAACCAAGATTTGGTTTGCTGCATAGTCAAGATTATTATCACGTTTTAATTTTGCGATAATTGCTTTTTTAAGGCCTGGAGTACCGTCAACAGCTGTATATTTTGTAAAGCCGTTGTTAATTGCTGCAATTGCTGCATCTTTGATGTGTTGTGGTGTGTCGAAATCAGGTTCGCCAGCGCCCAAACCAATAACGTTTTTACCCGCAGCTTTCAATTCAGCTGCTTTGTTCGTTACAGCAAGAGTTGGGGACGGTTTGATGGCATTTACACGATCAGAGAGACGTACGTCCACGGCAGTATTCCTTCTTATAGGGATTAAAAATTAAAAAGCACATTATCTTAGCCTAAAATGGTGCATAAAGGGGAGTGTGAATTGGCTTAATCATAAAAAAGTCTACATAAATTTTGAAAAAGCATAAAAATGAAGTGGAGACTTCAACTTATTTTGAATTTTTAGCCATTAATATGAATATGGATAAAAGAGAACTACAGATTAAATCTAAATTTTTTGAGAAAAATAGAGTGATATACCATTTCACATGCGCAATAAAAAAGACCGCAACAGGGCGGCCTTTTTATGTTTATCTCACACTTAGTTTTGGAAGCGTGATAAATCTTCTTCTGGACGTGCAGTTAATACTTCAATACCCGTTTTAGTCACTAAAATCGTATGTTCGTATTGAGCAGATAAACTGTGGTCTTTAGTTACCACAGTCCATTTGTCACCAAGAAGTTTAGTTTTCCAGTCACCACCATTTACCATAGGTTCAATGGTAAAAGTCATGCCTTCTTCTAAAATCATGCCTGAATCTGCTTGGCCATAATGTAATACTTGTGGCTCATCATGGAACACTGTGCCGATACCGTGACCACAATATTCACGTACTACGCCAAAACGTTCAGATTCAACATATTTTTGAATCGCATGGCCAATGTCACCAATGGTAGAACCAGGTTTAACAGTTTCCATACCACGGTACATTGCTTCTTGAGCTACTTTACACAAACGGTTGGCCAAAATAGATGTTTCACCACCGACGATATACATCATGTTGGTGTCACCATGATAACCATCTTTAATTACAGTCACATCAATATTGAGGATGTCGCCTTTTTTCAGCACTTTAGATTCAGATGGAATGCCGTGGCATACCACGTGGTTAACAGATGTGCAAATTACATGCTGAAACGCTGGGCGACCAGGCGCTGCACCGTAACCTAAACATGCTGGAATAGCATCTTGTTTGTTGACAATATAGTCATGACAAATCGTATCAAGTTCGAGGGTAGTCACACCTGGAACAATATGCGGTTTGATCATATCCAAAACTTCTGCAGCCAGCCGACCAGCCACACGCATTTTTTCAATTTCGTCTGGAGTTTTAATTAAACGGCGGGGAGCTTCGTAAGTACTGTTCATGATCTCTAAAAACTTTTGGAAATTTGTATGTGACTATGGTATAAATAGCCGCCCATTTTATCAAATGCTTTTTCGTGAATATCTTTCACGAGCTTTGTGCGATGGGGCATTAAAATCCGCACATATATCGACACATATCTCTGGGTGCCTTTTTAGGTGGAGAATGCGGGTATATGGAGGCCTAACCCAAACTTTAAGGTAAAGAAAATGGCAGATTACAACGTAAGCATGCGCGACCTTCTTCAAGCTGGCGCTCACTTCGGTCACCAAACACGTTTTTGGAATCCAAAAATGCGCGAATACATCTTCGGCGCGCGCAACAAAATTCACATCATCAACCTTGAGCACACTGTTCCTGCGTTAAATGATGCTTTGAACTTTGCTAACAACTTGGCTAGCAAAAAGAACAAAGTTTTGTTCGTTGGTACAAAACGTGCAGCTTCTGCAATCATCCGTGAACAAGCTCAACGCGCAGGTCAACCCTACGTTGATCACCGCTGGTTGGGTGGTATGTTGACTAACTGGAAAACTCTTCGCCAGTCAATCAACCGTCTAAAAGACCTTCAAACTCAATCTCAAGATGGCACTTTCGCTAAGCTTACTAAACGTGAAGCTTTAGAACGTACTCGTGAGATGGAAAAACTTGAACGCGGTCTTGGCGGCGTTAAAAACATGGGTGGTTTACCTGACGCATTATTCGTAATCGACGTTGATCACGAAGCTATTGCAATTAAAGAAGCTAAAAACCTTGGTATTCCTGTAATCGGTATCGTTGATACAAACTCTAACCCAGACAACGTAGACTACGTTATTCCTGGTAACGACGATGCGATCCGTGCAGTTACTCTTTATGCTTCTGCTATGGCTGACGCGATTCTTGCTGGTAAAGAATATGCTCAATCACAAGCAAATGCACAAGCTAAAGGCGAAGAAGCTCCTGCTTCTGAGGCTTAATGCGTTTGACGTGAGCTTGTCATTTTTGCGACATGTGATGGTGGCAAAGTAAGCGTTATGTATGCAGGCGGCCCATGAGATACCTCTGGGCCGTTTCTGTTCTAAAAAGAATTCATTTTCTACCGTATTTAGGAGAATAACATGACTGCAGTTACAGCAAGCATGGTTAAAGAATTGCGCGACCGTACTGGTCTTGCGATGATGGAATGTAAAAAAGCATTAACAGAAGCGGGCGGTGACATCGAATTAGCGATTGACAACCTTCGTAAATCTGGTCAAGCAAAAGCAGCTAAAAAAGCTGGTAACATTGCTGCTGACGGTGCGATCACTATCGCTCAAGAAGGTAACAAAGCGCTTCTTTTAGAAGTTAACTGCCAAACTGACTTCGTTGCTAAAGACGAAAACTTTGCTGGCTTCTCTGCTAAAGTTGCTGCTGCTGCGCTTGCTGCAAACGTAACTGATGCTGCTCAAATTGCTGAATTAAAACTTGAAGATGGCGCTACAGTTGAAGAAGCTCGTATTGCTCTTGTTCAAAAAATCGGTGAAAACATCCAAGTTCGTCGCGCAACTATCGTTGAAGGCGAAAACCTTGCTGTTTACAAACACGGTTTAAAAATCGGTGTTGTTGTATCTTACACAGGTGACGAAGCTACTGGTAAAGGTTTGGCAATGCACGTTGCTGCGTTCAACCCAGTTGCTGTAACTGAAGCTGACGTTTCTGCTGATCTTATCGCTAAAGAGAAAGAAATCGCTGAAGCTAAAGCACTTGAATCTGGTAAACCAGCGAACATCGTTGAAAAAATGGTTACTGGTTCAGTTCAAAAGTACCTTAACGAAGTTGTACTTGTTAACCAAATGTACGTAATTGACAACGACAAGAAAGTTGCTGAAATTCTTAAAGCGACTTCAACTACTGTAGCAAACTTCGTACGTTTCGAAGTTGGTGAAGGTATTGAGAAAAAAGCAGAAATGAGCTTCGCTGACGAAGTTGCTGCTGCTCAAGCTGCTGCTGCACAATAATTTTTTGCGATTTCGCTAAAAATTAAGTGTTAAAAAAAGTCCCCACTGGGGGCTTTTTTTATGTTTGCACTTTTATATGAACATTATTTTAAGTTTTGTAAGTTTGCAGCAAAATTGTGCATTTAGAATGTGATGAACTGCTTTAAGATAATGAGCAAATAGAGGAAGAAATAGATTAAAAATGGCGAATAAAACACATCTTGGAATTGGCTCGGTCATCGTTTTACTGATTGCAGCATATTTGGGTTTAGATGTAGGGTCTAAATCAGAGCAATCTGGATCGCAGCAGGTATCTGTAGCTGAACAGGCAAATGAGTCCAAAGTTCAGCCAAAAGAAACGCCTAAAACATTTGATCATCAAAAAAATACAGATACTGTATCGCAGGATGACCTTGCAAAAATTCAGCAAGCCTTTGCTCAACAGAAAAGTAATGTACAGGTGCAATCTGTCGGTACAGTTAAAGCTGTGTTAAAAGATGATAACGAAGGATCGCGCCATCAAAAATTTATTTTAAAGTTGAATAATGGGCAGACAGTATTGGTTGCACATAATATTGATCTTTCACCGCGAATTGATCCTTTGCAAAAAGGAGATACTGTGGAATTTTATGGTGAGTACGAATATTCGGCGCAAGGTGGTGTAATTCATTGGACGCATCATGATCCAAATGGTCGCCATGTGGATGGTTGGCTGAAACATCAGGGTAAAATTTACCAATAATTGTATATTTTATGAGGGGGAGAGCAATATTGTTCTATGCTTTTCATACGTTCTTGCTAATGTAAATTCTTAGCGCATAGGAATGAGTATGCAAGATACTAATGTGATTGAGTTTGTAGATTATTGGCATGTCCAAGAGTTGGGAGGTTTAGAGCTCTTAAAAGCATCCTATCAACAAACACATTTTTCAAAACATACATATGAGGGCTATTGTATTGGTTTGATTGATGAAGGTGCGCAATCATTCTTACGTACGGGCTCTCAACATATTGCACCCAAAGGTGACATTATTTTAGTCAATGCTGATGAGGTGCATACGGGATCATCGGCTGTTGAAACGGGTTGGTGTTATCGAGCTATTTATCCAACACCTGAAATGATCAAAGAGATGAGCTACGATTTTTTTTAATGAGCGTAGTATGGCACCTTGGTTTCCTGAAGCTGTCATACATGATCAGGGGCTAGCTGAACAATTAAATTTACTCTTTGACTTGTTAATACAACCTAAAAATGTGTTGTTTAAACAAAGTTTATATGTGTCAACTGTGGCCTATTTGTGCAGTAAGTATGCTAAACAAAAACAACGACTTAAAATATGCACCGAGGTGCAGGTTAAAATAAAAATTATCCAAGATCTTTTGGTCGCTGAGCCAGAAAAAGAGCACCAGCTTGTGGATTTAGCGCAAATGGTGGGCTTAAGCCAGTGGTATTTGTTACGACAGTTTAAAAAGCATACAGGATTGCCACCACATGCATGGCTCATCCAGTGCCGTTTACGTAAATCATTAAAATTATTAAAACAGGGTCAAGAGATTGCCATTACAGCGCAATTGTGCGGATTTTCAGATCAAAGCCATTTTAATCGACATTTTAAAAAATCCTTAGGCTGTACACCTGCTCAATATACATTGCATCATAAATAAGATGATCTTGTGTTAAGACAAATCAAGCTTATTCAACGTGTGCTTCTACTATTTGAATAAATACATGAGCAATTTTGTACAAGTATCACACGTGCTGAAGTTGCATATTGGCAAGGTCACAATGTTGAATTGAGTCGTTGGCGATGAATAGGTCAGATTGTAAGGATAATAAACACCCATCTTTAGGTTTTTTGCAGGGCATGAAAGATATATTGCCATTATCAATTGCTGTTATTCCTTGGGCTGTGCTGGCAGGTTCTGTTGCTGTGCATGCTGGATTAACATTTATGCAAGCCTTAGGAATGTCAGCATTGGTATTTTCTGGCACTGCGCAACTGGTCAGTTTAAGTATGCTGACTGCAGGCGCATCAATTTTTAGTATTGTGTTAACTATTTTTTTTCTCACCAGTCAGCATTTTGTATATGCATTACAACTTCAAAAAGACATCGGTCATAGGCCACTTATTCAACGCATCACGATTGGCTTTTTACTGACAGATGAGCTATACGCGACAGCAATGTTAAAACATCACCGTCCATATTGGTATTTACTTGGGGCTGGCTTGAGCTTTTATGTCTGTTGGGTGGGTTTTAGCCTTGTAGGAATACGTTTGGCTACTCGGATTCCCGATTTAAATAGCTTTCATTTGGAATTTTCGATTGTGGCCATTTTTATTGTGATGGCGATTCTTCTCATTAAAAATAAAATTGCGATCGTTGGGATATGTGTTTCTGCTGTTATGGCCATTGTTTTAACGTGGATGCAATTGGATGTGGCGATTTTACTTGCTGGGTTGAGCGGTATGTGTGTTTCAGCATGTCTCGATACATTGCAGGAGGCTTAAACATGAGTTGGGTATTATTAATCAGTCTTGCAATGGTGATATTTTTTAATCGTTATCTTTTTTTGGAGCCGAAAACAGGTGTTGTTGTGCCTAAATTTATGATGTGTATGCTGAAATATGCTGCCCCCTGTTTAATGATTTCAATTGCAACACCTATCGTGTTTTTTGATCATGCTACATGGAAAGGCATGGGGCATAATGAATATATTTATGGTGCTATTTTTTGCATTTTAATAACAGCAATCACCCAAAAAATGCTCCTCGGTATTGTGGCAAGTTTATTGTTTTTTTATGGATTGCTGTATTTATTTTAACTTTGCTTAAGCCCTTCGAATTGCATATTGAAATAGACTAAAAAAGCTGAAAAATACATTTTAAAAAGTAATTCTCAGCATAATTAAAAAATATATGTACTAAATGCTCGTCATTTGCGTTTTATGGCGTATTTCCCATTTTGCGCTAACTTTACCTAGGTATGCATCTAGGCACCAAATAGGGCCAATCAGGATAAATTGAAGATCTTTAAAGAAAGAAGGTTTTTTCCCTTCAACTTTATGTCCATAAAATTGGCCAATCCATGCCAAAACAAACAGCGAAATATATAAACCAAAGCCCTTCGGTAAGAGAAAAATAAGACATGCCATGACCAAGGTGAGGGCAGCCATTGCAATGGCTAATACCACATCTAAACGCGCATAAAAAATGAGGGCTAAAATAAACACCAATGCCGCCAACAACACACTAAAATTAGCCAAGATGCCGATGATGGAAAAGTAGATGGTTGGCACGCAGACCCAATGCATTAATTTATTAGTGGGATCTTGGTGGCTTTCGCTATATTCATCAAACCATTCCTGAATAGTTTTCATTGCGATGTCCTTCGCGTAGTTTAATCGGGTATGGCTAAAAATATAATTCAGTTTGATGTGTTGGTCAAAACGAAGCTAAAAAATGTTGGATCAAGATAGGGCGGAGCTGATATACGTGAAGCCCATATATAAACACAAGATATAAAAAAAACCGCATAAGCGGTTTTTTTGTTAAATGTATGCAAATTCATAGGGAGCCTTATGAAGATGGACCATCTACACGTTCAATATTGACTCTTGCTGTACCACTGTTGGTAATGCCGAGTTGTTTTGCAGCACCATAAGACAAGTCTAAGATTCGGTTGCCGTGGAATGGACCACGATCTGTTACTTTTACAACAATACTTTTGCCATTGTTTTTATTCGTTACACGAATAAAGCAGTTGAGTGGCAAGCTACGATGTGCTGCTGTCAATGCATTCATATCGAATGTATCACCACTGGCAGTTTTACGACCGTGGAATTGACGACCATACCATGACGCTGTACCTGTTTGGCTAAAGCGACGTACGGTGTTTGATGCAACATCGTTCAGTTTTTCAATCACTGAAGGCTCGTCTTCAGGAATTTCAATTTTAGCAGCGATTGTTTCGCGACGAATTTTATCGCCAGAACGCTCAGTGATTGAAAGGCTGCTTAGGTTTTTAAAATTTGAATTAAAGCTCTGTGCTTCTTTGTTGAGGGCACGAGCGGCTAGACGTGAATGATCATTATCATTATTGAATGATGATGATTGAACCATCTCAGCTTGCGATTGACTCAGGGCAACTGTGGTAGCGACCGCTAAGATATATTTAATAATCGACGACTGCATTGTTTATCTCCCAAGGACATTTAGCATGAATCATTCAAGTGATTGATATTCATAACAACATGTCTGATATTTCACTTTTGCAACTACATTTAACGAAATGGATAATATTCATCCTCCGATTCCGCTGTCTAGTGTTTAATTAAAATAATTTAAAATTGTACGAAAAAATAACATTTGTTGTATAAAAAATAATCAATAATGTAACAAGATATGTAGAAAGTGCGAAATGTGATCAAATTGGCTAAAAAAAATGTTGACATTTTTTGTCAGTTTTAAATTACAAGCCTTATTGGCTTGTAATTTCGTTACCTAGGAGCCATAAAGCAGTGGCATACATACGACTTTTGTTATAGGTGGTAATGACTTGAAAATTGGGGTAGGTAATGTAATAAATTGGCCCATAACTGTCTTGCAATTGAATGACATTCACAAGATCTAAGTCATCTATTTTTACGATAGGATTCAATGGGCTAATGCCTTGAGCCTTTAGCACACCGTAGGGTACGGGCTGTGTTAAATCTTTAGAAATAACGCTATCTGGATTATTGCCAGCATAACGGGCTGCAAATGCAATCGGTTGGTCACGTTGCCAGCCATGTTGTGCTAAATAATTTGCAATCGAGCCGATGGCATCTACAGCGGAATTTCTAAGGTCAACATGACCATTGCCGTCGTAGTCGACACCGAGTTTGGCTACATTGCTCGGCATAAACTGTGGGTAACCCACTGCGCCAGCGTATGAGCCAACTACCGAGTTGGTTGGAATCCCATCGCGGTATGACCAAGCGATTAAAGCTGCTAGCTCATCTTGGAAATAAGCAGCACGACGTTCATAGCCAAAACCTAGGGTTGCGAGCGCATCACGGGTCACGAATGAACCCTTATTTGAGCCAAAACCTGTTTCTACACCTAAAATGCCTAAAATGACTGATTGTGGAACTCCAAATTGTTGTTCAGCACGATTGAGTGTGTCGGAATATTGTTGTTTAAAGCGGACACCACGCTGAATCGTGCTGTTGGCTAAAAAGTTGGTTTTATAGTCATACCATGGTTTGCTTTCACCAGGTCTGTTCATAATACTAATAATGTTGGGTATATTTTTCGCACCATTCATCGCCCAATCAACCTGTTCGGCTGTTAAACCATAGGTTTGCATGGTTTTTTGTTTAAAGCTGGGGTAAGCAGGGTTGGATTGAAAATCGTTAGCTTGGCAAAAGCTGGTCAGCGATAACGCGCCAGTAATTAATAAAATGCTTTTCAGTTTGTTATAAAAGTGTGTATGCATAAAAACTCAATTCCACGAATTTTATTTGTGGGTGTAAATCGACATGACGATGCCAAAAGATGCCATCAAAGTAATGATTGCAGTTCCGCCATAACTTATGAACGGCAGAGGAATACCCGTTACAGGTAATATACCGCTAACCATTCCTGCATTTACAAAAATATATACAAAAAAAGACAAACCTAAGCCACCTGCGAGCAATTTTCCATAATGATGAAAGGATTGCATACTAATTTGCAGTGTTCGTAAAATAATGGCCAAATAAAGCGAAAATAAAATGATGATGCCAATCAGTCCAAATTCTTCAGAAAAAGCAGCAATAATAAAATCTGTATGTCCTTCAGGTAAAAAATGAAGGTGAGACTGCGTGCCATTTAAATAGCCTTTTCCAAAGAATCCACCTGAGCCAATGGCAATTTTGGATTGAATAATGTTCCAGCCTGCACCTAATGCATCTGCCTCAGGATTAAATAAAGTCAGTACTCGGGTTTTTTGGTAGTCATGTAATAGAAACTCCCAAAGCATAGGGACAATAATAGAAATGAGTGCCGTTGCACTACCAATTAATTTCCATGACAAGCCACTTAAAAATAAAAATCCCACTTGCTAAGACCAATGCAGATGTTCCTAGGTCAGGTTGTTTTGCAATCAAAAAGAATGGAATTAACGTGAGTAATAATGCTTTAAAAATTCTACTCAAAGCAGGCGGGATAGATGCTCTCGATAACATCCATGCAGCGGCCATGGGCATAGCAATTTTCATAAACTCACTGGGTTGCACACTGCCGAATCCGGGGATACCAATCCAACGCTTAGCGCCAAGGCGGACTTCACCAAATGCAAATACTGCAAATAGGCACAACAAACCAAAAACATAAAAAAATGGTGATAATGCTTGGTAAATTTTAGGTGGGATTTGTGCTAGAAAAAACATGACGGCAAATCCAATGCCGAAACTCATGGCTTGTTTTAAAACCATAGACGTATTTTGACCTGAAGCACTATATAAGGTCATTAAGCCGAGACAAGCAGTCAGCAGTATAAAAAGGCATAGCCACGGATTTAGATGAATACGTGTGAAAAATCGATGCTCATTTTTGATACTGAGCCCATCGCGTGGAGAATGGCGTAAAAATTTTAGCTGAATATCTGATTGTAAAGGCATAATCGTTATCATCCGTCCACATGAAGTTGGGCGCGATGCTATCACGTGATCTGTTCTTCATCCGTGATAGTATGGTTATTCATACAAAAAAACCTAGCTAGGCTAGGTTTTATTTGAAAGATGATACTTAGTTCGAATTGAACATATCGTCATGTGCTTCAGCAAGTGCTATAAGTTCATCTTTGGTCAAATTTGGGAAGATTTTATCAATTGCAATATGGATGGCTTTAATCACAGCAGATGAGCCGATATCCGCTGCTTTGCGTTTGATCATGCCCAAATCTAAAGTTTTATTAAAATCATTCATAAAATGACGTACGGCTGCTTCTGCAAATTGTTTATACAATTCTGCAAGTGCAGCTTTATTTACATCTGCGCCACTTTTGATTTCAGCAAAGCTATTTTTAAGGTTGGTTACCAAGCTTGTATCCAGGCTAAAGCCGACACGATGTGAACCAGCTGAATCTTTAAATAAGCTCCGTTCAGAAAATTCAATCGATTGTTTAACTACATCATTCGAAGCTTTGCTTAAAAGTTGTTTCAGTAATACTGCAACTGTGGACTTTACGTAACCCGCTAATTTCTCGGCGGTATCACGTTTGTCGCTGGCTGGGAATAGATGTACTGGAGCTAATATTGTCGCTCCAATAATTTCTTCGTTAATCAGCAGAGCAGTTTTATCACGTAGTGGATAAAGTGTTTCGCTTGAATTTTTCTTTGCATGACCTTCTTGAATACTGCTGAGAAGTTCCTCTGAAGGAATAAAACCAAAAAATGGCATCTTATTAAACCTCAATGTTCTTTATTTTATTGACGCGCCAATCGAATTGGGCGAGGCATCCATGTTGGGTCCGATACACGGCAAGGATTAATGTCTAAACCACCGCGACGTGTATAAGTGGCATAAACCATCAGTTGTTCTGGTTTCAGGTTCTGCCATATATCAGCATACATTTGTTCTACACATTGCTCGTGAAAACCATTGTGCTGACGGTAAGAGATAATATAGGCCAAGATACTTTTGTAACAAGGCTTTTTACCCTTATAACGTATAAATACAGTGCCCCAGTCCGGTTGTCCAGTGACTGGACAGTTACTTCTTAATAAATGTGAATAAAGTTGGACTTCAACGTGCTCATCACTTGCATCAAATTGTAATAAAGAGGCATCAGGATGTTCTTCTAAGCGCTCCGGTTGAAGCGTATCAATACAAATACCTTCAGGTTGTGCAATGGCTAAATCATTAGCAGCAAATAGATCAATCGTCACAGGTGCTTCGGCAGCTTGTGATAAATCTTTCTCTACGGTTGCAATAAAGGCATCTTTAGAGTCGAACTTGGTAAAGTTCATACTATTAAAGTAGAGCTTTAATGATTTAGATTCGATGAGATTGGTTGATGATGCAGGTAAAGTGAGTCGGCCAATTGCAACTTGTGGAATGCCCATTGCATTGAGCCATGAAATTTCAAAAACATGCCACCAGTCTTTACCTTGTTGAATGCCTTCAACATGTGCATAAGTCTCACGTGCAGGTGCACGAGCGATCGGGAATAGAATATCGGGCTGATATTCAGTTGGGTAATTGGTGTCTTTACCTAAAAGTGATTGTTCTACAGTCATTATTCACGCATTCCTGAACCGCGGGAGAGGAGTTGATAAGCTACGGTATACAACACAGCACAGCAGGCTGTAATAACAGTCAATGAAATAGCAACATTGACATCGCTATGGCCCAAAATACCATAACGAAAAGCGTTGACCATGTATACCACAGGGTTAATTAAAGAAAGATTTTGCCAAAAAGGGCTTAATGCTGAAATTGCATAAAATACGCCACCTAAATAAGTCAGTGGTGTGAGTACAAAAGTTGGGATAATGGATATGTCATCAAATGATTTTGCGTAGACAGCATTGATAAACCCGCCCAATGAGAAAAGTAGGGAAGTGACTAATACTGTATATATAGTTACAAACCAATTGGTAATATATAAGTCGGTAAAAAATAGGCTCATTGCAGTAACAATAATACCGACCAATACACCACGGCAAACACCACCAATCACATAGCCACATAAAATCATATGCAACGGTACTGGGCTCATAATCAGCTCTTCAATGCTTTTTTGAAATTTAGCACTGAAAAAACTGGATGATACATTGGCGTAGCTGTTCGTAATCACTGCCATCATAATTAGGCCAGGCACAATAAATTGCATATAGGTAAAGCCACCCATCGTACCGATACGTGAACCGACTAAATTGCCGAAAATCACAAAATACAGACTCATGGTAATTGCAGGTGGAAGTAGTGTTTGTGGCCAAATCCGCATGAAACGGCGGATTTCTTTATAAACGAGGGTATAAAGTGCGACTTGGAGCTGGGAGAAATTCATTGTGCTGCGCCCTCAAGATTTTTTTCAACCATTTTTACAAAGAGTTCTTCTAAGCGGTTTGATTTATTGCGCATACTACGAACTTGAATATTCTGTGCTTGCATCAGCTGGAATAAATCATTCAAATTGTGAGATTTATCCATGGTCACTTCAAGTGTCATAGGGTCGACCAAATTAAAACGCA
Organism: Acinetobacter sp. WCHAc060006; assembly: GCF_004209135.1. Lineage (NCBI taxonomy): Bacteria > Pseudomonadati > Pseudomonadota > Gammaproteobacteria > Moraxellales > Moraxellaceae > Acinetobacter > Acinetobacter sp. WCHAc060006. Next base: position 3,613 of record NZ_SGSS01000040.1, on the reverse strand, counting down.
CACCAATAATATCGATCAGAAGTGGTTGAATAGGCTCAGCTAAATCAAAAATAAAGGTTTCTTCATTTAACTGGCTTAAGAAGCCTTTCATGCTGGTATCTTCTTTAATCACACCGCGGTCAATAATTGCAATGCGACGGCACAGTACTTCAGCTTCTTCTAAATAATGTGTGGTGAGAATGATGGAAGTGCCTTTTTCATTTATTTCTGTCAGGAAGTCCCACATTGAACGGCGCAATTCAATATCGACACCTGCTGTTGGTTCATCAAGAATTAACAGTTTTGGTTCATGCATCATGGCGCGGGCAATCATTAGGCGGCGTTTCATACCGCCAGAAAGCATACGTGCTTGAGTGCTACGTTTTTCCCAGAGACCGAGCTTTTCTAAATATTCTTCTGCACGTTTTTCTGCAATTTTTTTAGGAATGCCATAATAACCAGCTTGAGTGACTAAAATGTCGAAGGTTTTTTCAAACTGCCCAAAATTAAATTCTTGAGGAACGACACCTAGCTGTTGTTTTGCATGTGAAGGATGGGTATCCAAGTTATGGCCAAAAATCTCGACTGTGCCAGAAGTTTTTTTGGTCAAAGAACTGATGATGCTAATCGTGGTTGATTTGCCTGCACCGTTTGGGCCAAGTAGGGCATAAAACTCACCTTCGGGCACCGTCAAATTAATGCCTTTTAAAGCTTGAAACCCATTTTTATAGGTTTTTGACAGTTCCCTGAGTGTCAGTGCATCAGTCATGTGGTTCTCACTTGGTGAATAATGTGGTTATTGTGAGCGATCTAGGCAAATAAACCAAGTAAATGGGATGGAATTCTGAGTTGCAAATATAGAACTTTGTACAAAGCGTAGACACTAATATGCAAGACTTATATATAGTTGCTTTACCTGAGAGAATTTTTTGATATGATGTGCACGCGCGCTCATAGCTCAACTGGATAGAGTACAGGTCTCCGAAGCCTGTGGCGTGGGTTCGAGTCCCGCTGGGCGCACCATTTCACTGTTTTACCTCATCCGAAGAAATACGAAAATCATTAAAAATAAATAGCTTACGTACTTCTATTGTCCGATAATGTCCGAAGGCGTTTTAGGATACCGTAAAGTTTTACGGTATTTTTTACGGTATATCCCGTTTCTTGCAAAAATATACCGTAAAAAGATGCCTAAACTCGTTGTTAGTCTTACTGACTCAAAAATTAAATCAGCAATATCAATGCAAAAGAAATCATCTGAAAAAAATATTAAGCTTTCAGATGGTGGCGGCCTTTATCTGTTATTAGATACAAAAGGTGGGGCATATTGGCGCTTTGATTATGTTCGCCCAATTACAAAGAAAAGAGCTACTATCGCAATTGGTGTTTATCCAAGCTGTACATTAGCATCAGCACGTGCAAAACGAGGCGAGTTCAGAGAACAGCTTGTTCAGAATATTGATCCTGCCATGCAGAAAAAACGAGAAGCTGAAATAACGCATAAAAAAAATACTTTTAAGCTAATCGCAAATGAATATCGTAAAACAGAAGAGTTGGAGCCTAGCACTCAGCGAAGGAATCAATTTGTTTGGGATAAGTTGTATGCTGCAATTGGAGATTATCCGATAGACAGTATTACACCATCGCAAATTTTAGAAGTGTGTCGTATATACGAAAGGCAAGGTAAGACAGATTCAGCAAAGCGTATGAGAAGCAAAGCATCCCAAGTCTTTCGTTATGCGATTGCTTTAGGCTTATGCCAATTTAATGTGGCAGACCAAATCAGTGGGATTTTAAAAGTTGGTAAAACCAAGCATAGATCTGCGGTCACAGATGAGCAGTTGTTAGGACAGTTATTAAGGAATATTTATAATAGTGTTGGTCGGGGTGATATCGCGATAGATTATGCTGTAAAAATTTTACCCCATGTTTTTGTACGTCCAGGAGAGTTGAGGGGCGCGAAGTGGGCAGACATTGATTTTGAAAATCGAGTTTGGAAATACACTCCTCCTAAGACGAAGAATCAGACAGCATTACAGCATATTGTTCCTCTGTCAGATCAAGTAATAACCTTATTTAAAGAATTACACCAGATGACAGGTTATACCGAGTATTGCTTTGTATCGATGCGAGATCAGTCTAAAACGATTAGTGAGTCAACTATTAACAAGCGGTTAAAGCAATATGGTTTTGAAAATGGTGAAACGACAGGTCATGGCTTTAGGGCTACAGCCAGAACTTTATTGGATGAGGTATTAAAGTTTCCTATCGAAAGGATTGAACAGCAACTTGCTCATCAGGTTCGTGATATGCATGGCAGAGCATACAACCGTACAAAGTATTTAGAAGAGCGTACAGTGATGATGCAAGCATGGTCTGATTATTTGGATCAATTAATGTATAAAAATGTAGAGTAGTTAATTTAATACATATTAGCGAATTTTAGTTTCAGTTAAGTTGCCGCCACCTCCACCAAAATTCTTTCCGAAGTAGTCCATCGGAATATAAAAAAAGACTTTAAAATCAATGTTTAAGGGCTTTTTTATTGGCTGTATTGTCCGATACTGTCCTAAGCGATTTGACCCTATTTTTGCTTTGTGTGGGTAAAAATTGGCAAAATTTACCCAGAAATTAACACAACAAATTCTGGTTAAAGATATGTCACTCACAGATGCAGAATGTAGAAAAGCCCAACCGAAAGACAAGCAATATCGTCTATCAGATTCACATGGTTTATCGCTGATTATTGCGACTAAAGGTCAGAAGTATTGGAATGTCCGCTATACTGTTCATGGGCAGCGTCAATCTGAGTCACTAGGACCATACCCAGAACTTAGTTTGAAAAAAGCTAGAGAAATGGCTTATGAACTTAAGTATAAACATTCAAAATCAGTACTTCATGAGGACATAAAGCCTTTTTTTAAAGAAGTAGCTGAAGATTGGTTTGAGAACCAGAAAGAAACGTGGTCCCCGAAGCACATTAGCAATGTCAGAGCATCTCTAGATGAATTGTATCTTTCATTAGAAAATAAGCGTATTAATCAGATTCAAGCACCTGAAATTTTACAGATCATAAAAAAGATTGAGGCAAGAGGCTCACTTGAAGTAGCCAAACGTACCTTATCTCGCTGTGGCATGGTCATGAAGTACGCTATTGCACACGGCTATCGCTACGATAATCCTGCAGGTGATTTGGTCTATGCACTAAAAAATAAGCGTGTGAAAAATTTAGCATCATTACCTGCTTCAGATATGCCTGAATTTCTTAGACGTATTAAAGCCTATCCTGCCGATGCTCAAACGCATCATGCGATTATTCTGATCATGCTTACAGGCGTTCGGGTAAGTGAGTTACTGCAAGCACGTTGGGATGAATTTGATGTAGATGATCGTAAGTGGGATATCCCTGCTGAGCGTATGAAGAACGGTTTACCCCATCGTGTGCCTTTAACAGACATGATGATCGATGAGCTTCAGGCATTACGTTTAACACATAACCAGAACTTATTATTCCCACACAGATTAAATAACAAAGAGCCTATGCGTAGTGAATCGATTTTGGCTGTGATCAAGCGGTCTGGCTATGCGGGTCGAATGACAACTCATGGCTTTAGATCACTATTCAGTACGGTGG
>NZ_SGSS01000004.1:0-157608 GCF_004209135.1 Acinetobacter sp. WCHAc060006 | reverse complement strand
ATTTGTGCCTCATCAGCAACAAATTCAACAACTTAGCGCAACATTTCGTTTCGTTCATCGTGTTGATGTGGTGTATTCTATACGGATTTAAAACAAGCGCAACCCCTATTTCTAAATTAATTAGAAATACTGAATTGTTCGATTATTTTTTAATCTAAAACTGTATATTTCAAAAATTATGCCTATTTTTAAAGCACAATTAAACACATTATTTGTATCTTGGCATCTTCATTATTCAGTCATGTAATAAAAAAGTCGGAAGAGTCCGACTTTCAATCACTTTGTTTATCTTTAAGCCACGAGAAATAGCGCTTAATTACTCTGTTCTGCCAGCCAAGTCATAAAAGCTTGTCTTTCTTGCTTTGTTGCATGTTGCCAACTCTGAATAAGTGTCTGTGTTGATACGTTTGAATTTAGAGTGGCTTGGGTAGTCTGAGAAGTATAAATTGGTGCTGGTTGATGTGCTTGAGGCGGTATTTGTGTTGCATCCAGTGTATCTGAATCTGAAAATACCGAACTCAGCCATGATTTACTAGCTTTAGCACCGGCTTGCTGAACCAATAATTGTTTGTTTTGGTCATATAAACCAATGATTGGTTCATCTTTATATTTTTCTGCTTGGTCAAAATCTTGTGGAGGATTAATTAATGCCAAGCTGTAATTATTACCATCTGTTAAAGCTGGTGTTTTTACTGTGACGACGCCTGATTTTAAAATGTCATGTGAATTGTCTGGATGTTGATAGTAACCACTATAACGAACACTGATTACATTCGTTCCAGCATTTAATTTTATTTTATTATTCGATCGCAAAAAATTAGTGCCAATTTCTTGATCATTGATAGCAACTATCTTAATTTCTTCAGGAACTGAAAGTGTGACTGCTGAAAAAGCGATACTACTTATTGCGAATGCGCCAATACCTGCCACAATTTTAAAAACCATGTCTATACTCTTGCTGTTCTATTCAATTTTAGATGCACTATGCAATGTATAAATGACAACTTTATGACAATGATTTTCTACGCATAAAAAAGAGTGCATAAGCACTCCTTTTTATGATGTTAAGCATTCAAAGCAAATGTATTGATTTAACTTTCTACTTTGAACTTTTATTCATCTGATTTGTGAATATTAATTAAATGTCTTAAAGCGTTCAGAATCATCAATAAATGTTTTGTCACCAGCAGGTGCTTCAATTGAACCAAATACCAATTGTGCTCGTAGCTTCCACGATTCAGGAATATTGAATTTAGCAGCAACCTCTGCATCTACAATTGGATTGTAATGTTGTAAAGATGCACCAATGTTTTGTTCTGCTAATGCTGTCCATACAGCAAACTGTGCTATTGCTGTTGAATGCTCTGACCATACTGGGAAATTATCCGCATATAAAGCAAATTGCTCTTGTAGTGCTTTTACCGTCGCTTGATCTTCATAAAATAATGCTGTACCAAACCCAGCAGCAAAACTACTAATTTTTGCATCAGTTCCTGCAAATGCTTCAGCTGGAACGATTTGACGTAAAGTCTCGCGTACAATATTCCAAAATTGCGTATGTGATTCACCAAATAAGGTCACAACGCGAGAAGTTTGTGAGTTAAAAGATGAAGGACTATGGCGTACTGCTTCTTGAATTGTCTCTTCAATAGCCTTTTGATCAACCGACAGGTTTTTACCAATCGCATAAATAGTACGGCGTTGTTTAATTTTATCTAGAAAAGACATTTTGAACCCTCTTGTTTTTGTATCGCAAATATTAGATATGCTCATCATAGAGGATTTATATGAATTCGAAATGACCAAATTTATGACATTACGTATCATTTTTAGAACACCCAAGTTACTTTAGTAAAAGTAAGCACGGTTAAAGCTTTATTTTTATTTAATAAATATTTTTAACAGATAAAGCGGTATAGACATACCGCTCGAATAAAAAAAACTCATGCATAGATACGGAAACTTTCGTGATCTTCTCGATCTTCTTTTTCTGGAATGGAGCCCTCAATAGAACCGAAAACCAGTTGCGCACGCATGAGCCAATCTGAATGAATATCAAAATGCTGATTAACAGCTTGATCAATCATTGGATTATAGTGCTGTAAAGATGCACCTATACCTAAATCGGCCAATGCAGTCCAAACTGCGAATTGAGCCATACCCTTAGCACACTTTGCGATTTTCATTTCAACACCCTCAAATACGCTGATGGGCACATTACGGCGCTCAACTTCTCGTACGATGTCCCAAAACTGCTGATGTGACTCACCAAAAAGCACAACGATACGCGTACTTTGCGAATTATAGGCCGATGGGCAACTGCGTACAGATTCTTGAATAAGTTCTGCAATGTATGCTTGACTAAAGTGAACTCGTTTACCTAGATCATAAATACTACGACGTTTTTTTAGCTGATCTACAAATGTCTGCTCTTCTGACACTTCTACATCTTTTTTCTTAAGCTTAAAATCTTTTGTGATATCTGCTGTTAGTACATGACTAATCTTGCTCAACAGTGCCATAGTGAATCCCCCAAAAATAAAATCACAACAACAATGTATTGATCAGCTTAGTGTAATAAATTTTGACCTTTAGAACTGAGTTGCTTTTTACTAATCCGTTTGTTTTTCCATCGCTTAGCACCCTTAAAAACAACAAACTCCGCACTAGGCGGAGTTTGTGTGAAATATCACACATTTTGAATTTTATGGTTTTCAAGCCTGTTTCAAATGTTTGATGCTTATTTATCAGTTTCAAAAAGTGCAGCTACAAATGATTTTGCCGAGAATGGACGTAAATCATCAATTTTTTCACCAACACCAATAAAACGAATAGGCACATGTGTACGGCTTGCAATATTAAACAACACGCCACCTTTTGCAGTACCATCAAGTTTGGTAATGGTTAAACCTGTAAGACCTACTGCCTCATCAAACATTTCAACTTGATTAATGGCATTTTGACCTGTACCCGCATCAACCACCAACATCACCTCGTGTGGTGCTGTTGCATCAATTTTTTGCATTACACGCTTAACTTTAGTCAATTCTTGCATGAGGTTGCTTTTATTATGTAAACGTCCCGCAGTATCTGCAATTAAGACATCTACACCTTTAGCACGAGCACTTTCAAAAGCATCATAAATCACCGATGCACTATCTGCACCATGGCCTTGCGCAACGACTGCAATATTATTGCGCTCACCCCAAATTTGAAGCTGTTCAGTTGCCGCGGCACGGAAGGTATCACCCGCCGCCAACATGACTTTTTTACCTTCGCCCTGTAAGCGTTTTGCTAACTTACCAATTGTGGTGGTTTTACCTACACCATTGACACCCACAACCAAAATTACATACGGATTTTTATTTAGATCTATATGTAATGGTTTTACACGTGGTGCAAGTAATGCAACTAGCTCTTCCTGAAGTGCTTTATACAATGAATGAGAATAAATCAAATCACCGCGTGCTGTACGTTCAGTCAGGTTTGCAATAATCGTTTTTGTTGCGTCTACACCAATATCTGCAACGAGAAGTTGTTCTTCAACCTCTTCCAATAATTCGTCGTCAATTTCTTTACCACCGATCAGAATGTTAACCATTCCATCTGCAAGGTTTTTACGGGTTTTGGTTAAACCCTCTTTCATACGACTGAAGAATCCGCCTTGTGGTGCTTCTTTTTCTACTTCTGCAACTTCTGGTGCTGCAGGCTCAGAAACAGGAGCTGGCGCTTTCGGAGTTTCTACAATTGGCACATTAACAGATGCTAAACTCGGTAATGTGACATCATCATCCCCAAAATCAGCATCAATCAAAAATTTATTTTGCCCATTAGATTGCTGTTGCATGCCGAATCCTTGAAAAGCACTGCGTTAAAAACAACGATTCTAACATAAGTTCCCAGTTTTTTAGCCATTCGTCTGCTTGCATTCCACTGCATGCTAAAAAACAACAGGGCTATCCTTGTGTTTCTTCTTAGGTTTATTAAAAATAGTGCTCTACCACACATGCTTATTTGGAATCGCTTGTGCGCACTCTTTATTTTCAATCTTTTTTAAATCGCGCTTCGCGAGCTCTTCTTTTGACCAGTTTATTGGGCACGGGTTTAATGTGCTCAATAACACATGCTGATTCTCGTAGTCAGCTCAGCCGCACAACTTTTGAAACAACGCTCAAAAATGGCTTGAAAGTGATTATTCGTGAAGACCATCGCTCTCCTATGGTCATGACGCATATCTGGTACAAAGTCGGCAGTACAGATGAATCAGGTAATCTTTTAGGAATTTCCCACGTACTTGAGCACATGATGTTCAAAGGTACAAATAAAGTACCCAATGATGAATTTACCCGCTTAAGCCGTTTATACGGCGGTAGTATTAATGCTGCGACATTTACCAATTACACCAATTACTACCAACTTTACCCTAAAACCTATTTTCCAATGGCTTTAGAGCTTGAAGCTGATCGCATGAGTAACTTAAAACTTAAGCAATCTGACTTTGAACCTGAAATTAAGGTCGTAATGGAAGAACGTCGCCAGCGTACAGATGATAATCCGCGTTCATGGGCTTTTGAACGTTTTAAATGGTTGGCTTATCCGACCAGTCACTATCGCCAACCTGTGATTGGCTATATGAAAAACCTGCAAAACATCCAACTGGATGATTTAAAGCAATGGTACAAGACTTGGTATGCGCCTAATAATGCAATTTTAGTTATTGTTGGGGATGTCAATGCAGAACAGGCATTACTACAAGTCCAAAAATACTTTGGTGATATTCCTGCACAAAAGCAACCACCCCGAAATGATGTCTTAGAATTTGAACGTCCAGGTTATCGACATTTAGAATTAAGCAATAATGTGCAAATTCCTAATTTATATATGGCATGGAATGTACACTCTTTAAGCTCAGCTAAAAATCCACAAGATGCTTATGTGCTCAACATCATCCGCAATTTACTTGATAGCGGTATTTCATCTCGCCTACAAGAACGCCTCATCCGTGATAAGAAAGTTTTAACTACTTTAAGTGTTTCTTATGACCCCTATAACCGCGGTGATAGCTTATTTAGTATTTCTGCTATGCCTGCCTCAGGGGTATCGCTAGAAAATGCACAAAAAGCCATACAAGCTGAAATAGATTCACTCAAAAATGAATTAATTGATGCCACTGAAATGGATCGTATACGTACCAAATTTATTGCCAATATGATTTACAACCAAGACGATATTGTCGGTCAAGCCAAAATGATTGGTAATCTTGAAGTCAATGATTTGAGCTTTCGCTTGATGGATGAGCTACCTCGCTACTACGAAAATGTCAGCCCACAAGATGTGCAAAAGGTTGCCAACACATATTTCGTTCGTGACAACTTAACCACCATGTACCTCACTCCAGAACAACCTTCTAAATAATGGATGCCAATATGTTCAATAAAACATCTTGCTTGTTATTGGCTCTCGTGTTTAGCGCAGGACTCAATCATGCTGTATACGCTTCTTCAGAAGAAGATTTTCTAAATAACGAAGAGAATCTTGACCTCTCACCAAATCAGTTACAGTCTATTCCACTTTTACAAAGCTTAAAAAACTTAAATACCGCAACTGAATATCAAGCACCTTATGTACATGAGCTCAAAAATCGTTATGGGGTACGCAGTTTATTCGTAGAGTCTCAAGACCTACCAATGGTGGACATACAACTTACCTTTAATGCGGGCGCTGCACGCGATACGGAAATTGCCAATGGGCTTGGCGGCTTAGCCAGTATGACCGCAAGACTCATGAGTGAAGGCACTGAGAAATATAATGCGACTCAAATTGCCAGTGTATTTGAACAAACAGGTGCCAGATTCAGCATTCAAGCATATAGAGATATGTTCGTGGTGCACCTACGTGTACTTTCAGACCCTAAAAAACGCGAACCTGCACTCAACATGTTGCTTGAAATTTTAAATAATGCGACCTTTAAAAATAACAGTCTCAGCTTAGCTGTAAGTAATAATCAAGCTGGCCAGCAACAACTTAAAGAAAACCCAAGTCGCTTAATGGGCATTCAGTTTTATCGAAGTGTTTATGGAACTCACCCCTATGCTGAGCCCATTACAGGCACCAACGGTAGTATTAAACGTATTAATCCAGAACGCTTAAAACAGTTCCGCGATAAATTCTTAGTCGCACAGAATATGAATATTGCGATTACAGGAAAACTGGACACGAAAGAAGCACAGAAACTTGCAGAGTATATTTCTAGCCACGTACCACAAGGTACAAAAGCGGGTGAATTAGCACAGCCACTAATCACCGATAAGTTTGTGATTAAGCATATACCATTCCAGTCAACTCAAGCCCACATCACTTTCGGTCATATTGGTACCACACGAAACGATCCAGATCGATTGGCCCTAGAAGTTGCCAATCGAATGTTTGGTGGCGGAGGCTTTAACTCAATTTTAATGCAAGAACTTCGTGTGAAACGAGGCTATACATACGGTGCCTATAGTAGTTTTAGTTTCAGTCAAGCACCCGGTGTATTTAGCTTCAGTTACTCTACACGCCAAGATCAACTCATGGACAGCATAAAAGTTGCCCATAAAGCCTTTGCAGAATTTATTCGACAGCCTATAGACCGTAAGCAATTAGAAGATACCAAAGCGGGTATGTTACGTGCTTATCCCAACAACTACAGCAGTAATGCTTCCATTAATGCCCAGCTTGGCTTGTTGGGATTTTATGGACAACCAGCAGACTATCTCAGTCAATATCCGAAATTACTGGCCAGTTTAACTGTCAAAGACATTGAAAACGCACTACGTAAACACTTACACGCAGACAATATGACAATTGTTATTGTTTCTCCAACGCTTGATCAAGATGAGTTACAAGGCATATTAGACGAAAACCTTACATCGACAGCGAGTGACAATACTCGCATCAAACCAAAATCCTAAAGACTTTCCTCTAAAGCATCAGGGAGTTGGTGCGCACGCACTGACTCCTGTTGATAGGCATGCATTAAGCGAAGGTACTGACGCATACTAATTTGGCGCTGTTGCTTAAGATTTTCAGCCATTTCCTGAGTGAGCGGATAACTATGTTGCTCTGATAACAACACCACATTATGAAATTTTTGAACTGAGATGGGACGAGTTAAGGCAAAACTAGATACACACAAAATGAGCGCAACAATCGTAGCAATCGAATAATTATAAATTTGCTCTAACTTTATTTTCGATAGATTGGTTTTAAATTGAAGAATTTTTTCTAAATCAATAGTCATACACTACCTCGAGTTAAAAGTAGTGTATGGAGGAGTTAGATGAAGTTCAAGTCACACTGCTGTTTTCTTGTACAAGCTGTAGACTTTGACACCAACAAGACTAAATTTAGCCACTATTTTGTTAAACAACGGCGCGAATAACCGCGAAATATAAAATTGCAGCAATGATCACCAAGACCACAACCATCGCAAATATACTCAACCCGCCTTCTGCTTCGGCAGGATGAAGATCATCGTCATCTGCAATGCTTAATAACTCACCATTGTAAACTTGATAAAAAGCCTCTCGTTGAGGTACATCAAGTTCACGTGTAAAGTCATATACACGCTTACGCTGTGCTAACCCAAATTCTCCCAAATGAATTTCATTATGAAAAATTGCTTCATCCAATTTTGTACGATGCAAGTGAGCGAGTGCGATCACTTGCTCCGCTGACGGAGGCATATCAAAACTTAAACCGTCTAAAGTACGACTCATGTGCTGTTCTCCTTGTTATTTAATTATTTTCACTAATTATATTAATAAATAATCAAACTGATCATTGTTTAATCATGTAAACTCAAACTCAGCAAGATAGGTTTTTATTTTTATTTGACAATTACCATATTTTGTAATATTAGTTTAACAATACTTAGTTATATTGAGTATGCATCAAGTAGGATCAATCGACCTATATAAGATGTGATCATAATTACAATAAGGAGTTTTATATGATTCAACAAATCTCTCAACATGAACTAGAACATGTTTATGCAAATGCGGTAAATACAATTCAATCACAAATGAATTTCATTGACGCGGTAACAGAACTAGAGCAAGCAGCACGCGCGGGCCACGGTAAAGCAGCGATGTTTTTAGCAGAACTTTATTATCAAGGTTTTCGTGTAGAACGTGATTCCTACAAAGCCCAATATTGGGAAAAGATGGCCACCATGCAGGCTTAATAAAACGTCACCTAGGTGGCGTTTTTTTTATCTTGAAATTTCATAAATACACATTTACTTACGCTTTTTTGGCTAAGCTTAAACACTAGTTTCATCTCTGACCATTAAAATAATCCGATGTTCCAACTACAGTTAGACAGATTTCAGATGCACACCTTTCACCCAATTTCTAAAGAGTTATTTTTTAAAATTACGATTTTAAAAACCATGATGTATTGTGGCGTGCTTTGGGGACTTTATCGAGACGGATGGGCAATGAGCAATGATGGAGAAGATTATATCTTCCCATTTTGGCTTAACGGCTTACAAGCACATCGCTATGCTAAAAAACATTGGCCACATTACACACCTAAAAGAATAACCCCTCAAGATTTTGAAGTGGCTTTACTCCCTACACTCACGCGTATACATGCCACACCAGCACTGTATACAGCAAATAAAAAATTTAAGCTGACCACAGCACAAATGCGACATTTTTTCTTTACGCCACGCCAATTTGTGATAGCTTAAAGATAGAGATATCACACAATAATTTTATGCATATCTTGGTATTGGATTTTTATGCAATCCACGATACTTTAAAACTAATAATAACGTTAAATATGGAATACAAAGATCATGACGAATGTAGCTCAAGTACTTCAAGAGAAAGCTTTTCAAACTGTTTACACCATACATCCAGATGCAACTGTACTTGATGCCATTAGTTTAATGGCCGAAAAAGGCATTGGTGCCATTGTAGTAACTGAAACAAATGGCCAAGTTGCAGGCATTCTCTCTGAACGTGATTACACACGCAAAATTGCCCTTATGCACCGTAAATCTTTTGATACCACCGTCAGTGAAATTATGACTGCAAAAGTACTTACCGTAACTCGAAATGCAACTGTAGAAGACTGCCTAGAACTGATGACAGATAAACATCTGCGTCACTTACCAGTGGTTGAAAATGATCAACTCCTTGGTCTAATTTCTATTGGAGATTTAGTGAAAGCTGCCATGGATGATCAACACAAATTGATCGAACAACTTCAGCAATATATTTCAGGTTAAAAAGTCTATTCGCCAAAAATCTCTGACTTTTCAGAGATTTTATTTAAATGAACCGTTTTTGTAATGACAAATAGATTACATTCAATAGACATTAAAAGAACATAACTAGAAATATACCTATTATGAATACACTCAAAAGTACCCAACTTAAAGTCACTCAGCTCAATCGTTTAATTGCTGAGCTCGAACAACTTATGGTTGACATGAAGAATGATGATTTACTGCATACTTATAGGCGCACAATTAATCTAGAAATTGCCAGTGCTATTGCCGAACTCTTAGATACAAAAGCCGTTATTTTTGCGCTATATCCAAATTTGATCCCACAAGACTCTCCTTCTACTTTTAACCATGATTTTTATAAAAAATATGTGCAAAAAAATATCCCAGTCAAAAACTGGGATAATTTAAATACACTATTAACACTTTACACACCCTCCAAAGAAGATGCTCAGCTAAGTCTATTTAGGAATATAGATTAATTTAAGCCTAATTTTGCTGCAACATAATCAGCATCTTTATCACCACGACCTGAAACGTTTACAACGATTTTGATATCTTTAGCTAGTTTTGGTGCTTCACGTAAAGCCCAAGCTACTGCGTGTGAACTTTCCAATGCTGGAACAATACCTTCAACACGTGATAGTGTCATAAATGCATCTAAACATTCTTGATCTGTTGCAGTCGTATATTCAACACGGCCTAAATCTTTTAATAAGCTATGCTGTGGCCCTACACCCGGATAATCCAAACCAGATGCAATCGAATGCACAGGTAAGGGCTCACCCTTTTCATCTTCTAGTACATAGCACGCCATACCGTGAATTTGACTTGGCTTACCTAAAGTTAAAGTAGCAGAGTGCATGTCTGTATCTAGACCATGGCCTGCGGGCTCCACACCCACCAATTTTACATTTGGCTCATTTAAGAATGCCGTAAATGCACCCACTGCATTTGAACCACCACCCACACATGCAACCACATAGTCAGGATTTGCACCAAAACGCTCATTGGTTTGAACCTTAATTTCTTCACCAATAATCGACTGAAAATCACGCACCATCATTGGAAATGGATGCGGACCAACCACAGAACCAATTGCATAAATGAAGTTTTTCGGATCTTTTAGATATTCTTCAAAAGCACTGTCCACTGCATCTTTAAGTGTTGCAGTACCACGTGTGACTGAAATTAGGTTTGCACCTAAAATTTTCATTTTCACCACGTTTGGATGTTCTTTTTCAATATCTACTTGCCCCATGTGAATTTCGCAAGGAATACCCACAAGAGCACATGCAGTTGCAAGTGCTACACCATGCTGGCCAGCGCCTGTTTCTGCAATCACTTTAGTTTTACCCATATATTTAGCAAGCAATGCTTCGCCTAAACAATGGTTAATTTTGTGTGCACCTGTATGGTTGAGGTCTTCACGCTTCAAATAAATTTGTGCACCACCTAACTTCTCAGACAAGCATTTTGCATGAAATAACGGACTCGGACGACCTACATAGTGAGCGAATAGCTCTTTTAATTCATCTTGAAATTCCGCATTTTGGCGGATCTCCTGATAAGCAACATTAATATCATCCATCGCTTGCTTTAAATCAGGTGGAATAAACTGACCACCATAATTACCAAAGAAGCCCTCTTCATTTGGTAAGGCAATGCCATTAATTTGATGATTCATAAAAAACCCCTGAGCATAAAGAGCGAAAAAATACTGACCTGATACTAACGAATTTCGACCAAACACAACAAGTCAAAATCTATATATTATTCAAAGTAGTTCACAAAACTTGCAACATCTTACAAGCAAATGACCAACTTATACCTAGCGTGCTAAATACTTAGTCATATCCTCAACACCCTTTAAGGTCATTGGATACATGTGATCCTCAAAGATTTGTTTGATTTGACCAATGGTTTGTGTGTAATGCCAATAATTATCTTCTTCTGGATTTAGCCAAGCCGTTTTATCAAAATGCTTACGCAGGCGGTGCAACCATACATTACCAGCTTCATCATTCATATATTCGACTGAACCACCCGCAGAGTTCAACTCATACGGCGCCATGCTGGCATCACCAACCACAATCACACGATAGTCACGCCCATAGGTATTAAACAAATCCCATGTATTCATACGCGTATTTGAACGACGGATATTGTCTTTCCAAACATAGTCATACAAACAGTTATGGAAATAAAAATATTCAAGGGTTTTAAATTCGGTTTTGGCTGCTGAAAAGAGTTTTTCACATTGGGCAATGTGAGCATCCATCGAGCCACCCACATCAAACAGCATCAGCACTTTAATACGGTTACGGCGCTCAGGCACCAATTGCACATCTAAAATACCCTGTTTGGCAGTTTCACGAATCGTGCCATCAATATCGAGCTCTTCAGCAGCACCTTGACGGGCAAATTTACGTAAACGGCGCAGCGCCATTTGCATCTGACGGCTACCTAAAATTTGGTCATCATCCAAATTACGGTATTGGCGTTGCTCCCACACTTTAACCGCGGAACGTTTTCGCCCAGGACCACCAATGCGTACACCTTCAGGATGATCACCAAAAGCACCAAAAGGTGATGTGCCTCCCGTACCAATCATCTTATTACCGCCCTGATGCTTTTTATGTTGTTCACGCAAGCGTTCTTCCAACATTTTCATCAGTTCTTCGAGCGAACCTGCTTTTTTGAGTTCTTCACGTTGTTCTGGTGTGAGGTGCTTTTCAAGCAACTCCAAATCAAACCATTCTTTGGGTAATTTGTGCACCTGATTGAGCAATTCATCTAAATCAAAGGTCGATATACCATCAAAATAGTCTTTCATTGCACGGTCAAATTTATCAAAGAAGCGTTCGTCTTTCACCATGACAGTTTTTGCAAGCTGATAGAACTCATCTTGGTCTGCAAATACCAAACCTTCTGCCACAGCTTCATTTAGATCAATCAGCTCACGTGTAGAAACAGGAACGCCGTATTTTCGAAGGGTATAAAACAATCGCACAAACATAGGCGAATAAAATCCATTAAATTTATAGTGAATCTAAACAGATCATACAATCACACCCAAGCTCTTTTGGGTCAATTTTGTGAAGTACATATCTTTTGAACGGTAGCCTTTTCTTCAATATTATTCAAAATCACTTTTATAAGTAAAGTGGCAAGCTGTAACTCACCATTCAGCATATTTTAAACAATACAACAGGCTTCTCATCAGTCATCTATTAAAAAACAAAAGCTGGACATTCCAGCTTTTGTTTTTTATTTCATCGCTTAACGACGTGACATAAATGCCAAACGTTCTAGCAACTGTACATCTTGCTCATTTTTAATCAGCGCCCCATAAAGTGGCGGTATTGATTTTGATTTATCTGTATTTCGCAAAATATCTTCAGGCATATCATCTGCCATCAACAAGCTCAACCAATCAATCAATTCAGAGGTTGAAGGTGGTTTCTTTAAGCCCGGAATTTGACGTAATTTAAAGAATACCTGTAAAGCTTCATTGACCAATGTTGCAGAAATATTTTCGAAGTGTACATCGATAATTTCACGCATCGTGGTTTCATCTGGGAATTCAATATAATGAAAGAAACAACGACGCAAGAATGCATCTGGTAGTTCTTTTTCATTATTTGAAGTAATGATTACGATCGGACGTTGGGTCGCTGTAATGGTTTCACCCGTTTCATAGACATAAAACGACATTTTATCGAGTTCATGTAATAAGTCATTCGGAAACTCGATGTCTGCTTTATCAATTTCATCAATCAATAAAACACAGCGCTCTTCACTGGTAAATGCTTCCCACAATTTACCTGGCTTAATATAGTTTTTAATATCGTACACACGGTCATCGCCCAACTGACTATCACGTAAACGTGAAACAGCATCATACTCATACAAGCCTTGCTGTGCCTTTGTGGTTGATTTGATATGCCATGTGATCAGCTTAAGACCTAAACTTTCAGCAACCTGTTCTGCGAGTAGCGTTTTACCTGTGCCAGGCTCGCCTTTTACAAGCAATGGTTTTTGAAGAGAACGCGCAGCTTTCACTGCAAGTTTTAAGCTATCCGTAGCGATATATTGAGCCGTGCCATTAAATTGCTGATTTTCAACAGACATGTCATAACCTTTATTTTTTTACTTTAAAGCGGTGAAGTTTTATTGTGAACAACATTTGAGGCTTTGTTGGCGGTATATTTTGACCATAAGTAGCCAAGTACCATACAAATACCCAATACAAAGAGAATAAGCGATAAATTTGCCCACACTAAAGCTTGGTCTTTGGTTAACACACCAAAAAGCAAACCAAAAATTGCTGGCGCAATCGAGGCATTGTTTCCTTCAGATACCGTTGGCGTCAATAGAATGGCAAACATGATAATCCATGTCATGCCACCCAAGAGCTTCGGCAAGCGTTTCGCCACGCCATACCAGCACAGTAGCGCAATAAAGCTACCGAGCAAATATACCGTGACAGCTATGCTATCTTCAGGAATTGAGTCTAATACAGCCCATAAACTATCCATTTCACAACTCCTGAATTTTAATTAAGCACCGCGTAGGCCTTCTGGCGCAACTGCATTAGGGTCAATTAAGCCTTCTGGAGGCATTTGTAGGAAAAACCCTTTCGTAACAATTGAATCCATCACATGAAGCACATTTACACGTGCCAATTTACGTGATTCACTCAACTCCAAATCCATAACAAAAGTTGCACGGCCAAATGCGGTACGCACTGCTTCAGGCAAAACTTCGAGCGGATTTGCTGGCTCTTGGTTTTCTTTGATTTCCTGACGAGCAATGTAAATATACATTTCGTCTTTTTTGCTCGATTTGTAAATTGAACAGAACATAATTTGAAACAACACTCCTAAAATGCAAGGCAAAGGATACATCAAAAAAAAGACTGATACATTAATGTTTATTAACGCATCAGTCGTGAATTTGTACAATTGCCAAATCTTTAATCAATTCGGCGCAATTAATCACTCACTTTCATTTGTGTCGACAAATAAGTTTCATCTGCACGCAATACTTCAATCAAAGGTTTGGTGAGTATGTCATAGCGCCAGCCTAATAAATAATTAGGTAAATCTTGCTCATCATTACGAAATACCACGTGTTGATATAAAGCATTCAGCCATTTTTTACGCATCAATACTTCTTTCGGCACTGTGGTTTCATCCACGACTTTTTGAATTGTCAATTCTACACGCTGACTAATGTCTTGTGATGAATGACGAATTGGACGTGCCATACGCAATGGCCATTCCGCTTGCTCTGGCAAATACTTGAGCAAGTCTAAAATTGTTTTCCCATGCTCGCGTATAATGTTTGGACGGATTCCCTTAATACTGCTTAGCTGGAAATGATTGCGCGGATTTTTCTCCACCAAATCTTGCATAGTGGCTGATTTTAAAATGAAACTACGTGGCTGATTTAAGGCCTTCACCATTTGCTCACGCCAAACAGCCAGTTGCTGTAGCTGCATCAGTTGTTTACGACTATTACGGAAGTTACCAACATCTGAGTACAACTGGTGTACAGGGGTTTCTACGCCAATTTCATAGGTCAAATTACGACAATCTTCAAGTACACAGTCCAATAATTGCTTTTGCTCTAATTCATTTTTTACTTTTTCAGAAAGCAACATGATGTATTCGACATCATTGGCTGCATATTTTAATTGATCCAAGCTTAATGGACGAGCAAGCCAATCTGAACGGGTTTGATCCTTTTCAATATCAACATCTAACATGAGTTTTAATGCATTTTGATAACTAACTTGTAAGCCATGACCTAAAAATGACATACCAACTTGAGTATCAAACACATTGTCTAAAGATTTATGTGAGGCATAGTGATAAATAAGATCAATATCTTCACTACACGCATGAAAAACGTTTTGCTCTGCACCAAACAACTTTATCCAAAATTCACTCAAATCCAGTGCAGCACCATCTAATAAGAACACTTCACCATTGACATTGATTTGAAATACACCAAGTTTCGGCCACAGCGTATCTACCTTAATAAATTCAGTATCTAATCCATAAATGGGATACGAATCCATTAAGTTAATCACTTTTTGTAAATCTTGCTGTTGTTGAATAAATTGATACATAAGACTGCGGAATCTATAGCAAAAACTGTTTTCGCCTATTTTAACCGATATATAAGATATTTATATAACTAATTTTTGTATATTGGTTATATTTTTTTAAATATATTGGTAGTTTATTGCTTTTTCAGATAAATTATTATCGTTTTTTTGTATTATTAAGATAGATTAAAATAAGTGTAGCATCTACTCCACTTATTTCATTCTCATTCGGTTGTGTACTGCCTGACTGAGTGTATGACTGTCTACATACTCCAGCTCACCACCTTGTGGTACACCTTGTGCTATACGCGTCATATTGACTGGCAAATGTTTAGCAGCTTCAACTAAATAATGTGCTGTTGCTTGCCCTTCAACCGTCGCATTGGTTGCCAAAATAACCTCCGTCACCAGACCATCCGATAGACGTTGAATTAAGTAAGGTATACCAATTTCTTCAGGGCCGATACCATCTAATGGCGACAAATGACCACCGAGCACATGATATTTACCTTTAAAACTACCACTTTGCTCAATTGCCATCACGTCAGCAGGAGACTCAACCACACAAAGCAGTTGCTCATCACGGTCGTTTGATAAACAAATATCACAAACTTCATTTTCTGTCAGTGAATGACACACTGCACACTCATGAATATAACTGGTTGCCTCATTTAACGCATGCGCCAAACCTAAAGCACCTTCTTTATTTTTCATGATTAAATGCAAAGCCATGCGTTGAGCCGATTTCGGCCCAACACTTGGTAAAATGCGTAATGCTTGAACGAGTTGATCAAAACGTCCACTAAACATGCAAGACGCTTCCTTAGAACAATCCAGACAAACCAGGTGGTAAACCCATACCTGAATTTGCAGATTTCATTTTTTCTTCAGTGATGACTTCAGCTTGACGCGCAGCATCATTCATTGCCGCTGCAATAAGGTCTTCAATCATATCTGCATCATCTTGAAGTAATTCAGGATTAATTTCGATACGTTTAACAACATTACGGCAAGTCATAGTCACTTTAACTAGACCACCACCAGCTTCTGCATGAACTTCCGTTTGTGCAAGCTCTTCTTTAGCCTTCTTAACGTTGCTTTCCATATCTTTTTGCATACGCTGAGCTTGCTGCATCAACATGTTAATGTTCATAAAATACTCCGAACAATAAACTTTTTAATTGGCTTAAATTAAATCTAAACCACGAGAAATATCGCGAATGATATCATTAATATCTTCCAAACCAACAGAAACTCGAATTAAACCTTCACTAATTCCTGCTGCTTGTTTAGCTTCTGCCGACATTCTACCGTGAGAAGTAGTTGCTGGATGTGTAATTGTCGTTTTTACATCACCCAAGTTACTGGTAATTGATAAGAAACGCGTATTATCAATGACAGTCCAAGCGCCTTCACGCTCACCTTTAGCAACAAACGATACTACACCACCAAAACCTGATTGTTGTTTCTTCGCAAGTTCATGGCCTTCATGATTTGGCAAACCTGCATAATAAACTTTTTCAACTTTTGGATGAGCATCTAACCATTCAGCTAAAATTTGCGCGCTTGCACAGTGTGCTTTCATACGTAAACTTAAAGTTTCTAACCCTTTTAAGAACACCCATGCATTAAATGGACTCATAGAATTACCCAATGTACGAATCACACCGGTAATTTCTTCCATCAGTTTAGCACTACCGACCACCGCACCACCTAAAGCACGACCTTGACCATCGATATATTTAGTCGATGAATAAATAACAAGGTCTGCACCAAACTTAAGTGGTTGCTGTAATACTGGCGTACAGAACGTATTATCTACTGCAAATAAAGCGCCTTGTGCATGTGCAATATCCGCAATTGCCTGCAGATCACCCACTTGAGCCAATGGGTTAGATGGAGTTTCAATGAAAAGTAAACGCGTATTTGGACGAATGGCTTGTTTCCATGCATCTATATCTTCTAAATCAACAAAAGTGACATCTACACCAAACTTGATTACATATTTTTCAAACAATGAAATAATCGAACCAAACACAGCACGTGAACATACAACATGGTCACCCGCCTTCAAGTAAGCTAATGTCACCGCATGCACACCCGCCATACCAGAACTCGTTGCTACAGCAGCTTCAGCACCATCTAAAACAGCTAGACGCTTTTCAAATGTTTGAACTGTTGGGTTGGTATAACGTGAATAGGTATTGCCTTCAATTTGCCCTGAAAATTTTGCAGCAGCGTCGGCTGCACTTTCACACACAAAAGACGAAGTTAAGAAGATCGGCTCACTATGCTCTCCCTCAGAAGTACGATTGTGACCTGTACGAATAGCCAAGGTATCTAGTTGATATTCGATGTCGTCTTGTTGGTTCATTAGCATTACTCAGTCCAATGACTGCCTTTTGTTAATTATTGCCAATATTTTGAGCGCCTAAGCTATTTAAGGTCAAGGTATAATAAGCAAATATCGCTTAGACTTCGATCAAACCTACAAGGATATAGGCCAACAATCACCATGAACCCATTGAAAAAAAGCCTTTTAACACAGCAAAAAAAACTAAAGCACCTCTCTACACGTTTTTTTAATGCAAAATCATTGGTGTTATCACAAACCAATCCTTACGAGGTCATTGAAGAATATAAATTTTGTCAGGTTCGCCATTACGCATCACCCAACCGTAAATACCAAGAACCCTTAGTCTTTGTCGCACCCTTAGCCATCAATATGGCAATCTACGACCTTTACCCTTATCGTTCACTAGTCAAACACTTTCAACACAGTGGTTTTGAAGTTTATTTAATTGAATGGAATAAGCTCAGTTATCAAGATCGTTTCCTCGATTTTTTATCATTTATTGATGATGCCATCCCTCACTGTGTCGACAAAATCTGTACACATGCCAACAGCCCACAAATTTCTTTGCATGGTTGGAGTATGGCTGGTATTTTTGTCACGCTATACACTGCCTTAAGCACATCCAACCGTGTCAAAAACCTCATGGTGATGGGTAGCCCTATTGATAGCTATGCCTCTGGCCGCGTTGGTCGACTCTTTCAAAATATCAATCAATTGATTTCACGTAGTCAATCACTCAAAAATACGATTTACAGCGGTAAAATTCCTAAAAGAATGATTCATACACCTGGTTTGCTAAATGCAGTCGGCTTTAAAATATTAGATCCTAAGGGCTGGTATTACAGTCAAAAACAATTTTTGTTTAATCTAGCAGACCCTCAAGCACTGTATGAACATGCCACTATGGGCAACTTTCTCAACCACATGATTGATTATCCTGGCGGTATTAATCAGGACATGGTTTTGCATCTATGGCTACAAAACCCCCTAAAAGGCGGTGTTATTCAGTTGAAAGATAAGATTATAAAATTAAAAGATATTCACGCTCCCCTGTTTATTGGCGCGGGTTCTAGCGATCAGATTGTTACCGCAGCAGCAGCTCAGCCCTTAGGTGAATTGACAAGTAGCCAAGATGTCACGTTTACTCTTATCCCCGGTGGGCACTTAGGCCTCATGTCGAGCCAAAAAAGCGCAAATGAATTTTGGCCTAAATTAACCACATGGCTTGAACAAAGATCGACAGTTATTAAAAATTAAATTAGGGTTTTATTATGATTCAATCAGTTGCATTCATTGGTTTAGGCGCAATGGGCTACCGCATGGCAGCACACTTACCCAAGCACTTTGATACCGTTTATGTATGGAATCGTAATTTTGACAAAGCCAAACAACATGCAAATGAGTTTGGCACCCTTGCTGTAGATCTACAACAAGCAGTACAAGCTGACATTATTTTTTCCTGCTTACCGACCAGTGCAGATATTGAAGCTTTAATTGCTGGCATTAATATCCGAGCAGGCAGTATTTGGGTGGATTGCACCAGTGGTGTACCGAGTTCAGCTAAGCGCTTAGCACCACTATTTCTACAGCAGAATGCATTTTACTTAGATGCTCCAGTATCTGGGCAAACAATAGGCGCAGAAAATGCAAGCCTCACCTTTATGATTGGGGGTGATCAACACGCATTTAAGCAAGCCTTGCCTGCTATCCAAGTGCTCGGCAAGCTTATTCAACATGTGGGTGAATCAGGTGCAGGTTTTGCTGTAAAAGCAGTCAACAATATGCTCATGGCTGTCAATTTGTGTGCCGCTTCTGAAGGCCTGACTGTGCTTAAAGCACATGGCGTAGATTTACACGCCGCTTTAGATTGTATTAATGCATCAAGCGGTAAAAGTAATGCGACAGAAACCATTTTACCGCAACGGGTACTCAATCGTAGTTTCCCATTAACCTTTGCCTTGCCATTATTAGCAAAAGATACAGGAATTGCTGTAGATTTAGTTCGCACAGCCAAACTTTCTGCACCTGTCATTTCCCTTGCGCAAAACTTAGTTCAAGTTGCCAGCGACACTGCTGAAGAAAATAGTGACTTTTCAACTGTCGCAAAAATGTACGAATCATGGAGTAATATTACAATTGAGTAAGATCTCGCCATTGAAAATACATAATTAATTCGAATACTGTGATGGTGTGATCACACACATTGTTACAAACACAGAGGAAACTCGTATGAACAATTTCAAAGTTGCGGCATTGGTTGGCTTTGTTTCGCTATTAGGGGCATCTACAGTAGCTATGGCGTCTGAGCAAGAATGTCAAAAACTCAAGAATGATCATGATGTCATCTATGCATCAAAAGGCTTTTGTTTTAAAGACCCTGATGCTAAAGCAAAGTATGGTAATGACAATTGCTATACAACCAAACCAAAATTTTCAGAAAAAGAGCAACAACGTCTTGACGCGATCAAAGATCGTCAGAAAGAATTGAACTGTAAATAATTACAGTTGAAAAACAGCTTAAGGAAATCTGTCATGGCTTATGATGACCAAAACATTTTTGCAAGAATTTTACGCGGTGAATTACCTGCGATTAAAGTTTATGAAGATGAACGTGTTCTTGCATTTATGGATATTATGCCTCAAGCAGAGGGCCATACTTTGGTTATCCCAAAGTCACCTGCAGTCACCCTACTTGACCTCGCACCAGAAGAAGCAGCCTACACAATTCAAATTGTACAGAAGGTTGCCAAAGCGATTGAAACAGCTCTTCAAGTTGAAGGCATCGTTTTAATGCAACTTTCTGGCGTAGCTGCTGGTCAAACAGTGCCACATGTGCACTTCCACCTTATTCCTAGCTCTGTACATGAGCTAGGGAAACATGCAGCACAAATGGGTGATCAGGACAAAATTAAAGCCTTGGCTGAAAAGATTAAAGCAGCACTTTGAAATATGAATGTCATATTTTGAATATCTTAAAATGGAGCTTCGGCTCCATTTTTTATATATGGCGCTTTTCAATATGCAAAATAAAAAAGCCAGCAACAATCCCACCAACTATATTTAATAAAATAAATACAAATACTTAAACCATAAAAAACACAATTTTCCTCAAGGAATACACCAATCATATTTCATATCTTTGCAATATTTCCTTAATAGAACTGTCTTATTTGTAATCAATACTTAGCGCCATTAGATAGCGAAATTATTTTTAGCCAAGCTACTGATAAAACGTATTGATATGACTAGAAAAGTCTTCTGGAGCTTCAAATGAAAAAAACACTATGTGCATTAGCAATCGGGGCAACTGTTGTAACACCTATGATGGCGTCTGCAGCAGATGTAAAAATCTATGGCCGTGCACACGTTTCTTTAGACTACCTTGATGATGGTAAAGATTATAACGAAGTAGGCTTGTCTTCTAATGCATCTCGCTTAGGTTTTAAAGTTGATCAAAAAATTAATGACGACTTAAATGTTTTTGCTCAAATTGAGCAAGAAGTTAACTTTGCAAGTGGCTCTAAAGATGCGAATGGCGTGAATTTCTCAACTCGTGACACATTCGTTGGTGTAAAAAGCGCGAATTATGGTCAAGTTCGTGTTGGCCGTTTTGATAGCCCATTTAAAGTTGCACGTAGCCCTGTAAACTTCTTTGGCGATATGGTGGGTGATGTACGTAACGTCACACGTGTTGGCAACTTAAAGTTTGATGAGCGCAACGAAAACACCATCGAATATAAATCACCAAAATTTGGTGGCGGTTTTAATGTGCTGGGTGCTGTATCAATGAATGCAGGCACAGAGTCAACCAAAGATGCAAATGGCGAAGGCAAAAAGAAAGACCAAGCTTATGATCTTGCTTTGACATATAAAGAAGGCCCGATTGATTTTGCAGCTGCATACGAAAAATATGAAAAAAATGCGGCAAACGTAAGCGATGGCGCAAGCCGTGATGCTTTCCGCCTTGCTGGTGCATACAAAATTACCGAAGAGTTTAACTTAGGTGCAATGTATCAATTGTCTCAACATGACAATGACAAAGTAAATCCAGATGTACAAGTGTTTGGTTTAGCGGGTGAATATAAACTTACACCTAAAACCTCTGTACGCGGTGAATATTTCTACCGTGATGTAGATACAAATGATGCAAATGCAAGCTTAGTTGCAGTCGGTGTTGAACATAAACTTGACAGTACACTTCGCGTATATGGCAACCTTGCAACAGTCATTAACGACAAGAACTCTAAACTCAACCCTTGGAAAGAAGGTCGCAGTTTTGGTAATGGTATTAGCGGTGTAGCAGACGAAAACTCAATCGCCCTATCTTTAGGTCTACGTTACGACTTCTAACATCCCCCCTCGCAAAAAAAAGAACATGCTTGCATGTTCTTTTTTTTCATCATTTTTTTGCGCTTTCCCACTCAGCATAAGCATGCTGTAGACTTTGCATTTTAAATATAAGTATTTTAGTTGGTTTTATTGGTATTAATTATCATTTGTAATATTTAGTAAATACAAGTGTTTTACTCGGATTTAAAATATAATTATAAGTAAAAAAGTCGGAATTAATTTATTTAAACACAAGTAAATAGATCAACTTTAAAACAACATAAAATTAGTATATTTTTTAAATAAAAATATCAATAATTATTTGTTTTATAATTATTTTTTTTAATATATTATTATTTTAACTGTTCCACCTATTTATTTTATATTTTTTTTGTTTAATAATGTAAATATAGTTTTTAAAAACAGGCTTAACCATGAGCTTAGTTCCAAAAAATATCAACCGAAAGGTAAGTCGTGAAATCGCCATTATATTAATAATTAAAGTGGTGATTTTATTGACTATTAAACATATCTGGTTTGACGCACCAACGATTCCTAAAAATTTTGACAATCAAGTTGCCGAGCATATCGCTGGCAGTCCTTCCCAAATCAAGGAGACACGTTGATGATTTCTGAAAGCGTGGTCGATCTTTCGCGGTTCCAATTTGCGATGACCGCGATGTATCACTTTATTTTTGTTCCACTCACTTTAGGTATGGCTTTTCTTCTTGCCATTATGGAAACCACGTATGTGATTTCTGGTAAAGAAATTTATAAAGACATGACTAAATTCTGGGGCAAATTATTCGGTATTAACTTCGCGCTAGGGGTTACTACTGGTTTAACCATGGAATTTCAGTTTGGTACAAACTGGGCATATTACTCACACTACGTGGGCGATATCTTTGGTGCTCCACTCGCAATCGAAGGCTTAATGGCGTTCTTCCTTGAATCGACATTTATTGGTTTATTCTTCTTTGGTTGGGATCGCCTCTCAAAAGTACAGCACTTAGCTGTTACATGGTTAGTTGCACTTGGCTCTAATATGTCTGCACTGTGGATTTTAGTGGCCAACGGCTGGATGCAAAACCCAGTCGGTTCAGCATTTAACTATGAAACCATGCGTATGGAAATGGTCGATTTTGGCGCACTCATCTTCAACCCTGTTGCACAGGTGAAATTCGTACATACTGTATCTGCAGGCTATGTTACTGGTGCAATTTTCGTATTGGCTATTTCTAGCTACTACATGTTGAAAAAACGTGACTTGCCATTTGCGCGCCGTTCTTTTGCCATTGCTGCCATCTTTGGTTTAGCTTCTACACTTTCAGTGATTTTACTGGGTGATGAATCTGGTTACGAAATTGGCGATGTGCAAAAAACTAAATTGGCTGCAATTGAGGCCGAGTGGGATACTCACCCAGCGCCAGCACCGTTTACTTTATTTGGTATCCCAAATAAAGAAACCATGACTACGGACTACGCTATTAAAATTCCGTATGTAATGGGGATTATCGCAACACGCTCAACTACAAAAGAAGTGACAGGCATTAAAGATTTAGTCATCCAACACGAAGAACGTATTCGTAATGGTATGGTGGCTTATTCACAACTTGAAAAACTACGTGCAGGCGACCAATCTGCAGAATTAAAAGCAGCTTTTGCTGAGTCTCAAAAAGACTTGGGCTATGGCTTACTTTTGAAAAAATACACTCCAAACGTAGTTGATGCATCTGAAGCACAAATTAAAGCTGCTGCTAAAGACACAATTCCACACGTACCAAGCTTATTCTGGGCATTCCGTTTAATGGTTGCATCTGGTTTCCTTATGCTTCTATTGTTTGCTCTTGCTGCCTTTGCTGTTGCAAAACGTAATGCAGAAAATAAACCTTGGTTACTAAAATTTGCCTTGTTTGGCTTACCACTTCCTTGGATTGCTGCGCAAACTGGTTGGTATGTTGCCGAAGTTGGCCGTCAACCTTGGACTATCGGTGAAGTTTTACCAACACACCTTTCAGCTTCTAGCTTAAGTACAGGTGATGTATGGGGATCTATCATCGCACTTGCATCGTTCTATACCGTACTTTTGATTATCGAAATGTATCTCATGATCAAATTCTCACGTCTTGGCCCAAGCTCACTTCATACTGGTAAATACCACTTTGAAAAACTTGAAGCGGCGAATAAAGCAAATGAGGAGTCTAAAGCATGATCGAATATGAACTGCTCAAAATCATTTGGTGGGTACTTGTAGGCGTACTACTCATTGGCTTTGCCCTCACCGATGGCTTCGATATGGGTTCCATGGCACTCATGCCATTTGTAGGTAAAACAGATGACGAACGTCGCGCTGCAATCAATACGATTGCACCGCACTGGGACGGCAACCAAGTTTGGTTTATTACGGCTGGTGGTGCACTATTTGCTGCCTGGCCAATGGTATATGCAACTGCATTCTCAGGCATGTACTGGGCACTGCTCCTGGTTCTCTTTGCACTATTTTTGCGACCTGTCGGCTTCGACTACCGCTCAAAACTTGAGAACACAAAATGGCGTACATCTTGGGACTGGGGCTTATGTATTGGTGGCGCCGTACCTGCTTTAGTATTTGGTGTAGCTTTTGGCAACATGTTCTTAGGTGTGCCGTTTACTTTAGATGAAACTGTACGTTCTACTTACACGGGTAGCTTCTTTGCACTACTCAATCCATTTGCATTGGTTTGTGGTTTAGTCAGCCTTTCTATGCTAGCAGCGCACGGTGGTGCTTGGCTCATGATCCGTACAGATGGTGATTTACGTCAACGCTCTGCGAAAGCAACTCAAATCATGGGTATTGTATATTTAGTGACTTTCTTGGCTGCTGGCGCATGGCTATACTTTGGCGGTATTCAAGGTTATACACTTGCGCAACCATTTGACACTAATGGCGTAGCAAACCCACTAGCAAAAGAAGTGATTACCAATGCTAACCCAGGTTGGATGAACAACTACTCAACTTACCCAATTACCATGATTGCTCCAATTATGGGTCTACTTGGTGGCTTGATTGTTGTATTAGCAGCAGGTAAAAATAAAGCAGGTGTGAGCTTCCTAGGTTCAAGCTTAGCGGTGATTGGTGCAATCTTAACTGCTGGATTTGCATTATTCCCGTTCCTTATGCCTTCAAGCATCAACCCAACAGTAAGTCTTACAATGTGGGATGCCGTATCAAGTAAAAATACTTTAACTGTTATGACTGTTGCTGCCTGCATCTTCGTTCCAATCATCTTGTGTTATACCACTTGGTGTTACTACAAAATGTGGGGCGTGATTACTAAGAAACATATTCAAGAGAATTCACATAGCCTTTACTAAAAGCTATGTATGGGAGAAAAATGATGTGGTACTTTGCTTGGATTCTCGGTGTGTTGATGGCATGTTTTGCAGGTGTACTTAGTGCCCTGTACATTGAACATCATCAAGATTTAGATGAGGAATAACACATGACCGATGTTGCTATAGAAAAACCAGTCGTAGAAAAAAAGCCGAATAAATTTGCAATGCTAATTTCCTGCCTTTTGGCTTTTCCTTTGGCAGCAGTCCTCCTTGTTCATCCAGCAGCTATGCTGGATGACAATGGTGGATATAGTCATCGTGCCCTTATGATGGTGATGATTGGCATTTCAGGTGGTTTTGTTCATGGCGTAGGCTTTGTTCCAAAGCATTGGTTTTGGAAATGGTTATTTAGTCCGTACATTGCTTGGCCACTAATGCTCTGGGGATACTATACCTGGTTCCTTGCCTGATTAAAAAAAGCCCTGATTGAAGGGCTTTTTTTATGTTTGTCTTAAAATTCTGATTTTTAAATTCAGATTAATAAAATAAAGCATTATAAATTTTTATTAAAAATTAAATATTTTCTAACATTTAATTATAAATTTTAGTACCCGCAAAGTTGCATCTCCGCTGCATGGCCTTTAGCATGCTCTGCACCTGAATTGGAGTTATATAATGAAAATTAAAACCTTTTTAGCCGTAGCATGCATTATTGCCAGTACTTGCGCATCTGCTGAAGAAACAAAAAAAGGATGGCTGTCAAAAGCCATTGATAAATGGAATACCTTGGGGCAACTAACAGATAAGGATTTTGAACAGTATCCGACGGTGCAAGAGTTTTTCCAAGCCAAGTATAAAAATCCGCGCACCATCACCATGAATAACGTATCTTACGGTGCAGGTACTATTATGTGGGAACGCGCAAATACCTATTGCGCACGTGATGGCGGTGAATTTGTTCAAATTAAAAGCCATCCATCACCACTAATTCCCTATAAAGGCTCTGAGGTGCTATCTACGCCGAATCTGCAAAAATACTACGGCTTATTCCAGTGTAAAAATATCAAAAATAGCTGGAAAGTTTACTTTGACCATCAGAACGAACGTATTTTCCAGCACCCGTCTCCAAACACTGCTTCTGACGTGAGCTTCAATTTCGAATAATTGTTATATATAGAAAAAATCAAAATATGCAAAAAACATTATTGTTTCTTGCCGCGGCAGCCGGACTATCTGGTTGCCAAGTTACAGGGGAACGCGGCAGCCTCTACCAAAATGTACTGGGTGGCTTCGGGCCTAAAACTCAGCATATCCAACTCAATCCAGAACTGAACAGTTTTTCTCTGACAGTACCACTCTCGGCTTATAATGAATTGGATTTAAACAAAGGGCTAATCAGCAATGCTCCTTTCTTTAACCAGTTAAAACAAGACCGTTACTGGAGTGTACATCATATTTATGACGCGCAATTCCGTCGCCTAGCGCAAGACCGAGTAAAAATTAAAGTCTGCAATACAGTTAGTGCTGATCATCGGCGTAGTGCCAACGACTCCAGCTCCTGTGCAGATATACAAATGCGCGTCGCATACGACAAGTTGAGTGATGGCGTGCGCCTGACTTTCAAGCCTATTACGGCCGATATCAGTACAGAAGACTTCGGCTTCTTTATAAAAAATGCAGCACCAGAATTATTTAAAAATGCCGAGCAACTGAACACTGCAACCTTAATTAAAACATTCGGCTATGAAGATGCGCTGACTGTCAGCAGCAAACGTACGATTTCCAGTCTCCGCAATGTTCTAGTAAAAAATGGCTATACTATTACCACTCAGGATATTGCCAATGAAAAAATTTACTTAAGTTCATTTGAGCTTAAATCCGCTGACGCAAAGGTCTTTTCCATCCTAAACTGTCGCACCGCTGCTACAAAAAATGGTTCCAGCACCAGCTGCAAATATGCCCTGTTCAGCCCCTATGCTATCAGTGACTATCGAATATACAACAAAGAAATAACGAGAAAAATCAATCAGCTGTTTAACTAACCCAAAAGCCAGCATCATACTGGTTATTTTATCCGCTTCCCCAGCGCCAGCATAGATACCAACAGATTATCTTACTGGCGCTTATAAGCGCTGGCTGGACATGCCCCTTAGCCTAAACAGCAGAAATAGCTACTGAACAGCTGTTTTAAATCTCTATACCCAAGACATTAGATTAGCTTTTGCATCTGCACAGAAAAATTTGATTTAAGGACTGACGAATCTCTCCATACATTCAGCTATAGCACTTCCAACACATAAAAAAACCGGACACAATGTCCGGCTTTATCATTCCATTTACAATAATGCTTAGCGATGCGTGTGAATCGACATCACAATCCCCATTCCCGCAAGCATTGCAATAACAGCCGTACCACCATAACTCATGAGTGGTAAAGGGTCACCTGTAACAGGCAAAATACCACTCACCATACCAGAGTTTAAAAATACAAAGAAAAAGAAAGTAAGTCCTGTTGCACTGGCATATAAACGCCCAAAATTATGAAAGCTGTTCATCCCAATCATTAAGCAACGAATAATAATGGCAAAAAACAGACTAAATAATAAGAAAACACCAATAAAGCCAAACTCTTCTGCATAAGTCGACATAATAAAGTCAGTATGATGTTCAGGCAAATAACCTAAATGTGACTGCGTCCCTTCAGTAAAACCCTTACCTGTCATACCACCTGAACCAATCGCAATTTTAGACTGGATAATATTCCAACCCGCACCTAAAGCGTCTGATTCTGGGTCAAAAAGCGTTAAAATACGTTTCTTTTGATATTCCTGTAGCAGAAACATCCACAGCAGTGGTGCGGCAATAGCCAAAGCCCCCATTGCCCCTACAATTAATTTCCAAGACATCCCACTTAAAAATAAAATAAAAATACCCGGGATAATCAGACCAATATTTAAGTCTGGCTGTAAAGCCACAAGCACAAAAGGCACCATCATAATAATCAGCGCGATGATGATATGTACAAATTTAGGTGGAAATGCGCGATTGGAAAAATACCATGCCATCATCAGCGGCATCGCAAATTTCATCACTTCGCTGGGTTGCATACTACCTATTCCAGGAATGGTAATCCAACGTTTAGCACCAAGCCGAGTTTCACCTATAACAAACACTAGCATCAGCATAATTATGCCAAAAATATAAAAATACGGACTAATGGCTTGATAAACTTTCGGTGGCACTTGTGCACACAAAAACATTAAAGTAAAACCAACGGCAAAACTTGTTGCTTGACGTAGTACCATGCCAGTATTTTCAGCAGTTGCACTATAGACAACCATCAATCCAAGTATGGCATTTAGAACTAAAAAACATAATAACCACGGGTCTAAATGTAATTTAGCCCAACGCGAAGAATCGTGCTTTATGCTCATTCCATCTCGAGCGGAATGACGCAAAAAACGATACTGCTGTGAAGGGATCATTTTAGGATTAAGCGTTAAGTAGAATTCAGAAATTATAAGTGAAAGCCACAGCGAATATACCGCTGCAGCTAAAATAATTTTAAGATATTAAGTATTCAGCGCTGACTGTGAAGCCAAAATTAACTTCGCCAACTCTAAATCATCTGGATAGGTAATTTTAATGTTATCCGCACGGCCCTGTACAACTTTCACTGCCACACCAACATATTCAAGCGCACTGGCTTCATCTGTAATTTGCACATGATCTTGCAATGCTTGCTCAATGGCTTTTTTTAATAACCCCAATGGCGCAATTTGCGGTGTTTGGGCTTGCCACAAATTTGCACGATCAACTGTTTTATTAATCTGCACGCCCTGCTCAACATGTTTGAGTGTATCACGCACAGGCACAGCTAAAATTGCACTACTGTTTTGCTCAATTGCAGTTGTCACTAATTTGTCCAAACATGCAACAGATACACACGGACGCGCTGCATCATGTACAAACACCCAGTCTTCATCTGAGGCAATTGTAGATAAATATTGTAAGGCATTCAGTACCGAGTTTACTCGCTCAGCACCACCCAAACAAAAGTGTGCGCGCTCGGCATGCGCAAAAGAAAGTGTCTGCACAAAATCATCTTGCTCACCTACAGCCAGCACATAACCTTGTAAAGGCAGTTGATTTAAGCGCTGAACAGTATGTTCTAATACGGTTTGATTTTGAATAACTTGGTATTGCTTTAATTCTGTTTTAGAAAATCGACTACCCGAACCCGCAGCAGGTATAACAGCCCACAACTTAAGGTTCTGTAGGCGGGAGCTCAGCGACGTCTGATTCATTGGTACGTAAATCTACTTTTTCATTTGGATCGATATAAATCGGTTTATATTGAGTACTAATTGTACTCATTTGAACAAACGTTTCGTGTGGCTTAACCAAGCCCAAGTCTAAGCGTGCATGCTCTTCAATGGCTTCAACACCATTTTTTAAATCGAAGACTTCTGCAGCCAAAACACGATTGCGTTCTTTGAGTTCATCATTCAGCTCAACTTGTTGCTGAATTTTTTGGGTGAGTTCTTGATGGTCTTTATAACCACCTTCACCAAACCAGTATAAATACTGAAACCCCGCGATCAAAATGATCGCAAGGCCCAATAGTACTTTACTCGCTTTGGAGTCGAATACATTTAACATAGAGAGCATGAGCGCTTAGTTCAAACCTTTGAACTCAGCTTTACCGCGATATGCAGCTTTAGTCAATTCTTCAATACGAAGTAATTGGTTATATTTTGCTACACGGTCAGAACGGCAAAGTGAACCAGTTTTGATTTGGCCCGCTGCTGTACCAACTGCAAGATCCGCAATTGTAGAATCTTCAGTTTCACCAGAACGGTGTGAAATTACAGTAGAGTAACCATTTGCTTTTGCAAGATAGATCGCATCTAAAGTTTCAGTCAATGTACCGATTTGGTTGTACTTGATCAGAATTGAGTTACCAACTTTTTCGTTGATACCACGTTGAAGAATCTTAGGATTCGTAACGAACAAGTCATCACCAACCAATTGGATTTTGTCGCCAAGGATCGAAGTTAGGTAAGACCAACCTTCCCAATCAGACTCGTCCAAACCATCTTCAATTGAGATGATTGGGTATTGTTTAGCAAAACCTGCAAGGTAGTCAGCAAATTGGTTGCTTGTGAATGCTTTATTGCCTTCACCTGCAAGGATGTATTGACCATCTTTGTAGAATTCTGAAGATGCACAGTCAAGCGCAAGCATAATGTCAGAACCAGCTTTGTAGCCAGTTTTTTCAATCGCTTCTAGAATAACTGTAATTGCTTCTTCGTTAGAACGAAGGTTAGGTGCGAAACCACCCTCATCACCCACTGCAGTATTTAAACCTTGTTTCTTTAAAACTGATTTTAAAGAATGGAAAATTTCTGCACCAGCACGTAAAGCTTCAGAGAATGAAGTGAAGCCTACTGGCTCAATCATAAATTCTTGAATGTCTACGTTGTTGTCTGCATGTGAACCACCGTTTAGGATGTTCATCATTGGAACAGGCATTGTTAAAATGCTGTTATTACGAAGGTCTGCGATGTATTGGAAAAGTGGGATTTTCTTTTCGTCAGCAGCAGCACGCGCAGCAGCAAGAGAAACTGCCAAAGTTGCGTTAGCGCCTAATTTTTCTTTGTTTTCAGTACCGTCAAGCGCGATCATTGTGTTATCAATGTCTTTTTGTTCGAATACTGATTTACCCAACAATGCATCACGAATTACTGTGTTAACGTTGTTAACCGCAGTTTTAACGCCTTTACCTAAGTAACGAGCTTTGTCGCCGTCACGAAGTTCTAAAGCTTCACGAGAACCAGTTGAAGCACCAGATGGTGCACATGCACGGCCAACTACGCCAGATGCTAAGATAACGTCTGCTTCGATGGTTGGGTTACCACGAGAGTCCAAGATTTCACGTGCACGAATGTCAACGATTTGACTCATGAACAATTCCTCAGTTGATTAATAAAACGATGCGCCAATTAATGACGCATCAATGTTGAAAATTATTAGTGTGTATCAAGCTTCTGAAAACCTTTTACCAAGGTATCGAGCTCTTTTAACTGTGCTAAGAATGGCTCAAGTTGAGACATACGCAATGCGCACGGACCATCACATTTGGCTTTATCAGGATCTGGGTGACCTTCTAAGAACAAGCCTGCCAATCCTGTTGCCATACCCGCACGTGCTAGGGTCGTAATCTGCGCGCGACGTCCGCCTGCAGAATATTCACGTCCACCCGGCGTTTGCAACGCATGTGTTACATCAAAGAACACTGGAACGTTCATCTGCTTCATCGTGTCAAAGCCCAGCATATCTACAACTAGGTTGTTGTAGCCAAATGCAGAACCGCGCTCACATAGAATCAGTTTATCGTTACCTGCTTCCAAGCACTTATTCATGATATGACGCATTTCATGTGGTGCAAGGAATTGAGCTTTTTTGATGTTGATAATGGCATCTGTTTTTGCCATTGCTTCAACAAGATCCGTTTGACGGCTTAAGAAAGCCGGCAATTGGATAATGTCTGCAACCTCTGCAACAGGTGCTGCTTGGTATGGCTCATGCACATCAGTGATGATAGGCACATTGAAATGTTTTTTAATGTCAGCCAACCACTCGATGCCTTTCTCTAGGCCTGGGCCACGGAAAGAATTTAAGCTTGAACGGTTTGCTTTATCAAAACTTGCCTTAAATACGTATGGAATATCTAAACGCTTACAGATATCTACGTATGTTTCAGCAATTTCAAAAGCAAGGTCTTTTGACTCAAGTACGTTCATGCCGCCGAATAGTACAAATGGCAAATGATTTGCCATTTGTATATCGCCTAAACGTACAATTTCTTGTGGTTTTAATTGTGACATTTAAACTTCCTAGTTTAGTCCTACAATGCCATTACTTGGTTTTTTGATACTGTTTTTTAGCAGCATCAATAAAGCCAGCAAATAATGGGTGACCATCACGTGGTGAGCTGGTAAATTCTGGGTGGAATTGTACCGCAACAAACCAAGGATGTGCAGGAATTTCAACAGTTTCTACTAAACGTTGTACTGGTGAATAACCAGAAATCTTCATGCCTTTTTCTTCAAGCACTGGGATATAACGGTTGTTCATTTCATAACGGTGACGGTGACGTTCGATGATTTCTTCAGAACCATACACTTGAGCTGTTTTAGTACCTGCAACTAACTCTGATTTTTGAGCACCAAGACGCATTGTGCCACCAAGATCAGAATCAGCATTACGCTGTTGTACTTCACCACGTTCGTCTAACCATTCTGTAATCAAGCCAATTAATGGTGATTTAGTAGAACGGTTAAATTCAGTTGAAGTTGCATCTGGAATACCCGCAACATTGCGCGCATATTCGATTACAGCCAACTGCATACCCAAACAAATACCTAGGAATGGCACGCCATTTTCACGAGCGAATTTAATCGCTTGCATTTTACCTTCAGTACCGCGCTCACCAAAACCACCTGGCACTAAGATTGCATCAGCATCTTTTAATACTTCTGCGACATCTTGGCTTTCAAGCTCTTCAGCATTGACATAATCAATCTGAACTTTCACACGGTTTTGAATACCCGCATGTAAAAGTGCTTCGTTTACAGATTTATACGCATCTGGAAGTTCAACATACTTACCAACCATAGCAACACGTACTGTGTATTCTGGGTTAAGCAATGCTTCTACCACATTGTCCCAATCTGTTAAGTCAGCTTCAGGAAGATCGTTATAACCAAAACGTTCACAGATTAAATCATCAACATTTTGTTCATAGAACGTACGTGGAATTTGGTAAATGCTGCGTGCATCTTTACATACAACAACTGCACGTGCTTCTACGTTTGTGAACAGTGCAATTTTGCGTGTTGTATCTGCATCAACATCGTGTTCAGTACGACAAATTAAGATGTCTGGTTGAATACCAATTGATAACAACTCTTTTACAGAGTGTTGTGTCGGTTTAGTCTTTAACTCTGCTGCTGACTTAATGTATGGGAGTAACGTTAAGTGCATAAGCATCGTGCGTTTATGACCAAGCTCAACCATTAACTGACGTACAGATTCCATGAATGGGAGAGATTCGATGTCACCTACTGTACCGCCGATCTCAACGATCGCAACGTCATAGCCTTCGCCTGCGCGAAGTACACGTTCTTTAATATTATCAGTAATGTGTGGAATAACTTGAACTGTACCACCTAGGTAATCACCACGGCGTTCTTTGTTAAGAACATCTTGGTAAACACGACCTGAAGTGAAGTTATTCAGTTTGGTCATTTTCGCACGACGTAGGAAACGTTCGTAGTAACCCAAGTCTAAGTCAGTTTCAGCACCGTCTTCAGTTACGAAAACTTCACCATGTTGGAATGGGCTCATTGTCCCTGGATCGACATTAATGTATGGATCCATTTTTACCATGGTCACTTTTAAACCACGAGCTTCTAAAAGTGCAGCAACAGAAGCAGCTGAAATACCTTTACCTAGTGATGAAACTACACCACCAGTAACGAAAATAAAATGGGTCATTGGGTTTCTCGTACAATCGAGCCTAAATCGGCCTGCAATGTTGCGCAATTTTACTTTACTCTGTACCTATAAAGCAAAGTCAATCCGCATCAATTATTAGAAGAATAAACAATTGGCTATTGTATCAGCATTTCCGATAAAAAATTAGTGTAAGTTCATAGGATTTCTATCTTGTGAATTGCTGTTATAATGACAACATCCCTTTCACACCCTATTTTTTGCATTATGAATAAAAAATTTTTGATCTGTGGTGCACTTGCAGCTGGCCTACTCTTAACTGCATGTGTGAAAAAAGAAGCACCAAAGGAAGATGAGCAAGAACACGTTGAAACTGCAGCATCTGAAGCAGCGCCAGCAGAATTTCAAAAGTTAGACGCAACTGACGAACAAGAAATTCCACCAACGCCTCCACATACTGAAGTTATTCGTGAAGAAACGCCTAACACCGTTACTGAAGTTCGTCGTGAAGTAGCACCAGCTGCTGAGGCGCCAAAACCAGCGCCAGCTCCAGTTCAAAAAGCTGAAGCGCCACGTGCAGAAGACAAGCCAACACAAGCTGTTACACCTAAAAACACAAGTGCAAGCCAATCTGAAGATGATGCTGTCGCTGCTGCAATTGCCGCTGCAACTCCAGCTTTAGACAACTAATTGTTTATTCTCTAAACAATTCAATAAAAAGCCCAGTTTTGACTGGGCTTTTTATTGCTTGTACATAAATATATATCTGTAGCAAATGACTTACTTTTGCTCACAATCGCTCTTGTAGTTTTTCAGCTAAATACTCAATAAATAAACGAACACGTTTGGGTAAATGCTCTTGTTGATAATATACGGCATGAATCAGCTGTTCATGCGGTTCGATTTGATCATCTAAAAGTTGTACCAAGCGCCCTTCAGCAATATCTTTTTCTAACATAAAAATCGAAAGACAGGCGATACCCATGCCATGAATTGCAAGCTCGCGTATCGTTTCACCGTTTGATGCCTTGATATTTGGTCGTATCGTCAGTGGTTTTCCACCGACTTGGATCGGCCACGTATTCATGTGTGTAATTTGACTAAATCCAAGTAAAGCATGTGCTAAAAGCTCCTCCGCATTTTTCGGATGCCCATGCTGCTGAAGATAGTCAGGACTCGCCACCAAACACAATCGACTCTTATATATAAATTTTGCATGCAAACTTGAGTCGTTTAATTTACCAAAGCGAATCGCGACATCCGCTTTATGCTCTAATAAGTCAATCACTTGATCATGATTCACCAATTCAATCTGTATATGCGGATAACGTGCATTAAATTCAGGAATTAAAGGCACAATGACATGCAGAATAAAAGAAATCGCTGAATCGACTCGTACAAGACCAGAAGTGTCGGCATCTAATTTCAGCAGGGAATCTTCCGCCTCGGTCAAATCATTCAGTATTCGTCGGGTTTTAGCTAAAAATAATTGCCCTTCTTGCGTCAGTTTAATTTTGCGGGTTGTTCGTTCCAACAGTGTTACATTTAATTTAGATTCCAAACGCTGTAATGCACGGCTTATGCCAGATGCTGTTTGATCCAGCCTTTCTGCTGCTTTCACAATAGAGCCACTATCTACAATAACAGTAAAAACCTGTAGCTCCTCAATAGTTGATTTCATTGCATATTCGAATTCGTGATTTTTAATCAATAATATATTCCAAACTCATGCATTTTTCTTCACTAAAATAGGCAGCACAATACCAACAATTTAAAAAAAGAGAATTTCTGATGATTGTTCCTCAAATGGGTGTTGGCACATTCCGCCTAGGCGGTCAAACCGTTATAGACTCGATTAAAAATGCACTAAATGCAGGATATCGAGCAATTGATACGGCGCAGATTTACAACAATGAAGCAGAAGTTGGGCAAGCAATCCATGAAAGTCATGTGAATAGCGCGGATATTTTCTTAACCACGAAAATTTGGACTGAAAATTATGCTGCAGATAGACTGATACCCAGCTTAAAAGAAAGTTTAATTAAATTGCGAACTGATGCAGTCAATCTCACACTTATTCATTGGCCAGCACCTGCACTGGGGGTTGATATTCCTGAATTAATGGAACATTTACTTGAGGCGAAAAAACAAGGATTGACTGAGCATATTGGTATATCCAATTTTAATATTGAGCTCACTCAACAAACAATCGATCATATCGGGCTGGAAAACATTGCAACCAATCAAATTGAACTGAGTCCATATTTGCAAAATCAAAACTTGGCTAATTATCTACAAGCCAACAATATAGATGTCACATCCTATATGACTTTGGCCTATGGCAAAGTTTTGCAAGATCCAATCCTTTTAAATATCGCAGCCGAACACCAAGCTACTTCAGCTCAAATTGCGCTGGCTTGGGCATTACAAAAAGGCTATGCCGTTATTCCATCATCAACCAAACCTGAACATTTAATCAGTAATTTAAAAGCTCAAGACATTCATTTAACACCAGCACAGATGCAAGCCATTGCAACACTGGACAGAAATTCACGTGAAGTGAATCCACCTGAACTTGCTCCAGTTTGGGATATTTAATATGAAATTCAATTTTCCATTAATTGCCTTAGCTGTGGGTGCTTTTGCAATTGGCACAACAGAATTTTCACCCATGGGTTTTTTGCCTGAAATCGCAGCAGATTTATCGGTGTCTATTCCTCAAGCGGGCTTACTGATTAGTGCCTATGCCGTTGGTGTCATGATTGGTGCTCCATTAATGACATTATGGTTAGCACGTTTTCCAAAACGTACTGCCCTCATTTTATTGATGGTAATCTTTACGGTCGGCAATATTTTGGCAACGATCGCACCTAACTATCTCGGTTTAATGGCTGCACGCTTAGTCACCAGCTTAAATCATGGTGCATTTTTTGGCTTAGGTTCTGTAGTTGCAGCAAGTGTTGTGCCGAAAGATAAACAAGCCAGTGCGGTTGCTATGATGTTTATGGGCTTGACCATTGCTAATATTGGCGGTGTGCCCCTCGCAACCTGGGTGGGTCAAAATATTGGTTGGCGTATGTCTTTTGCGGCCATTACCTTACTGGGGATCATTACCATGTTAGCATTATGGAAAGCGCTACCCCATCAGCAACAAACCGAAAAACCTGATGTGCGAGCAGAATTAAAAGTATTAACACGCATGCCTGTTGTTTTAGCACTGCTAACCACGGTCATGAGTGCTGGAGCTATGTTCGCGCTCTATACCTATATCGCACCGAGTTTAAAAGTCTTTACCCACGCAAGTCCTGAGCTTATCACTTTCATGTTGGTTTTAATCGGGATCGGATTTTCAATCGGTAACCATTTCGGTGGTAAGTTTGCAGATCAATCCTTAGATAAAACCTTGATTGGCTTTTTAGTCTTACTGATGCTGATGATGCTGTTATTTCCAATTTTAGCTACAACCACCATTGGCGCGGCGATTGCATTAATTATTTGGGGAGCAGCCGCCTTTGCAGTTGTGCCACCTTTACAAATGCGTGTTATGACAGTCGCTCACGATGCACCAGGCCTCGCTTCTTCAGTGAATATTGGTGCATTTAATCTTGGAAATGCTTTGGGCGCTGTTGCTGGTGCCGCAGTGCTAAATCTAAACCTAAGCTATGCTGCAGTGTCTTATGCAGGCGCCACCCTAAGTGCTATAGCGTTGATTTTAGTATTGATACAGATGAAGCTTAAACCTCAAACAACTGCATGTTGCGCACAAGCTGAATAACTTCACAAAATATAGCCTACTAAAAGTAGGCTATATTTTGTTTTAGCGCGCATATAACTTTAAAAAATCAGCCATCAATTTGGTTGCCCATGAATGGGTGTCGACTAAACCCTCATAATAACCACAGTGACTGCCTTTTTTGGTGGTCACCACCACAACATTCGGCATATTTTCAATCACTGCCTTATAGGGTTCTAAATTCTTAATGTGGCAGACAGGGTCGTCTTCTGCGTTCAAAATCATCAATGGAATTTTGACATTATCAAATACATAAATTGGGTTGGTGGATTTGGCATAACTTTCATAATCGGCAAAACCCGCCATTTGAAAATATGCACGTTCAAACTGTGCCAGATTTTTACTTTTCAATACATCAATTAAAGAGGGTGTTGCTGACCATGTTGCAGAATAGGGTTCTACAAACTTCTGAAAGAGCTTCTTGGTCATCATTTTACTGTAAAAAGGATGAACATTTTTAAAGCCAAGCTCAGTGTCATAGCCCGGACATAAAGCAAATGCAGCTTTAAATGGTGTTTCCTCCCCTTGTTCGCCTAAATAGCGAACCAATAATCCAGTTCCTGCAGATGAACCTACGCCAAACAAATTCGATTCTGGAAATTTCTGCTGAATAAAGGCAATCTGTTCACGTAAGTCATCTGTTGAACCAAATAAGTTTATTTTGGCAACAGGCATCGGTAAATTGGCATGACCGCGCCTTAAACACAGTGCAATTCGCCAACCAGTATATAGATTAAGATCTCTCACCACTTCTCGCATACTTTCAGGCGTTCCCGTAATCGTATGCATGAGCACCACGGTTGGTACATCTGCAGGCAAATCTAAGCCCAACCATGCAATGGCTGTGATTCCACCATCAGCCATTGTCAGCTACTCTATGGCATCAT
Organism: Acinetobacter sp. WCHAc060006; assembly: GCF_004209135.1. NCBI lineage: Bacteria > Pseudomonadati > Pseudomonadota > Gammaproteobacteria > Moraxellales > Moraxellaceae > Acinetobacter > Acinetobacter sp. WCHAc060006. The sequence continues at coordinate 119,013 of NZ_SGSS01000004.1, read as the reverse complement.
ATTTAAGCTTCACTTGACGCTTTTTAATGACATCAAAATATAGTAAATGTGCGTGGGTATTCGACAGCCAAGGCGTAGGACGATATTTTTCATGTAGTTGCTTTAACTTCGGCAACACATGCTTCATTTGCCCTGCAGGATGATAATAAAGTTGCGGTAATTCTGCACCAATTGCATGATCTACAAAGTTTAAAAGGGCCTGACGCCCTTTATGAATTAAATTATTCATTGACCCGACCTTCACCTCGCTTCGAATTACAGCAAATCATTTCAATCTTTTCACTTTGGCAAACAATGCCCATTAAAAAAATGCATCTACAAGACCGTATCTCGCTAGCAATATTTGTTTACTAAAGCCACATAAGCAAAAAGCATGACGATACCCATCATGCTTTTTATTATTCTGAGATGAGTATTTAAAAATCAGTAGATTTAAGGCTTATATTGCGCAATGCGCTCACCCATTTGTGCAGCCAAAGCTTCCAATCCACTTTTCGGACGGAGCATGACTTCAAAATCAATCATCTGTCCTTGTTCATTAAACTGAATCATGTCGATCCCTTTTAATTTTTTCTCGCCAACATTGGCAGAAAACTCAAGCACCACATTTAAACCATCTTCTGAGTAAAACTCACGGTGATAAGTGAAATTTTCAAAAATTTGAATCACATTGGTCAAAATAAAAGTCACCACAGGCTTACCCGGATATGGGTTAAACGCGACAGGTGAACGAAACACTACATCGTCTGCCAAGAGTTCATTTAAAATATTCATATCCCGTGTGTCGAGCATTTCGTGCCAACGTGCAACAGATTTTTTTGTTGTTTCAATGGCCATTTTTGTGTCCTTTTTTTGTTGATGAATCATTTCCCTCTCCTCAATCCTCCCCCAAAGGGAGAGGACGTCCCACAACTGCACATCTACTTGAATATAGTCATCATGGTTTAGTATGAGGTTGATTAAATCACCGCTGCCAAGTCAGCACCTTGACGAATTGCACGTTTAGCATCTAGCTCTCCTGCTTCTTTCGCACCACCAATTAAATGTACAGATTTACCCGCAGTTTTTAATTGCTCATACATTGCTGTAAAAGGCTCTTGACCTGCACAAATAATGACATTGTCAACATCAAGTACAGCAGGCTGATCATTGACTACAATATGTAATCCTTGATCATCAATTTTTTCATAGCTTGCGCCACCGATCATTTTTACATTGCGGTGCTTTAAGCCTGTACGATGAATCCAGCCGGTCGTTTTACCTAGACCGCCGCCCACTGAACTTGCCTTACGTTGTAATAGGTAAATTTCACGTTTAGGTTGCTCTACTTGCGGTGCTTTTAAACCACCTACATGCGCATAGGTCGTATCAATACCCCACTCATCGTAAAATTTTTCTGGGTTAAGGCTACCGCTTTCCCCTTCATGACTTAAAAATTCAGCCGTATCAAAACCAATACCACCTGCACCAATAATTGCAACGCGTTGTCCTACAGCTTTACGGTCTTTTAATACATCTAAATAACTCAGTACTTTTGCATGCTCAATACCATCAATCTGCAGTTCACGTGGTGTAACCCCCGTAGCAATTACGATGTCATCAAAATCACCTGCTTCAAGCTCTTCAAATGTCGCTTTGTGATTAAGTTTTAATTCTATGTTGGGTGCGAGTTCAATTTTACGTTTGAAATAACGTAGTGTTTCGTAAAACTCTTCTTTACCTGGAATGGTTTTAGCAATATTAAACTGACCACCAATTTGATTCGCCGCCTCAAATACGGTTACTTGATGACCTCGTTCTGCCGCATAGGTTGCAAAGCTTAAACCAGCAGGGCCTGCACCAACGACGGCAAGCTTTTTCACTTGTGAAGTCGACTTAAACAGCAATTCTGTTTCATGGCATGCACGTGGATTCACTAAACACGATGCAATTTTCATTGAGAAAATATGATCTAGGCAGGCTTGGTTACAACCAATACAGGTATTGATTTCATCACTACGACCCTCAGATGCTTTTTCTACAAAAAATGCATCTGCCAACATTGGACGTGCCATAGAAATCATATCTGCATGACCAGAAGCCAATACATGCTCAGCCATTTCTGGGGTATTAATACGGTTAGACGTTATTAATGGGACTTTGACTTGGCCTTTTAATTTTTCAGTGACCCAAGTAAAAGCAGCGCGTGGTACTTTGGTGGCAATTGTAGGAATGCGAGCCTCATGCCAACCAATGCCTGTGTTAATAATCGTCGCGCCAGCTTGCTCGATTGCTTTAGCCAGTTGCACAACTTCTTCAAATGTCGAGCCACCCTCAACCAAATCCAGCATTGATAAACGATAGATGATGATAAAGTTTTCACCAACCGCTTCACGTGTACGGCGTACAATTTCTAAAGGAAAACGAATACGGTTTTCATAGCTACCACCCCATTCATCATCACGATGGTTGGTACGTTTAGCAATAAATTCGTTAATCAAATACCCCTCAGAGCCCATAATCTCTACGCCGTCATAGCCAGCATATTGTGCAAGGCTCGCGCAGTTTACAAAGTCCGCAATCGTTTGACTAACTTCCGCAGAACTAAGCGCATGTGGTTTTACTGGATTGATTGGGGCTTGAATAGCCGATGGCGCAACATTGTCTGCCTGATATGAATAACGGCCTGTATGTAATATTTGTAAAGCAATTTTACCACCAGCCTCATGAACGGCTTGAGTTACAACTTTATGCTTATCTGCTTCTTCTTTGCTATCGAGCTTATTTCCACCAGCAAAAGTTAGACCTGCTTCATTGGGTGCAATACCACCAGTGACAATCAACCCAACACCACCTTGTGCACGTTCTGCATAAAATGCAGCCATACGCTCATAGCCACCTGGGGCTTCCTCCAAACCAACATGCATAGATCCCATGAGGACTCGGTTTTTTAATGTAGTAAAGCCCAAATCCAATGGTGCCAATAAATGTGGGTAGTTAGACATAATCTCTCCTTAGCGTGCTTATTTGTGCTGGCTATTTTTATTTAAACTCCAGATTGAGCATGTAGTTAGCTGCCCGAATCTGTGGTTTATGCAACTTATTGCATATATTTATATTCGAGATTTGTTTTTTATGCAACTTGTTGCATAATAAAGTTGTTAAAAATTTTAATGCGGTCCCAACTATGTCTTTAGCTCATGTTTTGCTAACCAGTCTGATTGAAAAACCAAGTACGGGGATAAATTTGGCACGTCGCTTTGACCGTTCTATGGGATTCTTTTGGAATTCGACCCATCAGCAGATATATCGTGAATTAAATGTCATGATGCAAAAAGGCTGGATCTCGACTTTAGAAGATGACGACCACAGTCGTAAAAAAACCTATCAAGTTGAACTACTTGGTCGTGCTGAGTTGGCTGACTGGATGGTCAAACAAAGCCCACCAGGCCAATTGCGAGAAGACCTTATGGTACGCTTACGTGCCGAAGCACAATTTGGTTGCAATACCATGTTGCCCGAATTAGAACGTCACTTGCAGTTACATCAAGAAAATTTAAAATTATACGAAAGTATCTTTGCGAAGGATTTTCCAAACACAGTGCCTCATGACCGTAAATTATTTATTCATAAGATGATTTTACAGCTCGGTATTGATTTAGAGCGAGGCTGGATTCGTTGGCTGGAAGATTTAATTCCTGCTTTAAAAGCCTTTGATGCAACAGCAGATACAGAAAAAAAACATGATGTTTAAATAAAGTGGCTTAGACTGCCATGGCATCTATAGTGTACCTAACACTAAAAACACGATTTAAGTTGAATGAATATTAAGCAAACCTTATAGGATCTCTTTGTACCATTCAAATGTGCCAAGATAAATAAAATAAAAAGGAAAAAATATGCCCTATTATCACATGCCAGATGGAGAACAGCTGTTTGTAAGACGCTATGGCCAAGGTGAACCTGTGTTGGTGTTATCAGGCTTAGGCATGCAATGTTGGCAATGGCATCCTTTTTTATATCCACACCACAAGAAATTTGAATTTATTATTCCAGATTGGCGTGGTTTTGGTGGCTCTAAACAATGCAAAATCCCTCATTTAGATGCCATTAGTAGTCATTGGCGAGATATTGAAGCATTGCTTCAACAGCTTAATCTGCCTCAGTTTAAAGTAATTGCCTATTCTATGGGTGCAACAACAGCCATGCATGGCATGCAATATGGTCAATTCCACCGCTCTATTCAGCAATATTTACATATTGATCAAACACCCAAAATAAGCGCTGATCAAAGTTGGCCTTTTGGGTTATTTGGCGAAAAACATACACAGTTTATCGAAATTTTACAGCAAATCTCACAGGTGCTTAAAGCAAACCCTGATGCCAAAGCCATGCATGATTTAAAGAGTGCAGACCGTCAACACCTATTAAACAGTTGGTTAGCATTTATAGATTTACAAGCTGGTAGCAAAATTGCACCCTTTTTAATTAAGCAAACCCTGAAATATCCACGCTTGCAAGCACACGTATTACCCATACAACGCTTAGATTATTTGTCTTGGTATATACATAATTATCTTGAGCATAAAGAAGATTACCGAGAAGCACTGACACAACTCACGTGCCCTGTGACTTTTTTTATTGGTGCCGAATCAAAGCTCTACCCAGCCGAAGGTCAACAGCAAATTGCAAACACCATACCACAAGCACAACAAGTCATTTTTAAAAAATCCGGGCATACACCGCTCTTAAGTGAACCTCTAAAATTTGCCTCTGAAATTGGGCGGTTTTTACATGCGCATGATGCTTAGTCTAATCCATTATTTACCTAATCAACATATTTACAGCATAAGAAATAAAGCTGAGATAAGCTCTTTGTAAACTTTGCCAAAATGCAATTGACTTTTTTTGCAACGATCATTTTTAATAGTCTAAATTGTTGCATAAATGGAAATATATAAATGCTGAGTGATTTGGATGATTTTTATTGTTTTGCCCAAGTGGTCGAACATGGCGGTTTTAGTGCAGCAGAACGTGCCACAGATATTCCAAAATCTAAACTCAGTCGACGTGTATACAACCTTGAAGAACGCTTAGGGGTTCGACTGATTCAACGTAGCTCACGGCATTTTGCAGTGACTGATATTGGCATGAACATATATCGTCATGCCCAAGTCATGATGAATGCAGCACAAGCTGCCCATGACCTAGTTGATCATTTAAGTACAGAACCACGTGGTGTCATTAAGTTAAGTACCCCAGTTTCCATTGCACAAAATGAAATCGCGCGCATATTGCCTAAGTTTTTAAAAAAATATCCTGAAATTAAAGTTCAAATGATTGTGACAAACCGTCGGGTGGATATTATTAATGAAGGTTTTGATTTGGCCTTACGCGTACGAGATAACTTAGACGATGATCCCAACTTGGTCTTACGCAAATTTGAAACCATTGAGCAACATCTCTTTGCCAGCCAAGCTTATTTAAATGAACACGGCAACTTAAAACACCCAAGCGAATTATCACAACATCATATTTTAAGTATGTCAGATGAGCATTTGGATCAAAATATTGTGCTCCACAATGAAGAAAACCAACAAATTAAAATTCGGGTTAATCCGACAGTATTAGGCTCAGATCTCAGTATGTTGGCCGAGCTTGCTCGACAAGATTGTGGTATTGCTTTATTGCCTGACAGTGTTGTAAAAACACATTTAAACTCGGGTGCATTGGTACGAGTACTGCCTACTTGGAAAGCGCCACACGGTACATTTCATGTAGTTTACCCTTCACGTAGGGGCTTATTACCAGCTGTACGTGTATTTATTGATTATTTAGTTGCTCAACTTAGCAAACACTAATCATCGCTATATATGAATAAATTACTCGGGTACTTTATTTACTTTGTAGCAAGCATTGATAAAGTTCAGCGCAAAAAAAAAGCTTACCCTATGTGTAGGGTAAGCTTGAAATCAGAAACTACAGCTAATTTCTTAAAACAATAATAGACCAAAATACACACAACAATAAATCCTTTTTAACACTAAAAAAGACTTGGAACAAAACTGATCTCTTTGTTTTTAAATTAATTTTTAAAAAAGATTTATCGCTAATATCTATTAAAGTAGTATTTCAGTATAAATTTTAGACCAAAGTCTAAAATTTATACATAACTGCCACTATTGTTAAGCCTATGAGATACTTAGATTTCTGGATATGTTCCATAACCTTCAGGCCATGGAGACAACAATTCAAATCCATCATCAGTTACTGCAACCATGTGTTCCCACTGTGCAGACAATGATTTATCTGCCGTCACCACACCCCAGCCATCTTTAAGCTCTTTGGTTCTGGCTTTACCGGCATTAATCATAGGTTCAATCGTAAACACCATACCTGTTTTAAGCACTACACCTTGGCCTTGCTGACCATAATGCAACACACTTGGTTGCTCATGGTAAACCTTACCAATACCATGACCGCAATACTCACGCACCACAGAATAACCTTCACGGTGTGCAACAGATTGAATGGCATAACCTACGTCGCCCAATGTTGCACCAGCTTTAACAGCATGAATACCAGCAACCATCGCTTCGTATGTCGTTTCGACCAAGCGTTTTGCTTCAGGTTTAATTTGACCTACATAGTACATTCGGCTGGTGTCACCAAAATAGCCATCTTTAATAATCGCAACATCAATATTAATAATATCGCCGTCTTTTAAGATCGTTTCAGCAGATGGAATACCATGACACACCATTTCATTTGGAGAAATACAGGTTGTTTTGGTATAGCCATAATAGCCAACATTGGCAGGAATAACCTTTAAAGTATTTACAATGAAATCGTTACACAGGTCATCTAAATACTCTGTTGTTACGCCTGGCTTCACATGCTCCCCAATCATTGCTAAAACTTGCGCAGCTAAACGTCCTGAAATACGTAATTTTTCTAAATCCTGCTCGGTTTTAATCGTGATACTGGAAGCTTTCATTACATCATCCTCAAATTCGATACAATAGAGTATAGACCTTTTTACAGCATTTTGTTTTTAATACATGGTTTTGAACTGTCAATCCATAGCAAGTAACGCTAAAATTGCCTGTTTTATAAACAAAAAATACATAGGGCATTAATTTTTTTTAAACAATATTCAAGTCTGCTTAATTTCTCTTATTTTTAAATATATTTCACGCAATCAAACGGATAAATTAAACAACATTTGATCTTTCAATATATTAATATTGGATATTATAAAAAATATTCATCAATAAAATAAAATATTTTGCAAATCAAATTTTACCTGCTTTAAAATTACCGACTTCTATTGGCTAGCCCATCTCCCTTTTACTTATGACAAATCTCCGTACTAGAGATATTGTTGCCTTAGGTTTTATGACCTTTGCCCTATTTATTGGCGCTGGTAACATTATCTTTCCACCGATTGTGGCACAGCAAGCCGGTGAACATGTATGGTTAGCCGCTTTTGGTTTTTTAATCACAGCCGTTGGCCTACCTGTAATCACTATTATTGCTTTATCTCGTGTAAATGGTTCGATTCAAATTTTAAGTTCTCCCCTAGGTAAAGCAGCCAGTATTTTACTGACTGTTGTTTGTTACTTAGCAGTAGGGCCTTTATTTGCAACACCACGTACTGCAACTGTTTCTTATGAAATTGGTTTCTCCGCTTACTTTGGCAACTCTTCAAATACTTTGATGATTTATAGCATCATTTATTTTGCTTTAGTGACCATTGTTTCTTTGTATCCAAATAAAATTTTGGACACTGTGGGCTATTTCCTTTCACCGCTTAAAATTTTAGGTTTAGTGGTTTTAGGTGTTTCTGCATTCTTTATTCCAGCTGGCATCATCCCGCCTGCGGTAGGTAACTATGTAGCAAGCCCTGTATCTGAAGGGATTGTGAATGGTTATTTAACCATGGACACTTTAGGTGCTTTAGTTTTTGGTATTGTAATTGTTAAAGCCATCACATCACGCGGTGTGTCGGATAGCAAACTGATTACCAAATATGCCGTTATTGCTAGCATTATCTCAGGTATTGGTCTAACACTCGTCTACATTAGCTTATTTAAATTAGGCATGAGTAGCCATGATATCGCTCCAAATGCAACAAATGGTGCAGTGATCCTGCATGCATACGTTCAACACGCTTTTGGTGATATGGGTGCTTATTTCCTTTCTGCAATGATCTTTATTGCATGTATGGTAACTGCTATTGGCCTAACTTGTGCATGTGCTGAATACTTTTCAGAATTAACTAAAATTCCATATAAAGTATTTGTATTAATTTTGATTGGCTTTTCATTAGTCATTTCAAACTTAGGTTTAACTAAGTTAATTGCGGTGTCTGTACCAGTATTAAGTGCAATTTACCCACCTGCAATTGCCGTTATTTTATTAAGTTTCTGTGGTAAATTTTTCAACAATCCTTCTCGAATTATTGCTCCTGTAACTGGCGTAGCATTCTTATTTGGTATTGTTGATGGTATTAAAGTTGCTGGCTTCTCAGAACAACTACCTGCTTTTCTACAAAATCTACCTTTAAATGAACAGAATCTTGCATGGCTAATCCCATCAGTCATTGTTCTTATCATTGCATTTGTGATTGATAAAGTAAAAAACTAAGCTTTCTTACTTTAATGGAATAAAATCAAATTTTTACCCAAAATTAGATTTTAACAATGACCTATAAATGTCATATTTTATCCAAATATGCTTTTATTCGTCTTCCCATACACTTCTGCAATGTTATCTTTGACTCAGGCTTATCTAGCATCATTTCTATGCTTCATGCTGTGATGCACCAACTGACTAATGCATCAAACCAAACTTATTGATAACGAAACACCACGAATAACGACACTTTAGTACAACATAAGCCGAACAAAAACACGTACTTATTTATTTTTAACTTTGATACACTGCCTGACTTTCTTCATTTTGAATATTATTTCAAGTTTAAGCGATCTCTTAATCCATTCAATCTACGACCTACAAAACTGGTCCATATTTTGCTTTATTAAGCTATAACCCCGCTATTTTGCACTGTTTTAAACCATGCAAAACTGCAGGTCTTTGGAAATATTCAACTTCGTTAAAGTACTTATTTTTTTTAAATGCATGTGCTAAACACTGTTGGATATTTAAACAATTCCACCACATACACAAATTTCATGACTTAACATGTCAATATGACAAAATAATGACATTAGTGCTTGAAATACACTCAAAATCACAGTAAAACTGTAATTGAAATCCAGACTAAAACATTAAGGTTTTAGTACCAACAACAAAAAAGGAGGGATGGAGATGTTATCTATACATTTCAACAAGCAATTCTTCATTAACGCTCTAAAGGCAAATAAGAACATGGTGACGTTTGTCAGCACAACTTTTGCCCTCATGTTGACGTTATTAATACAAGGGATGATTCATGGCAACTTAAAGCCAGAATATTTCATGTATGCAATTATCGTCTCGTGTGCTTTTTTTGTTTGGGCTGTTGTAGACCAAAAATACCGTCGTAATACTTCTTCTCAATATTTCAAAGATTGAAAGGTGGATGACTCCGTCATCCATCTTCAATCAAAATATACAAATAATAAAAACAATATCTTTCCCTAAAATATTTCATTCCCACCATCCCCTTTAAACACATAAGTTCAGCTGAGAAAGCGCATAAGCGTACCTAAAATTAATAATAAAGTTGCCCCCAATTCCCCTATCACCAGCAATAACATAGCCAAACTCATGCACCAAGTCGGCACAGTCCATTTTGAGCCTAAACGATGAGGCGTTTTAAATTGATTTGTGGTGTCCTGTAAAACCCCGTGTAAGATGTAACTTAAAATAGAGAAACTAAAAAAAACTAAATTAACCCAAACGCATAGCAAATTCACCCACTCAGGGAACTGCGAAAAATAGGCCAACACAGCCAAAATAAGCGACGCAGGTGCATATAACAAACTACTACGATGCGCGATATCTACATAATAGTGCGCTCTAGCCTGTATCGAATGACGGATTTGCCAATACTTCCATACACCAGTAAGCATGCCTACCCATAAAAACAGCCCACTAAATACAATGGCGCATTGCACTGAAACTGGTATTAATAAATGATCCATTTAATTTTCCTTATTTTACTTTATGGTCTTCCAACTGACTTTAAAGTCACTCTTTTAGCAAGTTTCTTTTTAGAACTCGTGTAAATTAAATCATGACTTGTTTTTTATAAATACCTTCATCATGTCTGAATTTGAAGCACTTCCTATTGTATGTAAAGATGGCTATCAATTGGCTGCACGTTTTTATGCACATACCAACAAAGAAAAGCAAAATTTACCAGTTTTAATCTGCCCAGCTACAGGTATTACCAAACAGTTTTATCATAGCTTTGCGACATGGTTGAGCGAACAAGGTTTTGATGTCATGGTATTCGATTTTAGAGGCATTGGCGAATCACTACACGGTCAACTCAAGGACTCAACAGCCAGTATCGTTCAATGGGGTGAATTAGATATTCCTGCCGCGATAGATGTGCTGTTAAATAAAACCCATGCTCAACAGGTCTATTTACTCGGTCATAGTGCGGGTGGTCAGCTTATGGGGGTTAATGCCAACCATCATAAAGTGGCCAAAGTTGTTGCGGTGTCTGGCTCAAGTGGTCATATCAAAGGCTTAAAAGGACGCACAAAAATACTTGCACCAATAATGTTTAAAGGTATTTTTCCACTTGCTCGTTTAACCTTAGGCTATGGCCCAACCAATGCAATTGGCATGGGTGAAAACTTACCCAAAGATGTTGCGCTTGAATGGGCACAATTCTGTTCAAAGCCTGGTTATATTCTAAATGCTGTCGGCAAAACCATTCATGAAGACTTTCACTCAAAAGTACATACTCCAATTACAGTACTTTGGTCATCTGATGATGAAATTGCCACGGAAGCCAATGTAAGAGACTTACTCCGCCTCTACCCAAATGCCCATACCGATATGATTGAGCTTAAACCAGCCAGCTATAATCATAAAATGATTGGTCACATGCTGATGTTTAAAAAGTCGCATCAAAACCTTTGGCCTGTGATCGCTAAGCAATTATTAATAGCTTCGTAAGGCATCAACGCAAAACCTGAGCCTTCATGTCGAAATGAAATACACAATATAATGACTCAAAAAAAGTCCATTTAATTATTTAAATGGACTTTGTAGAGCAGATGCACAAACCAAATTAATCTATAAATCCATCTTTTCTTAGCTTTTGATCTGTAAGGAATTCACGGATTACAATAGTGCTCAGTACAATAATCGCGACTAAAATACCCGCTGAAATGGTTACTTTAGTAAATATTTCAGAACTTAATGGCGAAAACCACAGTTGAGCAATGGCCAAAATGCCCCACAAGACAGAAATGATTAATGCACTAAAAACACCATATTTCATCGCTCACGCTCCAGTATGACAACATAAGCCTCACGTTTCCAAAACAGCAACATGCGACGGATGTCTTTTTCCATAGTAATGACAGCCCAACCTTGTTGTGCATTTTGGTTTAAAAAATTTGTAAACTTTACAGGATCAACCTTTGAAGAGCCTAAAAGCAAAGAGCCCAGCATACCTTCCTGATAAATAACAACTTTATATTCTTTCATTTTATATTATCTTATATTCAATTAATGTCATGCATTAAATATGCGATATCATTATATATAGCATGTAATGAGTGAGCAACACAGCAAAGTAGTTTTATAAGCTGTAATTTTTTGAAATATATGCTTTAATATACGCAGTATGAGATGAGCCTTATATGAGTATCACGCGAGTGATACGACTAGCCCCTTAACCATAGGGGCTTTTTAGTATCTAAAATTTAACAAATATAGAATTATTGAATATCAAAAACCCAGTTACGCGCTTGCGTATCTGTTGTGGTTTCACACACATAGTAGTCATGATCCCATGCATCTTGGTTAAAAATTTCTTTTTTAAAGTAAGTAATTGACTTACCATTTTCTACACAAGTAAAGCTTTCACCTTGGTCTTTTACTTGAGTTCCATCCAGAAATCCACCTATGCAGAGAAATCGAGTTTGTTTAGGCATTTTTACATCAAATTTTAAATAAACATTTCAGCAGATTAAACAGTGTATCCATTTAACTGTAAAGCAATTGCCTGCCTTTTCTGGATCAATTGCTGATGGTGATTAAATCAAAAACTCATCGCATAAAAAAACCACCAATAAAAGACCTAAACGATCAATTATCAGTGGTTATACGTGGATTTTCTTATACAGGCTAAAAGCCTTCTGCACTTATTGAGTATTAGGTGAAACCATTTGTTCTGGTCGTACAACTTCATCAAACTGTTGTTCAGACACAAGTCCTAACTCAACTGCAATTTGCTTTAAAGTTTTACCTTCTTTATAAGCCGTTTTAGCCACTTTAGCTGCATTTTCATAACCAATAACTGGGTTTAAAGCCGTGACTAACATAAGTGAATCATGTAAGAAATGATCAATTTTTTCTCGGTTTGGCTCAATCCCTACTGCACAATGGTCATTAAAGCTATTACAAGCATCACCCAACAACTGAATAGATTGTAATAAATTAAATGCAATAACAGGCATAAACACGTTTAATTCAAAGTTACCTGAAGCACCTGCAATATTTATTGTGGTGTCATTCCCCATTACTTGTGCGACAACCATAGTCATTGCCTCACTTTGAGTTGGGTTTACTTTACCTGGCATAATGCTTGAACCAGGTTCATTTTCAGGAATTCTCAACTCACCAAAACCACAGCGAGGGCCACTTGCTAACCAACGAACATCATTGGCAATTTTATTTAAACTGGCTGCTAATGTTTTTAAGGCACCTGATGCAAAAACGGCAGCATCTCGCCCTGCTAATGCCTCAAATTTATTTGGCGCAGTCACAAATGCCAAACCCGTTAAACTTGCCAATTGCTCTGCAGCTTTCACGGCATAATCTGGATGCGCATTTAAGCCTGTACCTACAGCTGTGCCACCTAATGGTAATTCGTACAAACCTTCTAGAGCTTGATGTAAACGTTTTAATCCATGGTCTAACTGTGACACATAGCCACTAAACTCTTGACCCAATGTCAGTGGTGTCGCGTCTTGTAAATGTGTACGGCCAATTTTTACAATATCTGCAAATTCTTCAGATTTTGCCTGCAAGGTGTTGCGTAATTGAGTGACTGCAGGAATAAGGAGTTCATTGATTTGTAAACTTGCTGCTACATGAATGGCGGTTGGGAATGAGTCATTTGTTGATTGTGCACGATTCACATGATCGTTTGGATGAACTGGCTTTTGTGAACCTAATGGATTCCCCAGCTTTTGATTCGCAATATTCGCAATAACTTCATTGCAGTTCATATTACTTTGCGTGCCAGAACCTGTTTGCCAAACTACTAAAGGGAATTGTGAATCCCACTGCCCAGCCATCACTTCTTCAGCTGCACCCACAATATATTGTGCCAAGTCCTGTGGAATTTGATTCAACTCTGCATTGGTTAATGCCGCTGCTTTTTTTACCAATCCCATCGCACGAATCATTGGTCGAGGTAAGTGTTCTGCACCAATTTTAAAATTTTGTAGGCTACGCTGTGTTTGCGCTCCCCACATTGCTTCGCTTGGTACTTCAACCTCACCCATCGTGTCATGTTCAATACGTGTTTGCATGTTACAACCCTATTTCCTTGTTTAAGACCTTAGCTTTAGCTAATTAAACAATACTTTGCTATGGCTGATTTGAGTGTATGAAATTCCCAAACAATTGTAAATAAGAATCAATATCAATTATCGCGCTTTTTACAATCCTCTTGATCGTAAAAATATATGTCACATCACCATATTCATTTCATGTTTTTAACGTAGGGGAATTAACGTTATTGCCCACGTAGAATTTGCTGATAAAAATTCCACTCATCTTTAAGCATTTGCTGCAAATTTCGCACGGGTTTCCAGCCTAATACTGCTTCTGCTTTACTTATATCTGCACCTAAACGGTCTAACTCTTCATTTGGATAGTAACTCGACTCCACTGTTTGAATGGTGGTTTGTGTCACTTCTGCAATTTCATCTAATAGTTTTTGGATAGATATTAACTCACCCGCAATATTAAAGGCTTCACATACCTGTTGCTGTTGGCTCAGCCATTCCAAGCTTTTACTAATCGCATGGCAGGCATCTAAAACGTGTAAAAAGCTTCGCTCATTGGTTTTATCATCTGTATTAGCATGTTTACGTAGCTCAATAAAATCACGTTGCATGGCACCAGCTTGCATCGCTAAAGGCACAATATTTTTAGGTAAAGGCATTACAAACTCACCTAAAATACCTTGCTCTAAGGCACCTGCAATATTCGATAAGCGCAATATCGCAATTTTCCATTCACTGTCTGTACGAGCGGTATCACGTATAATTTCTTCAACCATTTGCTGCGATTTAATATAGGGATTTGGATACGCATAGTGAAAATCCATATCCTCTTTTAGTTGCGCAGAGGATTTACCATATACAGCTAAGCTTGATAAATGTACTAAAGTACGTACGCCTGTGCGTTGCATAGCACGCATTAAACTCATAATACAGCTTACATTATCGTTATAGTATTCCAGAGGTTTAAGCACAGATTCTTCGAGTGACTTAAACCCAGCAGCATGAACTACAGCACTCACAGAATACTGCTCAAACACTTTATTTAAGGCAGGTGTATTGCGGATATCAATTTTAACAAAGGGCACATACATGCCAGAAATAAATTCCAAGCGCTCTAAAATTTGTAAATTCGCATTCGATAAATTATCAACAATAATGACTTCTTGTCCTTGCGCTAAAAGACTTAAAGCAATATGTGAGCCTATAAAGCCTAAACCACCCGTGACTAAAATCATTCTTTATCAACTCCACTTCTGAATCAGTAAGCTATGTTTTATTTGAATTATTTTGATGCTCTGTGTAACAGATCCACAGATCTCTAAACCAAATAAGCCAGCTCACAATTTCTCTTGAGCTGGCGAATATTCAAGAAAATTATAGTTATATATTACTGTTTAAAAAAAAGTCATTTGTTGTTGTTATGAATACCAACTGTATGTTGAATATAGCCAGAATTATAAAAACACACCTAAAAAAGCAGTCTAATTTTTACTAAATCAATCAATCTTTCTCATACATTTTTTATTTTAATCATGTGCTTATACTACCAACAAAGAAACTTTAACCCAGTCTTTTAAATAAAATTCAACTATGCTTAAAATTTATCTGTGATCATGACCACTAAATTTTTGCATTTTCTTAACCCAATACTTATTATATTTTTGATACTTATTAAAATTTTATAAATCACAATGCTTCATATCATTGGAATTCTCATTCTACTCTTTATTGTCTATCATTACAGACTTGATCAAGCATCTGGGGTTGGGGAATATCTTTTATATATGCTCATTGCATTGATTGTAGTTCTATTAAGGAGTGCATGGCGTACTCTAAACTAGTATTTTAAATTTTACTCATACCATATCAGTAATCCAAAATTCTAATTCTATGTATGCTTTATCTATTTTAAATACATTAGACTTCTTTAATAAGTCATTTTTGAACTATGAACATTCATGATGTAAGTTCCCTCTCCTTTAAAAAATTGGAAGTACTGATTCGAAAGGGAGAGGTTTTTTATACTTAAAACCCCTCATCCTTTTGCGGAGCTTGCTCTTCATTCCAAAGGGAGAAAGGACTTTCATTGGTCATTTAAGTACCAACTCATGATCATTTTTTGACTTTTGAATAAACCCTATTCAATACAAAAAATAGCACTTGGCCTCTACGACATAATTTTTTGCTTCTTCTAAGGTTCGGTTTTTATTTCTCTTACAACCCACTCTAAAAAATTTTTCTTATCAAAAAATTCAGGTGCTGCATTTGCAAAAATACTTTTTTCAATGTTGTTAAATATACCTTGAAATTCTAATGATCTATGTGCCTGAAAACCTGACTCTACGCCTTCATGAAGTGCGTTAAAAAAAAATGGAAAGTTGCATAAATCGACTTTTGGTATCTATCCCGTCAAATTCAGCTACAAAGTTATATATTTGTTCAACTACTAACTTGGGGGTTGAGTAAATCATCGAAGTTTCATCTTATTATGTTCAACAAAAAACTAACACAACCAAATATTAATACAACAAAAAATTATATCTAAACTATTATTTATTAAGTATTTTTAACAATAATTCAGGTTTCTTAAGTAATTATTTAGAGTAATTACTCATATAAAATCCATCTAACTATCAGTTGAATAAATTGGCACACTACCTCTACTCTAAATACAATATTTTATTAAAAAAAACTGCTTCAAGATAAGCAAGCCAAACTAAAACACCTTAAAGATTAATTAGAAACTACAGCAGTTTATAGCGAAGATTTTATGTTCTTTTCCATGGTTTAACACTGGTCAAATATATCTTTATATTGAGTTGATTCATGACTTTAAATAGCTCCTTATACTTCTACACAATACATTTGAGAAATGCTCAAGCTGCGGTTCCCTTAAGCAACAATAAAATAGTTTAATTTTTCATGATCAAGCTCGGCACAAATTTCTTAGGTCATACTAAACCATCATTTTTGATGAAGAATTTTATTTTTTTCACCCGTTATTTTATGAGCTACTTAATTGAGCATTAAGCAAGTTGACTATTAGGCGCAACTAAAAACAATTGACTAAAGTTGTATACGAGAATCGATTTAAGGAGCACCAATAGTAAATTGTCTGTAATGTGTTTTGAGTGATTATCCAATCATTGAGTTGATCTCTTAGCATTTAAAATATTCATTCTTAAAAGACAGGATAATTTAATCTAGCCTATAACGAGATCATTAAAATTATGGCACCTGAAATTATTGTATAATGCCTTTTTCTTCTAACGTCTAAATTCAGTTGCTGTTGCAACTAATTTTTGCAGTGAAAGTATGAGTACCTTATTACTAATTACCTCCTCTCCAACATCTATACATGCATGGCATGCTTTAGGTTTAGCACAAGCATTACATTTGAAAAATGAAGCTTTTCGAGTTTTTTTCTATCAAGATGGTGTCGCTGTTGCTAATACATTGCAATGGGTGCCCGATGACCAACGTAATTTAACTAAAGAATGGCAAAAGCTCGAAATTCGCTTACCTGTGTGTGTAAGTGCAGCACTTGCACGTGGCATTAGTGATGAAGAAAATGCCAAGCGTCATCATATTCAGCATTACAATTTGGCTGAAGGTTTTGAGTTGGTTGGATTAGGTGAACTCGCAGATGCAGTTCAGTCTTCAGAGCGTTTAATTCAATTTTAATGAATGTTACTGGCTTAATTTGCTGTATATAAAAGGTTTATCGTGTGAAAAAAGTACTCGTTATATTAACCCAAGCCAACTTAAGTAGTTTGCAGGTGCATGAAAGCCTTTCTGCAACGATGGTTTTGGCTACTTTTGGCTGTGAAGTCAAAGTACTATTACAAGATGCTGCCTTAAGTTTACTGGCTTCAGATATAGAATTTAATCAAATAAAGCATGCATTTAAAGTTGCATCCAATATGGTGGAAAGCTTTGAATTTTACGACTTAACACCAGTTTTAGTTGAAACTAAAAACCAAAGCCAACGTTGGGTACAAACAACAGAACAAGAGCTTGAGTTTGTTGAACTCAATGCAACGCTCATTCAGCAATTTGACCATGTTTTGTATTGGTAAGGAATAATGCAATGAATACATCTACATTATTTTTAGTTCAATCCAGCTACGCGAATTCGCTCTCCGTATTAGAAAAATTGCAACAAATGGCAACATCAACAGATCGTGTGGTACTAATGGGTGATGCTGTCATGCATGTGGCACAGCCCACGCTAGCAAATTTTTCATGTGCGATTTTAGACACCGAGAAAGCATTAATACCAGCTGATAGCGCTTTGGAGCATTTAGCTGTATTGAACTACGCTCAATTTGCAACACTATGCCTTCAATATACCCGTGTGGTAACCTTAAAATAAGTGGTTATTTAAAATGAATTTAGCCTTGGACCAAGATGGCCATTTAGTCGATTACAGCATTTGGAATGAACAGGTTGCACAAGAGCTGGCTAAATCTTTAGATTTAGAATTGACGGCTTGGCACTTTGAAGTTTTGCAAGCTGTGCGTCAATTTTACCAACAATTTGGGCATTCTCCTGCAACACGCCCACTCATCAAATTTCTGATGAAAACCGTGAGTCCAGACATTAATAATGCAATCTTGCAAGAAAAGTTTAATACTGGCTTAGTGGCACGACATCTTAGCCGTTTAGCGGGTGTACCCAAACCTGCAAATTGCCTATAGTCTCGTACCGTTAATTTTACCTTTCCCAAAAGCGCCAATTGGCGCTTTTATACAACCTGATTGAGCTGATTCAGCTTTGTATAATATGCTTCCGTAAATACTGCTTTGACCTGTTTCGCATGTAGTAGCTCACCACATTCTGAACAGACCATCATCGGTTTAAAAACCTGCCCACAACGCTTATGGACGTACTGAACCGGTGAGCCTAACCCTTCATCCATCCATTTATCAGCCCACGTATTCATGGCCATTAAGAGTGGATAAAGCTCTAAGCCTTTTTCAGTAAGTCGATATTCAAAACGCTCCTGCCGATCCATATACGGCGTTTTTACTAAAATTTGATGCTCAACCAAACGCTTTAAACGGTCAGAAAGTACATGGCGAGTTAAACCTAGATTTTCTTGAAAATCATCAAATCGATGCATGCCCAAAAATGAATTGCGAATAATCAGTAAAGTCCAGCGGTCGCCCAGAACTGATAATGCCCTAGCGATGGAACAAGGTTGATTACCAATTTCTTCCCATTTCATGAATTTGAACCCTTAGCAACTTAAGTCTTATACGCGTATGCATACTGTTGGTATGCATACCATTATTTTATAGCATGATTGTGCATGGCAATACATCTTGTCATTATAAGGTTGAAATTCAGCTATTTTGTATACATGTGTATTTTTAGAACAAACAGCCTATTACAGAAGGACTGCTGTGTTTTTATAAAAACACATATAAAACAAATAAATATAAACATAAAAGTTTTATTTTTATTCACATTTTGATTAATTATTATTTTATATACATCTGTACTTTTTTTAATATTATGTTATTTTTCCATCAATTTTTTTCTACATCGTCATCTCCCTGACCTGTCTGCTATGAAACTTACAACGCTTCAATCTGCCATTTTACTCAGTGCATGTGTTAGCCCTATGGCTTTTGCAGGTGGTTTAGACCGTTCTGGTCAATCTATTTCTGCCTTTTTACAGCCAGGTAATTACTTTGAAGCTGGTATTTCCGTGCTTGATCCTTCTGTTTCGGGGCAGGACAAAAATGGGAAGGCTGCCAATGATATGGCGGGTGATTATTATTTCCCAACTGCAGCCTTAAAAGTTCAAGCTACAGATCATATTTCTTTAGGTTTGTTGTACGACCAACCTTATGGTGCAGATGCCAAATATGAAGGCAAAAATGCGTTTGTCTCTGGCGCGAATGTTGCACCATTAGGTATTTCTGGTGGTACAGAAGTTACCGTTAAAACACAAAGTCTATCTTTGCTTATGGGCTATCAGCCTAATGAAAACTGGAACCTCTATGCTGGCCCTGTTTACCAGTCTGTAAATGGTGATGTGAAATTACGTGGCTCATTATTTTCTGTTTTAGATGGCTATAACTTAGAAACAGGAAATGACTATTCATGGGGCTGGCTAGCAGGTGTTGCTTATCAAATTCCTGAAATTGCCTTAAAAGCATCTTTAACCTATCGCTCTGAAGTCGAACATAAAATTGATGCGAAAGAGCAAATTAATTATGCACGTATTGCATTAAAACCTTACGAGACAGCCGGTTTACTCAATTTAAGTACTAACCCTATTGATACTTTTACCTTTTCTACACCACAGTCAGTTAACTTAGACTTGCAAACAGGGATTATGGCCAACACCATTGCCTTTGCAAATATTCGCTGGGTGAACTGGTCTAATTTTGTTGTACGTCCTTTTAAATTAGGTCAAGTGAGCCAAGCCACAGGCCCGCTGGTTGGTAAACCAAATGGCTACAATCTTATTGACTATAAAGACGATCAAATTTCTGTGAATGCAGGTGTAGGCCGTAAGTTTAACGATAAATGGGGTGCAAACCTTTCTGTAGGTTGGGATTCTGGCGCAGGTAATCCTGTAACTACTCTTGGACCAACTGAAGGTTACTGGTCTGTAGGTACAGGGGTACGTTATAACCCTGCAAAAAATTACTTTATTGGTGCAGGTGTTAAATACTTCTGGTTAGGTGATGCAGATGCGGTCACAGGTGCACATACTGAAGCTGGCCGTTTTAGCAATAACCATGCTGTAGGTTATGGTCTAAATATTGGCTATAACTTCTAATCAAGCTTAAGTTTTGTGTCAAAAAAAAGCCTCTGTTCATCAGAGGCTTTTTTAATATATGCAGAATAAATTTGCCCTACTTAGCTTTAAACGTTATGTCAGTAGATAATAGCTCCCCAACACGAAAGCCAATAGACTGACACATTCACAGATTTCAATGCTCGCGCCTACAGTATCCCCCGTAATGCCACCAATACGTTGCTTAAATTTACGACGCAAATAAAGCAAACTAAAAGCTGTGACTAAAACAGCAACAAGACCTAAAACTGAAAAATATAAGGATGACAGCACAAGCAAGACCATAATAGTAATGGCTAGCTTTTTAGGGATATATGAAGCCATTGAGCTACCCAAGCCTTTTTCGCGTACATAGTCTGTGCTTAAAAACAAAAACATCGGCGCCAAACGGCCTAAAACTGGAAATAGTAGCAAAGCACTATATAGTTGCTTTTGGATTAATAAGTACAGCGCAGACCATTTTAATAGGCAAATAATGATTAAGCTGAGTACACCAATCGGCCCGCATGCAGGGTCTTTCATAATTTTCAGTGTACGTTCTGCATCACCAAAGCCACCCACCCATGCATCGGCAGTATCGGCCAATCCGTCTAAATGTAAGCCACCTGTTAGCCAGATCCACAATACTAAAATAAGACTTGCCGATAATATGGCAGGAATAACCTGTAATAATAGGGCTACAGCACAGAGTATTGCCCCAATGATAAATCCAATTAGCGGATAAAATAATACCGACTGCCCATTTTGCTGTTTGCTTGGCATGGCTTTCAGCTGTACGGGAAATGTGGTCAGAAATTGGAGTGCAATCCAAAATGGCATCATAAGGGCTACTCCTCGATGTGCAGATACATCAAATCTGTAGCACGTCTACCACAAAAATGATTGAGCTGTGCTAATTCTGCAGTCATCTTCAATAAATCATTCATCGGTAGCTTGAGCGCTTTACATTTGAGTAGTTTAATGATGCCACCATGGCTAATCACCAAGGCCTTTTTGAGCTTGTTTTCTTGCATATAAGCCATCATCTGCACGATTGCTTGAGTCACACGTGCATCAAATTGTGCCAAAGTTTCTGCATTGGGCGGGCTAAATTCAGTCGGTTGCAACCAAAATTTTTCCAGCTGATCAGGCACAGTTTCATATAAAAACTGCGTGCTTTGCCCTTCCCAGTCGCCAAAATGCATTTCTTGCAATTGTGCTAAGCAATGCACATCTAAATTGAGTTGCCTTGCAACAGACTGTGCAAAACGCTGACAACGCTGTAGCGGTGAGCTGAAAACAACATCCCAACTTTGCCCCGTCTCAATCGCATTGCGTAGTGTTTGCTGCATCTGCTGCCAGCCATTTTCAGTCAACGCATCATCGGTTGAGCCACGTAAAGTGTGGCTCAACTCAGTTTCACCATGACGCATCACATCTAAATGCAGCACATCAGTTGCAATGTCAGACTGACTTGACATTAGACCTTATCACCGATGACAGCAGCTTCTGCAAATGTGGCCATGTTATTATGCAAACTGCACGCCAGCTTAATTAGGCCAAGTGCTGCACCTGCACCACTGCCTTCACCCAAACGTAAATTCAGTTTTAATAACGGTTCAGCTTGTAATTCCTCTAATAAACGGCGGTGGCCATATTCGGCAGATTGATGGCCAAATAGCATCCATTCACGCACTTGTGGATTTAAACGTACTGCAACCAATGCCGAAACTGTACTAATAAAGCCATCAACGACAATAGGCAGACCTAATTGTGCACAACGAATATATGCACCTGTCATCGCAGCAATTTCTAAGCCACCCACTGCAGCCAAAGCTTTAAATGCATCCTGTTGTACATATTCTTGATGTAATGCCAAAGCTTGATCGATCACGTGTTTTTTATGCGCCAATTGCTCTGCACGAATTCCTGTGCCTACACCTGTGAGTTTTTCTGCAGATTCATTTAATAAAAAACACGCCACAGCAGATGCAGAACACGTATTCCCAATACCCATCTCACCCGCGACATAAATAGACGCCTGCGTAGCAAAGGCTTTTTCGGCACTCAGATAGCCCAATTGCATGGCCTGTTCGCACTGCTCTTCTGTCATGGCAGCTTGATGTGCAAAATTTGCCGTGCCTTGCATAATGCAGTGGCGCTCTACTCCTGCATAGTCGTAAGCCTCACCCACAGAACCACAATCAATCACCTGTAAATTGGCATTGTATTCTTTAGCAATCACGCTAATGCAGGCGCCACCAGATGTGAAGTTTTGTAGCATTTGGCGAGTAACGGCTTGTGGATAGGCTGAAATATTTTCTTCCATCACGCCATGATCACCTGCAAATATACAAATCCATGGTCGTTCTATAGATGGTTGTGCTGTATCTTGAAGCGTTGCCAATAACACTGCCGTGCGTTCTAATTCAGATAAAGAACCTGTAGGTTTGGTTAATTGAAGCTGCCTTGCTTCTGCTTGTTGTTTTGCATTTTCACTAGGCACTTTACATGCACTTAACCACCAACTCATTCTTTATCTCCTTTTAAAATCATGGGAAAACCTGCCACACAAAATACAACTTTATCTGCAATTTGGCCCAATTGCTGGTGCAAACGCCCTGTTTCATCAACAAACTTACGGCTGATTTGCCCCATCGGCACAACACCAAGTCCGGTTTCATTACTCACCAAAATAATGTCCGATTTTAAGGTCGGTAGCACATCTAATAACTTTTGACATTCGACTACTTGGCATTGCGTTTGCTCATCTTGCATGAGCAAATTACTCATCCATAAAGTCAAACAATCGACCAAAATAACTTGTCCAGCTTGATCTAATGTTTGCAAACAAGCCGCCAACTGCAAAGGCTCTTCAACTACCCGCCAAGTTGAAGGTCGCTGTGCTTGATGATGTGCAATACGCTCAGCCATTTCATCATCCCATGCTTGCGCAGTCGCTATATAAGTCACACTTTTATTTGCTTGCTGTGCAGTACGTTCAGCTAGACGGCTTTTACCCGAGCGTGCACCACCCAATATCAATTGAATCATAGAGAACCTAAGTGAAAATAGTGTTGAGCCATTAACTCAGCTTGTAATTGCTGGGCATGATAGGTACCAAATGTTAAGGCATCCACCTCAAATTCAAAGCTTTGCTTTGGCACTTCTGCTACTCGCGCTAAAACTTCATTGCTATTTAACTGATGCCCATACAGACCTAAAGTAATATGTGGACAATAATCTAAAGGTGCGATTTCATTAGAGCAGAGATTCAGCGCCTGCCGGATTTGTGTTAGGACCTGATCTGGGTCTTCAATTTCTACAAATAATGCGCTTTCAAAGCTGTTGATATGGCTAGTTTTGAGTCGAAATTTCTGTAATTTCAATTGTTGTAATTGGTGCTGATGTTCTTGTAATTGTTGTACGCTAAAATTATCACTCGCACTGTGCTGAGCGTTCCAAAACCCACAAATATATAGCGTAATATGAAATTGGCGCGTATTGGGTTGTAATAATATATCGGCAAATTGCTGACGTAATTGTGATAAATACGCCAAAAGCGCTGGGGCATGTATTTCAAGATACCATAATGAAAACTCTGTGCGCCCTAAATGCCATTCAGGATAATCTTGTTGTAGCGTCGCAATGACAGGCATATTCGGCTGGAGAAACACAGACAATTCACAATAAAAATTGGTGACTTACTTTAACCATGTTTAGGCATGAAAACCATGCTTAAACACACTCAATTGGATTAGCAATATTCATCTTAAGCTGAATATTTCTCAGCTCACACTCAATCGTTCATAAATCGTCTGCATTTTTACTCTATTTGCCTAAAGCCGTAAATTTAGATGATCAATCTAAAAATCATGTTGCGCTAATTGGTTCTGTAAAACGCTATCAATCGCATGAAAGCTTTGCTGTACCAGCTTTGGATCTGCCTCGATCAAAGCAAACTGCTTTTGTAAAAATAGCCGCACATCTTCTTGGGAATATTGCAGTTGTTGTACGGCATACATCGCACCCAATACAACACCTTGTTCTAAAGCACTTGTGGGCAAACCATACTCAAGATTCGTTTGCAATGAACCGAGTACACGCTCTTGCGCACTGAGCTTACGTAAAGGATCTCGTGCCACACGCGCACATGGGTCTTTAAATGCATTTTGGCAAGACCTTAAAAATGCCTGAGCCAGTTCTGCTAAATCATGATGATAATTTGGCATACTGCTATTTAGACCCGCTGTCACTTCTTTAAGCAGTGACTGGCAAAACAAACTGACTCGCTCATCTGCCATCGCAAGTCCAATGGTTTCATAGCCCAATACACTGCCATACCATGCAGTCATCGCATGCACACCATTCCATAAACGATTTTTAATGCGCTGAATGTCTTGTATGTCGTCCACTAAAATCATTTGACGCATTTTACGTAGCAAAGGACTGTTATTTTCGACATATAAAGGCATATTGAGTTCTGCATGAAATAGAATCAAATCCATATTTTGTAATGCATGGCTGGGTTGTAAATTACGGCGTAAGTGATCTATATAAGTCGTCGCTTGCTGTTCTTGCTCGAGCGTTAATTGCGTCGCATCATCCCAATGCTGTTGTGCGTCGTCCTCAGCGTCCACTTGCTGTTGCTGAAAAATGCCATGTTTAATTTTAAGCTGGCGATATAGGTTTTGATCACTTAGCTTAGACACCATACGATTCACCACCGTATCGCAGAAATAATGCTGGCACATAATCTTATTTGCAATCTCTGCATCGGTAATGTCTAGCAACGCCCGATGAACCAGTTGCATGAACAGCGCTTTCGCACCAATTTTATTTAAAATAATTAAAAACGTCAGCGGAAGCTCTTGTTGTTCAAATGCAACATGACGCGCCATAAGCCCCTGTGCAATGGTTTTGGCTTCTTGAGCTAAGGCAGATTCAGGCAAACATACTGCCACCATAGTCGATTCCGTATACATCTCTTGCATCTGCTCAAGATTGCCAGCATCAATCACTTGTATATTATCAATTCGCTCATCATAAGACATTTCACCATAACGAATACTATATGCACCAAAGGCATTTACCGCAGATTGATACAGTGGATTACGTGTGGTCGCATAAATACGCTTTGGCCGCGTATAGCCATCCCAATGTGAAAAAACTTGCGCAAGATAGCCCCCACCAATCGCCCCAAATCCATGGATGCCTACGCTTAATAAATTAATGGTTTGCGGGAAAGCCGTTTGTAATTCTGGCATCAACAAATGATCGACATATTGGTCTAAATCATCAAAAAACGCATACATATCATCATAATAAAAATCTGCATTACGCATCATTTCAGCATTCGGTGTCTTAATGTCTTTTAATAAGATGGTAATGCCGTTTGCATGACGCGCTGAACGAATACCATTGGCAGAGTCTTCAAACATTAGACTTGCATTTGCTTCGACATTTAACTGCTCAGCCGCCTTCAAAAATATTTCTGGATGTGGCTTACCTTGCTGTACTTCATCTCCACAAACCAACACATCAAAAAATTTATATACGCCTGCATTAATCAAATATTCTTCTGCAATTGCACGGCGACTAGATGTGGCTACCGCCATACGTAGGCCAGATTTACGTAAGCGTTCTAAAACTTGAACCAACCCTAATTTAATGGGTACACCGTTCGTACGAACATACTCCAATTCCAATTGATCAGCTCTTTGACGAATGTCTGCATAAGGAATTGATTCCCCATATTCTTGATGAGCCAATTCTTCTGCACTTTTGGCACTCAGCCCTAAACAAGCCATTAAATAAGCATCTGAAAATGCCTCGCCATGCAGTTCTTGAGATGCCTGTTTCAATGTTTGAAACCGAAGCCGCTCAGTATCAAACATTGTTCCATCCATATCAAAAATGGCAGCAAAAATATTTTTTCCATGAAATTTAAACATTTATTCCCCTAATTTATAAATTAATGCACCTACCTATGCTAGCTGAGCTCGCACCAAGAAAGGCTAAAATATAAATATGGAAACAAATTTGATTATTTTTTGATCCAAAATATTTAAAGCTTACTATTTTTTGTTGTTTTTTCTTTAGCGCTCTAATGTGCTTATGTAATCTCAACAAGCGATAAATGGAGAATAAGCACAAAATAACATCGGAGCCGTACAGTCAAAATAATTCTATCTTCTACAGCTTTTCCAGCTTAAGCACATAAAAAGAGATCAATATTCAGCAGTATAAATAACGAATCAACGCGAAAAAAATAGGCTAAAACAAATCTTCACTTAACATGAATCAGCCAATCAGACAAATCTCAATAGCTTGCTACTTGATCGTGATTGGCTTAAAACATAAATATTGATGTAACTATGCAGACTTAAGTTCCAGCATAAAAATTGATAAATTTAACTAGTCAATTTAACGGGCCAATTCAGCTGTTTTTTCGGGACTGATTTGCTTGAATGCAAAAAACACCATGAGTGCAAACATCGTGAGCATTAAAAAATAATACGGATAAGACGTATGCCATTGGTATAAGCCAGTGCTTAGAATTGGCCCGATTACAAAACTTAAAGCTTGTGTAGCCGTACACCAACTAGCCACTTTAGCCTGCTGATGTTTAGGTGCAGTTTGCGCAGCACCTGTAGTAAAAGCAGGGATTAAACACGCTACCGACACACCATAAAGCACATAGGCCAGTTGGAATACTCTCAAATGTTCTGTGCTGACAGATATCCAAAGTGCGATACTCATTGCAACCAAGCCCACCCAAAGTAAGGTATATACAGACCATTTGAGCTTTTTAGAAATCAGCACTTGCATCACCACCAGCGAAATTCCCACCAGTAACGAGCATTGAGAAAAATATGTCGCACCTTGTAAAACACTGGTTTTAAAGTGGTCTTGAATATAAAAGCCAGCGGTTAAATTAACCGTAACGATAGCCAAGTACAAACTAAACCCGAGTACCAGCCATGCCATTGAGCGCTTTAAACTAAAGTTTTTCCCCTCTGTCAGTACTTCATCTGAATCTAAACTCTTGCTCTGTTGAGCCAAAGTACTTGTAGATTCAAGGCTGATTGAGTTTTCTGAACTGGCATCCTTTGGCTTTTGCTGGTCAAATAACACAACAATCACCACACTAATAATGCTCAAAATCGCAATAGCAGCCCAAAGTGGTGTCATCATGCCCCATGCCAACAGTAATGTGGTCAAAAATGGCCCAAATACCACACCTACGCTATTGAGCGCACCAAATTTTGACATAGTTTTTGAGCGTAGCTGTTCTTCTTCATAACTGGTCATAACATGGGTTTGTAGCGCAATTTGTGGCATTGCCATAAATACCCCTGTACTGGCGCGCGCCAACATGAGTAAGGTAAATAGCAACATTACGGATATTTGCGCCGTAAGCCCATACATGAGCACACCACTAAACAGTCCCCACGTGACTGCCATGCCAATAAAACCAATGCTCAGCAATTGATAAATTGAAAACTTTGTTTGATTTTTACTGATATAAATTGCAGCACACGCCATGAGGAGCGCACCTATAGACACCATGGCACCCGCTTGAAGCTCCGACAGCTGTAACTTACGAACCAGTGGTGCAAGTAAGGGTAAAATCATGGAAAAACTTGCGCCATTGGCAAGGCTTGCGGCAATAAAAATCTTATTATTTTGCTTCATTGTTTTATAACTCATACGGCTGACATGTTTATAAAGCAAAAAAGGCAGCTTGCGCTACCTTTTTACGATGCACTGCATAAAGCGGAAAGATTGTGTGAGTTTTAATATTTCAAACTATAACTCAAACCATAGGTTCGCCCTTGTGCAGGCAAGCTCGAAATTGGGCCATATACCGTAGATACAGACTGGCTATATACAGATTTATAGTCATTGTTCCATACATTATATACACCTAAGCCTAAGTTACCTGGCCCAGCTTTGGTATTAAAAATCACATCCATCGTGCTAAAACCTTTAATTTCTGCTGGTGCACGTGAACCATATTTTTCAGCATCTTTTTTCGCTTTATCTGCCCCCCCTACTGCAAGTGCTTGCACACGTAAGCTCATGTCATGATCAAATTGCCATTCAGAAAAAACTGTCCCTTTTAAAGGAGCTACACGGATAGCGTCCAGTTCTTGCCAAGCACCTGTGGTATTTTTAAACTGGCCGCGTGTATAAGCCAGAGTTCCCCCTACTGTCCAATCAGGCTGTAACTGATAACTCATATTGCCTTCTAGGCCATAAACGCGCTCATCCGTATCAACGACATCAATGGTAAAATTTGGCTGTCCAAATTTAATCGATTTATTAGAGTCATTATAAAAAGCCGACAGCCCTGCATTTAACCCTGTTGCAGACTGTTTACGCCATCCCACTTCATAACTATTGACTTTAATTGGCTGAATACTTTTGTTGCTTACCTCAAAACCAGCAGGCACATCACGGAGCATACGCTGTACATCGGGTAAATTAGCCCCTTGTGAAAAATTAGCAAACAGCTGTTGCTCGTCTGTTAAATGATAGACCGCACCCAAATTAAATAAGGTTGCATCGTGGTCAATTTTACCGCCATTGAGGGTTTTGGCCTGATAGCCTGGCACATCATTGGCGACCACTTGTTCAGAATACGGCGTAGAAGCTGCAACTTTACTTTCTACATATTCTTGACGCACGCCTGCTTGCACACCAATTCGGTCTGTTACATCCATTTGAGCTTGTACGAAAGCACCAATTTTACTGGTTTCAACATCTGGCCCAAAACCATATTTGCCCTGTGCTTTAAAGTTTAGGCCATTACTTTGCATAAAGGTATTGAGGTCATAACGGCGGAAGGTTGCACTGTCTTTTTCATTTTCATAGTCCACACCATAAGTAAGGCCTAATGTTTTATTTGCGACATCAAAGTCTTTTTGTAAGGCAACACGTGCCCCCAATACCTCCATTTCACTTTCCGACTGACTCACCAAAAAGGTTTTGAGTGAAGGATGATCAAAACCATTTACAGACGGATAAAAGCGTGCAACTTCATTGCGGTAATATGCTTCTACATTCAGATGGTGGCCCAAAAAGTCTTGATTTTCGTATTGCGTATTAAAGCCATAACGCTCTGTTAGAGGTTGTTCATCCAACTGTAAGCCTTTAACAGCATGCAAGGAAGGTGTTTGCCCTTGTAATAAAACGGCTAAATTTGACCCATAATCTGGCCCATATTCACTGTCTTGTTCATCATGAAAATAATTTGCACCAAAACTTAAATTTTGCCCATCAGCAATTTTCCAAGACACGCGACCATTTAAATCTAGCGTATCTGTGTCTTGGCGATCGGTCTGTGCAACTTCAGGGCCAATTCGCTTACCATGACTGTCTTGAAATTCACCACGCTTGGCATAGCTTGCACCTAAAGTCCCTTTCACATCGCCCTGATTAAAATTCATCACTTGTGAAACTTCATAAGCCATGGCATCAGATTTAATATTATTGCCTGAAGTCACACCTAATTTGGTTTCAAAACTTAAGGGTTCATCACCACCACGGCGCGTAATAATATTAATAATACCGCCAGTTGCGCCTGAACCATAAATACTGCTGGCTCCTGAAACCACTTCAATACGCTCAATCATGGCAGGGCTAATGCTGTTTAACTGACGTGATAAATCTCGATAACCCGTTTGTGGTACGCCATCAATCATATATTGCACGACACGACCACGCATGGTCATGCCATAGTTAGATGTTGTACCTGAACCTGCTGTTAAAGATGGAATTAATACGCCCAAGATGTCTGAGGTGCTTTTACCCGCATTCGATTGTTTTTCAATTTCTTGACGTGGAATGCTATAAACCGTTCCTGCAATATCAGCAATATTTTTGGCTGAACGTGTTGCAGTTACCACGATGGTTTCCATTTTAGTGGTTGAGGGCTCAGTTGTGGTATTTTCCGTACTGTTGATGTCGGCAGCATATAGCTGTGTACATACAGCAAGACTCAAGCAGGTCAATTGCATTGGAACAAAAAAGCGTTTCATGGGTTTTCCTCACTGTGTGACACAGTATTTTTTTGACGAAGTTTGTGTTTTTTTATTTGTGAAATTATGAGTTGGCTCAGTAACACGCTAAGCACAGATCCGATGGCCAAAACCAAATAGAAATGACCATAGCCAAGTGCTTTGGCCAAAAAGCCTGAAAAAGCTCCGCCAATGAAATACACCAGCAATTCGAAGCACACTAAAATGGTGAAATCTGTGCCTGCTTGGGCTTTAGATGCGCTTTGCATGAAGTAGGCATACAGCGCTGTCATGGCGATATAACGAATGGCCAGCATCAGCACAACGCAAAGCGCCAAGAATAAATGCCACTGCTGGAACCAACCTAAAACAATGGCAAAGCCCATAACGGCATAAAGCGCCGTACGACACCATGCAGCCCAAATGAGTAATTGGGTTGAGGGGATTTTTTTTAGTAGGAAGGCAGCACTGACAGCCGCCAACAAGCCCACACCCGCCCCAATCACAGACATCAATACGCCAATTTGTGAGAGTGACCATTGTTGGTCGATGAGCATCGGATTAAGCATGGCCATTGCTGGTGCTTCTACCACGCGATAACACAAGATTAAGGCCAAAGCCCACAATATTTCTGGGCGTTTAAAAGCACGTTTTAAACTAGGACGGGTGTCAACGAATGCTTCTGCAGTTGTCGATATTGTAGATTTTTCTTGTATAAAAAATATCGCTAGCATGGTCAGTGCCGTCAACACAGCCAAACTGGTCAATGCATATTGCCAGCCATAGTATTGATACAGCCAAAGCGTAGCAGCCCCACCAATCATGCTCCCCAATGCAACACCAATACTTTGTGCCATACTGCCAAAACGGTAATCGGCATCTTTAAAGCTTTCTACGGTATAACCATCAATGGCAATGTCTTGCGTAGCAGCAAAGGTGGAGATCCATAGCCCAACGATGACAAATACCCCTAAACCATAGGAAAATTGCGTCATGGCCAAGGCCAATACACCTAAAACTAAGGCAATTTGGGTCACAAACAACCATGTTTTTCGTTTGCCTAATTTTTGAATATAAAAGCGATCTATATATGGCGCCCAAAAAAACTTAAAGGCCCACGGCAGATACAGCAAAGACAGCATGCCAATCCAACGTAAATCGACACCTTGGTGCCTCAAGATTGCAGGCAACGCCACATTATAAAAATACAGGGGTAGCGCATGCGCCAAATACAACACAATCACAATGCCCAAGCTCAATGCTGTAAGCCCCTGACCTGTTGCTTGTTGTTTTACATTTAACATAGCCACCTCTGAACAGCCCATAGCAACGCATCTGTACGGTCTAAAGTGACGTAATACGGTACACGCCATGCTGCATGTAAAGACGGTGCATTTAAACGTTGCTGATCTGCTGGATCTTGTGCAATGCGTACCAATCCCAAACAGTATTGGAAAAAATCTTGCTTATAGCGCTTGTACCATGTGGCTTGTAGCTGTCTGTATTGCTCTGGAAACTCAGTCACAGGCTCAGTTTGCATGACCAAAACAAAATGTTGTTGCTTTAGAAAAAAGCGCTCTACCTGACTCAGCCATAGCTCAAACTCTTCGGTAGAAACATGCGCTGAAAAGCGCATGTCCATAATTTGGATATGTGTGGAGGCATAGCTCATAACATAGCCTCAGTCTGCGCTACAGGCTGTATTTTCTTTTGAGCTTGCTGAGATGCAGTCAAATAACCGCCAAATTTTTGATAGAACTTATCTTTGAAGCAGTAATACAGCATGGCGGTTTTTTCAGGCATTGGAATTAATCGCTGTGCCTCATAACAAAGCTCCTCTACTACAACTGCATAAGGTTTCACCGTATGGTCTGGCTCACCCACAATTTTTGTAGATGGTGCATGTTCAAAAATATAAAAACCCAGCATTCGCATCACGGGTCTTAAATATCCCTGACCAAATGCAGACTTTTCACCAAATAACAAATGCCAGCCTAAATCTGTGTCATCCCCGTCGTAATAGCGCCCTAAGCGGTCGCGCTTACCTTCATAAATTTCGGTATAGCCCACATCCTGCCCATTCACACCAACAATCAATATTCGGTGATGATCATCCGCCAAGGCTTTTTCATAATAGACCTGTAGCTCAAGTTCAGATTTGTTCAGTTGCCACTGTGGAATGACATGCGGCTCATGCATCCATTTATGTACCAAAGCCATATCTTCTGGATATCGCATTTGTCGTAAATAGAATTGCGTCTCATTCTCATGGTATTCATAAAAATCAGGCAGTTGACGCGATAAAGTAGTCATTATTTTCGTCCTAAAAAATGTCTTAAATGTTATGAAATAGCTGGCTGTTGCTTTGCAGACACAGATGGTTGAGCTTTATTCGATGTAATCTGTGTTGCCCACTGCGCTAATGTTTGTGGGCTTACAGGATTTGCAATTGGGTCTAGAAAAACTGGAACTGGGCGTTCTGCCTCATCGTTATAACTGGTGGTAAATAAACGCACGCGATTGAGGCAAATTTTGTCGTATTCAGGTCTAAACATTGCAAATTTTTCAATACGTTCAACCCATTCAGGGTGCGCCTGATGAAATGCAGCAATCACATCAGATATGGTTTGCCAAAACTCAAGTTCGCTGTGCGAAGGAAAATCTTGCAAAAATACATTACAGATATAACGGTAATGCACCATAAACAGCCCTGTGAAGATAAAATGACTAAGTTCTAAGGCACTATGGCGCAGTAATATTTGTGCTTCAGCAGGTAAATTGGCCAGCTCGGCAAAATCTTCATCCACCAAATTCACATCATCAATAAAGTCTTTGAGTACCATTTTTTCAGGTACACCCTGACGGTGAATCAGCATGGTATTTTCACCATGTGGTGAAAAAGCCAAACCATATTTATAAAGACAAATTAGCAATGGATGAACACTGACTTCAGCAAAGCGCTTTAACCATTGCAATGGACTTAAACCTGAAGCGTCAATTAACACTTTTAAAATAGATTCACCATTGGCATCACGATGCAAAAGCGCAGCTTGAGACAGCGCAGACTGACCTACGCCAATGCACGGGTCTACACTTTCGCGCCACAAACAACCAAATAACTCTTTAAATTGATATGGCGCGCCTTCAATTTGGTCATAGCAAGGCTGCTGTATGGTCAATGTGGCAATTTCGCCCAAGAACTCTACACCAGAAGCTTTTAAATCAGGATCTTGTTGCTGAATTTGCTTTAACCATGCCGTGAGTGCTGGCGCAGCTAAATTACGTTTCGATGGTAAGCCACGATAAACCGCCGTATTTAAAATACTGACAGGGAGTTTGACGTAGTGACGTTGAGGCTGACTGATATTGCATAAAGTTCGAATGGATTGCATCGGAACATATTGGTCTTGCCCAATATCCAACTCAATTATGCGCTGTGACACGATTTCATGAGCATAAGTCGCCACCAACCATTGGTGCCATTGCCATGCATGTACTGGAATGAGGAAATAATCTGCTGTCGATAAACCACGCTGAAATAAGATCTCTTCAAAATGATTTCGTTCAGATGCACTCAACTCATATTCATATAAACGACTGGCTTGCCATTCTGCTGTTGCACGAAACTGTGCTAAATCACGGTGAACCGCCAACCACAGCACTTTAACTTGTGGTGAAAGCTCGGGGGCACTGGTCACATAGTCATCATAACCAAAGCCCATACGCCCCTTACTCATAATTAACCAAGGGTGACCGCGCAGCATACCTTCAATTTTATAGTGAGGCTCTGTGAGTACCGCTGTACTTGGCAGACGGTGCTCAAGCATCACATGCGCTTCTGCCAACCACGTATTGTTCATCTCTTTCATTAAATAGGCTTGAGTAAACGGCTTTACATTCGCTTGAATGGCAAAAGCCTGTATAAATGCATGTAAATTCCATGCTGGCTCAGTATTTAAATCAGGATCATCTGGTTGATTGATTGAAAACTCGCGAACTGAACCTGTTTCAATCTGCCAATGCCCAAGCAAATATTGCTCACCTTTAAACTGATAAACCTGTCCGTTTAACACCAAATGGTAGGTCCTTGGTGCTATTTTCGTGACGCTCATCATTTCTTCATATAAAAATTCAGCAATTGCCATTTCTATTAATTGCTGGCCTGCACGGCGCCACTCTTTTTGACCAATCTGTAACTTTGCAAATTTCATGATATATACTCAAATACATTATTTTTCTGTGTTTTTAGCCCTTTTAATTCAAAGCGTTGTGTCTGATCGTTCAACTTTTGAATGCAAAATTGCTCCTGCATCGGCACCGTTTGATGCGCTGTAGACACCAGACTTAACTCTGGGTTTTTTTCAGGCCGAAAGTGCTGAAAACACTGAGCTTGGTCGCTCATTTCATACAGCTCATATCCTACTAATTGATTGGCAATATGGGCCGCGCGACATGCACCTAAACCTAAGTCGGGTGTACCCACACCATGTGTATGCAACTCTTGGTTTTGTACGTAAATTTCGCCTAGAGCATCATGTGACAACCGGTAGTCACGATGCACTTTCCAACGCCCTTGTTCATCGGTATGAATTAAGGGTTTTAGGTATCTTAAAAATTCAAATTCTGGACTGACATAACCTGTTGCTGCTACAACACAATCAGCCTGTAAAACAAACTGTTGCTCTGTGACGGTATGTTGGAAATGCAATTGAATTTTGCCTTGCACATACTCTGCATGCTTTAAATGTGATTGCGCATGTAAGTGCGTCATTTGCTCTCGTGTACCAATACTGCGGTGATACAGTTTTTGGTAAATTTCACGAATCGTTTGTGCACTAATGCCCTTATACAACAATGCTTGTTGTTTCAATTGATCCGCTTTTTGCGCTGCACTGAGTTGATAAAAATGCTCGGTATAATCTGGACTAAAGTGCTCCAAGCCAAGCGGTGCATATTCCATTGGGAAAAACCCATTAGACCGTGTAAGCCAGTGCAACTTATAAGGCAATGCTTGACGAGTAGATCTTGGCTGACGCTCTTGCGCATGCTGCTGATCAAACAAGTCCATAAAGACTTCGGCAGCAGATTGGCCTGAACCCAACACCACCACATTACCACTACGCTGCTGACCACTCTGGCTGAGGTACGAAGCCGAGTGTAAACATTGTTCAGGATACTGTTGTTGCAAGCTCTGCAAGCACACAGGTAAATGAGGTACATTCCCTGAACCAATCACCAAATGACGGCATAGAAAATGTTGTAATACACCATCTTGCTCGACCACAACTTCAAAACCATGCTCTTTGGCATAAATAGCTTTGACACTCGATTGATATTGAATATTGCTGAGCTGATCTGCGACCCATTGGCAATAATGGTTATATTCACGTCGTGGAATTTGCGAACGTTCAAGAAAATAAAACTTATATAAACGTTGCTGTGCTTTTAAATAATTTAAAAAACTATAAGGACTGGTCGGATCAACCATCGACACCAAATCGGCCATAAATGGTACTTGCAAAACGGTATCTGGTAACTGCATCCCCGCATGCCAATCAAACTGCGCTTTTTGTTCAAAAAAGCGATATTTCAAATTGGTTTTATCTTGTAATAAGCTGGCCAAACTTAAATTAAAGGGCCCTAATCCAATTCCTATAAAATCAAGCATAGCGCGCATCCTTTTGTTTAAGTTGCAAAGGATTACTCAATTGAACATACACAGACTGTTGTTCTACAGGTGCAATGAGCTCATCAAGCTCATGTAATCGCGTTAAAAGATTCGCTTTATACGGTAGAGTCTCTTGGTAGAGCAAAGCATGTAATAGGCTACTTTCAGGATATTGCGCAAATAAAACCAATAATCGCTGCTGTAATTCATCTAATAGCTGTTGTTCCTTAATCCACCCCGTTGCACCAATGGCATTAATCAAACCAAATAAGGTATTACCAAAGAAATAATAACTAAAACGTTCATCTACAAATTCTTGCGAGCCTACAGCGTGGGCCTTATCGGCTAAATCTGGAAATAGCGATAGTACTTCCGTTGCCCGCTCTTGAATGTAATAAAAACCTTGATTGTCGCGAAGCCACAAATATTTAGGTAAGCCATGTTCCAGTTCAAGTAACACATTTTGCTGATGTGACTCAAATGCCATGCCATATTGGTGATACACATGCATCAACGGCTTTAAAGAAATATCGAGGAACTTTTGGAACCAATACAGCGCAATTTGGCCTCGATCTTGTGCTGGATTTTGCTGATGCAAATAGGCAAATAACGTGTCAAAACGATTTTGTGCTTGGCTTGGATGATCCTGACATAAGGATGCAATACAGCTTACTTGTTGCGTCTTATCAAAGGGCTGATCTCTAAAAATGCAGATCGTTTCATTGATGATTTCATCTTGCTGTTTTAGTGCAATCCAAGCTGGATCATTCAATGCTTTTAAAGTTGGGCATTGCGCTAATATTTTCTGCCCTAAAGTACTGTGCCATAGTTGATGTGTCATTTCGCCCCGGTAGCATTCTTTGGCTAAATTCACGCGGATCGAGTTGGTAATCATGACAGATAACGATGGCTTCAACATCCAAGGCGCATCAAAACTTGCCAAAGTTCGTACTGAAGTTGTCGGTGAAAATGCCCAAGCACGCTCACCTAAATCGATGATTTGATCTTGCGCCTTTAATTGCTTAAACCACGGCTTACACTGCAAATAGCGTGCTTGCCAAGGATGTAATGGCAATAATTTATAATGTGGATATTTTTCTAAGCATGCATAATCTGTATTACTTAAATGTTTGTATAAATGCTGTTTCAATTCACTCGAAATAGACGTATTGAGAGCATTCCCTTCTGCAATATAGTCTGGTGCGACCAACCAATAATGCATTGGGGTCTGTGACTTGGCTTCTGGTGAGAAATTTGTCCAGTCTTCATGCACAAAACCCACTCTACTTTTGGGTGCAGGATGCATGCTATGTCCTAAAATTAAGGCCTGTTCAGTTTCTATAAAACTTTGTTCGAGCTGAATAAA
This sequence comes from Acinetobacter sp. WCHAc060006, assembly GCF_004209135.1. NCBI lineage: Bacteria > Pseudomonadati > Pseudomonadota > Gammaproteobacteria > Moraxellales > Moraxellaceae > Acinetobacter > Acinetobacter sp. WCHAc060006. The sequence goes on along the minus strand of NZ_SGSS01000004.1, from coordinate 81,470 downwards.
ATCGTCAAATTCATGCTGACGCAGGGTTAAAAACTGCGTAAGTGCATCTCGACTTTCAATCCAACGCTCCAACAATGATGCAGGATCTAAACGTGTTGTTTGACAGGGTTGCACTTCTTCTTGCGCATCACCTACACGTGATGTCATTACAAGCTCTTCTAAAAGTAAGGCCACCATAGCCACACAGCTCATATTTTGAAATTGCCCCTTACTCCTTACTTTGGGCAACGTAGCTATACGATGACGTCCTACTGTACTCACATAGGAGAGCGGCACCAACAGCTGAGACTGTATTGCATCTAATGGCAATACCAATAACGTCAAGCCTTGGCTAAACGTCAGTTGAGATGAATTTTGTTGATACTTCTCGAGTAAAATTGATTTACCCGTTTCTTGTGAGTATGCATTGACAAGATGCTGCATCGCCAAGCGACTAGCAAGCGCTTTCATCTGACCATATCCTCTGTTTTTAAACTCAATTTGAGCCTTTCATATATTTATGTTTCTTTTAATGCACAAATTTTGTGACTGCGCTGGCCAACGCTCAAAAACATATTAATGATAATCATTATTGTTAACATTTGCACTTTTGTGAATTTTTGCTAACAAATTCGATTTTTTGCTGTAATAAACTGTTTTTTAGTTATTTATTTTTTAATATGAATATTTCTGCTGAAAAGTATTAGAAATATTGGCATGGAACTAAATGATAATATTCTCATTTACGATTGTTTTTATCATTTTCTAAGCGTAATCCCTCCCCATAAGAAAAATAAATAAAATCTATCTATTTGTAATAATTATATTTTTATAACAATAAAAATGAACCTCGTAAAAAAAGCACAATATTGTTCATATTGTGCTCTGCATATCATAAGTATGAGAATAAAGCTGTTATTGATCTAAAACATCGACAAAGTCTGCACCCAACACTTTGGCTAAATCTTGCGGTTTTAAGCCAATGTCTAAACCACGCTTCCCGCCACTCACATAAATTTTAGCTAATGTTTCAGCACTTGCATCAATCACTGTTTTTAGTCTTTTCTTTTGCCCAACAGGACTAATCCCCCCGACCAAATAACCCGTGAGTCGTTCAGCATCTTTAGGGTCTGCCATTTTAAGCTTTTTACAGCCAAAAGCCGAAGCCACTTTTTTTAAGTTCAGTTGATGATTCACAGGTAACACAGCCACAAAATAGTTTTTTTCATCGGTAACCATAAGCGTTTTAAACACTTCTTCTACCTGTAAACCAAGCTTTTCTGCAGCTTCTAAACCAAAGCTTTTCGCATCTGGATCATGCTCATATTCATGAATAGAAAATTCAATTTTTTGTGCTTTTAGTAGTTTAGTTGCTGGAGTCATAGATATTCTGATGCTTTAAACAGGCCCTTATTATATGCCGATACATCTTCCATACAATGACTGATCCGAATCTAAACCTATTCAAAAAACATAAAACCCATACTTGTGTATGGGTTTTAGCGAAGTTTTAAGAGCGTATTAATTATTTAGGATAGGCTTAAGCCAAACTTTTTAAAGATTCGATCACGGCGTTTTGGGTGAATATTGGCCTTGGTCAAATCCCCCTCATAATGATCATAGACACGTTTATCCATCATCTTAAACCACAAAGAAGGAATCAATGCGGGTATAAGCATAGTTGCATAACCACTTGGTAGCTCAGGCGCTTCATCAAAATGACGTAAGGCTTGGAACGGTCGTGTTGGATAAGCATGATGATCTGAATGACGTTGCAATTGGTACAAAAATAAATTCGTCACAATATTATTATTATTCCAACTATGTTCAGGCATAGTTCGAGCATAAGAGCCGTCTTCTTTTTGTGTGCGTTTCAAACCATAATGTTCAATATAGTTAATCACTTCAAATAGGCTAACACCATAAAATGCTTGTGTAGCCAAATACGGCGCAACTTTTTTACCAAATAAAGACAACATTGTGCCATGAAAGCCCGCACTCATTGCCCAGCCATGAAATAACTCATTTTCTTTACTAAAGAAAGATAAGCCTTTACGTTTTAAACGATTTCTTTCAATTTCAACAGCCGACTTTATGCCACCAAAAACAGTTCGTGGCCAAAATTCATAAAAGGTTTCACCCATTTTAGATGAAGCAGGATCTTCAGGCGTCGCTGCACGTTTATGGTGCCCATACGGATGCTCAATACGAAAGTGGTTATACGCCAAAGGCATCAATGTTGCATGTGACCAGTAATGATCTTTTTTGTTAGGACGGTGGCAAAGTTCATGTGCTGTATTTACAGCTACACCATTAATTGCTCCCATCGAAATCCCAAGTAGGACTTGATCCAGCAAAGAAACATTTTTACGTGTAACCACATAGCCAGCAAACACATTGGCAGCCATTTGTAATGGAATAAATACTTTTACAATACGGTCATAATATGGGTCTTGCACCAACTGCTTAATGTCATCATCACTTGGATTGTTATCATCTGAGCCAACCAAAGCATCAATCATTGGAATAATCACATGCAGTAATAAAGGTCCTCCCAGTGCAAACACTTTTTTGGTTGCTTTAGGACCAAAATGATAACCTGCCACAATCCCCATCCCAATGACAGGTAAACCTGGGCTAAGTAACCAACCAAATCTTTTTTTGTCGAGTTGACGTCCTGTACGAAGTATTGTGTTCTCTGACGTGAGTTGTAGAGGCGCATTCATCTGGCAAATTTCCTTATTTCTTTTACTGTCTTTATCTTTGTAGAAATAAGGCCGTAACAAAAGTCTTGAGCGTCCAAAAAACCTACGCCAAAGTCTTTGGCTTAATTTGATAAATAATGACCTACAGACACTCTTTCTGTTATGTTTGGATGATAAAGCAAAAAGAAATAGGAAAGAAAAACAAAGCACATGGACGCTTTAAGTAAAATTTTCGATGATATACATTTAAATCATTCTGAATATATCTATTTGAAAGCCCAAAATAATTGGGCCTTCCAGCATCAAGAGCATGGCGCAATGGTGGCCTATATTATGATGCACGGCCAATGTGTATTACATATTGCAGACAAGCAAATTATGCTCGAATCAGGTGATTTACTTTTAGTCCCATCAGGTCTTCCTCACTTATGTACCGCATCCAAAAATGCAGTATTTCAAGATGCTACCGATATTCATCCACTTTTTGATGAAAAGCACCAAAAGACCATTCACCTTAAATCTGAACAACACCCTAAACATGAAGAAAGTTTAATTTTAGCCATTCGTGGTCGTGTAGACAGTATTATGGCCAAGCCTTTATTTAATGCACTGCCCCACTATTTACATATTCATCATATTTTAAGTAGCACAGCCCCAGAATGGTTGCAGATTGGCTTACAATTTCTTGCCGTTGAGGCCAATCAAATTCGACCTGGTCGTGACAAAATTCTCGATCATTTGGTGAGTATTTTATTTATTGAATGTGTGCGTGATCACATTGCACAGTTAAGTGATTCACAAAATTGGTTAAATGCCCTCACACATGTTGAACTTTCTAATGCTTTGGCTGCCATACATGGGCAACCTGAATTTGCTTGGACAGTAGAAAGTTTGGCTGAACAATGCTGTATGTCACGCTCTAAATTTGCCAATTTATTCACTCAAATTATTGGCGAAACACCTTTGGCTTATTTACAGCAACATCGACTCCGCTTGGCATCACAACATTTACGCCATGGGGATTTATCGATTCAACAAATTGCACATCGTGTCGGCTATTCATCCGAAACTGCTTTTAGCCAAAGTTTTAAACGCTCTTATGAACTCACGCCAAGTCAGTATAGAGTAAAGCACACAAGGTTATAATGAACTAGTTGACTGAATAATATTATAAATTTCTTTAGCTTCGATTTCTTTTCGTGCTTGAAATTTCCCATAATTAGAAAAATGCAAATGCTTATAAACCACAGTATTTTCATCATAAAAGACTTGCAAATGATGACTATGGATTGATTTAGGATCACTTAACCAATTAAATTTTTTACTTTTTCTCATTAACATAAATACTGAGTTAGAAATAAAAACTGCTTTTTTCTTATTCGAAAATATTGCACAGTTAATATAATCTAAATGTTGCTCATTCAAATCATCAATTGTTAGCATATTTCTACCAACAGTCGGTACATGCAACAATTCAATAAATGAAATTTCATTTGCAAGTTCACATGTTAATCCAATTTTGGCAAATGATTGATGATACTTTTTCCCATCACCTTTATAATTTTTATGCAAGAATGGATGATGCATATTATATTTTCGCCAAAACTCGACTCCATTCTGGTGATATTGAAGAAGAAATGGGAATACATCCTGTTTCTCAATATCCGCTGAATAGTTTGCATCTAAACCTATAAACAAATATTTAGCATCAATAGGACAACAGCCTTGATAAGGCTGATCTTTAAATAATTTTTGTAGCCTAAGACTCGGATGTAATTGGTACATTATAAACTCTTATGTTTCTGACTATCCTAATTTGTATAGTTTCTCACTCTTAATCAAGCAGTTTCTAACATCGATAAAATTGCAGCAACAGGGTCTTCACTGTTACCAGACAAAAGCTGTTTATGCATCGTAATATGTTGCATTGCTTGAATTTGTGCTGTTTCTATATCCATCAAGCGTTCAATTTCAGTTGCTAGTTTTGCTGCTGTTGCATCTTTTTGAATCAATTCCTGAATGACTTTTTTACCCGCAATAATATTCGGCAGTGAATAATACGGTATTTTAACCAATAGCTTGGCGATCCAATACGTGAGAGTATTTAACTGATAGAAAGTGACCATTGGTCGGTGTAGCAACATTGCTTCTAAGGTCGCTGTCCCCGAGGCTAAAGCGACAATATTTGATGCATTCATCACCTGACGACCAATTTTAGATTCAGTATCTGTATTTTCCAACAAATGAATTTTTGCTTTAAGAGGCGCTGGATATTTTTCTAGTAAGGCTTCAATTTGCTGTTTACGTGCATCATTAATCGCTGGAATTAAAAACTCATAATCTGGGTGTTTGTGCATTAAAATTTGTGCAGCATCAAGTACCAACGGTCCTAAGCGCTCAATTTCACCACGACGACTCCCAGGCAAAAGTGCAATATGCTTTTGATTTTGCGCTAAGCCCAACTCTGCCTTAGCTTCAGCAATCGGGTTTTGTAAAGGCAATTGGCTAGCAAGTGGATGTCCCACAAATGCGGCTGGCACATCCCATTTTTTATAAAATGCTTTTTCAAATGGAAATAAGCACAGCACCAAATCAATGCTGGCTTTAATACCATGCACACGCCCTTGTCGCCATGCCCACACTGAAGGGCTAACGTACTGCACAGTTTTAATCGGTAGTTGCTTTTGCTTTAGGCTCTTGGATAAACGCAAATTAAAATCTGGTGCGTCAATCCCAATAAAAACATCAACGGGATTTTTTCTCCATGTTTCGACTAAACCGTCGCGAACTGCAAATAACTTTTTAATATCTTTTAAAACTTCAACAATCCCCATCACCGATAAAATATCCATCGGATAATAACTTTTAAAGCCTTCTGCAATCATTTGCGGGCCACCAATGCCTTCAAACTCTGCATCGATCCCTTGCTCACGAAAACGGCGGATTAGTTTAGCGCCCAAGGTATCGCCAGACACTTCCCCAACAACGATGCCAATTTTAAGTTTCCGATTTTGCAAGATTTAATCCTTTGTCTATCTAAATCATTATTGTGCTTGATTCTAACATAAACATTTCTTTATAAATGAAGTTGCACAGCGCAATACGCCATCTCATTGAGCACAAAGGAAATCTTTTGTCTAAAATAACTACATGGTTACATCAGGAGCTGATTCAGCCTGCACGCCAAATCTGGCAACTTACACTCAAGTATTTTGCGCTCTTCGTCATTGCTTCTGCTCTGCTTCAAGCAATCACGTTTTTAATCATACCAAGCGTGTGGTTGCCTACAAAAATTGAACATCTCGCGCTTAAAAAGCCTGAAAATCAAATCAATCTGGGGAAAACACAAAATATCGTGTTGCAACAAGGCTATAAAAAATACCTTGCACGTTGTACATGGCAAATACCAGAAATCAAACAACTATGTGAATCGGCAGCACATCATCAGCAACTCAACATACAATCCGTGCAATTTATTTATCTCAGCACAACATTTCAGCTGTCTAAAGGCTCAAAGAAAGAAGTCTTTATTCAAGCGATGAGTTTAGTTACTGACCACACCGCTACGGCGCGGCACATCCATGCTACAACGCAACAGCAGCAACAGTGGCTTCAAGCACAGTATCAATCCACGCACATCATCCGCATGCTTCTCCTCATAAATATGCTGTATATGGCTCTGGCTTCTTGGTTCAAAATAAGACATCGGTCTCACTCAGTTCCAAAATAAATGCTTTACCAATGACCTTTTGCTTTACACGTGTAGCTTTATCTTTTTTTTGCATAAGCAAATCAGTAATCAAGACAACAGCTTATATTTAAAAGTCATAAGATAAGCACGTTTTTTGATTATGGCATATAAACATGTTTGGTCCTTTAGAATTTATTATGGCTGGTGTTTTAGTTGGTTTGTGTGTCGGTATTACTGGCGTAGGCGGTGGCTCACTGATGACTCCAATTTTAATCAGCCTATTTCGAATAGAACCTCACATTGCCATTGGTACAGACTTACTTTATGCCGCAATTTCAAAATTTTGTGGCTCTTTAGTACATGCCAAAAAACTTAATATTGTATGGCCAATCGTCATTTGGCTTGCTGTTGGTAGTATTCCAGCATCTTTTGCAACACACTGGGTACTCGACACCTACTTAAGTCAATCAAGTAGCTATAAAGCTGTACTCACAACAGTACTTGGCTTTATGCTGACTTTGACTGGCCTATCTATTATGTTTCGTGGCCATATTGAACGTTTCTTTAATAAATTCCGTCAGGCCAATACCCAAGACGATATGACCTCCGATTTAGAAAATGTCAATTTTCAAGCCAAAAATAAGCGTCTTTATATTGTCATTATGGGGATTGTGCTCGGTATCTTCGTTACACTTTCATCTGTAGGTGCTGGTGCATTTGGTATTATGGCCTTAGTGCTCATGTTTCCAAATTTACCCATGATTCGCATTATTGGCTCAGACGTTGTTCATGCAGTTTTACTGACTTTTGTTGCAGGTATGGGACACATGACATCAGGTAACGTCGATTTCCATCTATTAGGTTGGTTACTGTGTGGCTCAATCCCAGCGATTATAGTAGGTACGCTTATTAGTTCACGTTTACCAGAAAAACTGATTCGTAAGATCTTGGGCATTACCCTGTTTGCACTTGGTGTAAATTTTATGATCAATCCAGTTAAAGCGAAACCTGTAGCAAAACCTGAAACAGCGATGATGATTCAAAGTACATCGCATGCAGAAATTAAAACTGTGAATGTTTAAATTTCTCATACGATTCATCACTTTTTTTTAACCGACCTATTGATCTTTTTTATAACAATGAAGCTGTACATTCATGTTATATTCAGTTCATGAAACAACCTTTTTGTATGAACAACCAGTGACGGCAATGAATACTTTACAGTCAAATTCTATTACCCAAAACGATATCGATGATGTGAATGTAAAAAGCATTCAGACTCTCGTAACACCAGCACAATTAAAATCAGAACTGCCACTGACTGAAACAGCATATCAGACCGTGTTACAAGGCCGTGAAACTGTTCGTAATATTTTAGATGGTCAAGACAAACGCTTATTTGTGGTGATTGGCCCTTGCTCTATTCACGATACTAAAGCGGCACATGAATATGCAGATCGCCTTAAAGTATTAAGTGAAAAAGTTAAAGATACGCTTTATATCGTGATGCGCGTGTATTTTGAAAAACCACGTACAACAGTCGGTTGGAAAGGCTTAATCAACGACCCAGATATGAATGACTCATTTAATATTGAGAAAGGTTTACGCTTAGGCCGTCAATTACTTCTCGAATTAAATGAAAAAGGTTTACCTTGTGCTACAGAAGCTCTCGATCCAAACTCACCACAATATTACCAAGACTTAATTTCTTGGTCTGCAATTGGTGCACGTACCACTGAGAGCCAAACTCACCGTGAAATGTCATCTGGCCTTTCATCACCTGTAGGCTTTAAAAACGGTACAGATGGTGGCCTCACTGTGGCAACCAATGCAATGCAATCCGTAAAACATGGTCATAGTTTCCTTGGCTTAAATGAAGATGGTCAAGTGTCTGTCATCAATACCAAAGGTAACCCTTATGCACATGTAGTATTGCGTGGTGGTAATGGTAAACCAAACTATGATGCAGGTTCAGTTGCGGAAGCAGAAGCTGCTTTAGCTAAAGCGAAAGTAAGTGGCAAAATCATGATTGATGCCAGCCATGCCAACTCAAATAAAGACCCGTACTTACAGCCTTTAGTACTTAAAAATATTACTGAACAAATTCAAGACGGTAATAAATCAATCGTAGGTATTATGGTTGAAAGTCATTTAAAAGGTGGTCGCCAAGATATTCCAACTAATTTATGCGATCTTGAGTACGGTAAATCCGTTACAGATGGTTGTATTGATTGGGATACCACCGAAAAAGTCTTATTGGAAATGGATGCAGCCCTTAAAGAGTTGCTCCCAAACCGCTAAGTCATCCAAAACGCCATCGTCAAGATGGCGTTTTTACTCTATAGTAAAAAGGGATTAGAACTTTAAATACAGCGTATGAATGATATTGAAAATAGTTTGACTCAAATTGATCACTTCCAGTTTGTTCATGAACATTTATTTAGCTCAGGACAACCTTCAGAAGCAGAACTCAAACACATTAAAGAATATGGTGTAACCACTGTAATCAACCTTGCACTGAGTGATGCGCCAAACCATCTACCACAAGAAGATCATTTGTGTTTAGATCTGGGACTCAACTACATTCAAATTCCAATTTCACTAGATACGCCTTCTGACGCACAATGTTTATTGGTACTGGATATGATTGATCATTTGGTACAAGAACAAATGGTGTGGGTTCATTGCACAGATAATTTTAGCGCCAGTTGCCTGATGTATTTATATCGCCAATTTTATATGAATATTGATATGCCAACTGCGCAGGAATATTTGCATCAAATTTGGGAACCTAATGCAACGTGGACAGGACTCATTCATGCTGTAACTGTGCAACTCCAAGGTCGAAAATCAACCCAAGAGTTACAGTACTCAATGATCCATCCAGATCATTTTGCGTGAGAAATTAACACCGTTGCGGTGGATAAAATCCCTTCTTGACGACCAGTGAAACCTAACTGTTCAGTGGTCGTTGCCTTTACGCTGATTTGTGTTACATCTACATTTAATACATCTGCAATGCTTTGACGCATAGTCAAATTATGCTTGGCTAATTTTGGGCGTTCGCAAGCGACCGTAATATCCGCATTATTCAGTACATAACCACGATCTAATATCAATTGATAGACATGTTTCAGTAATACACGACTATCCGCACCTTTAAAGTTTGGATCTGTGTCTGGAAAATGCTGACCAATATCTCCAAGTGCCAATGCACCTAACAATGCATCACACAAGGCATGAAGCACAACATCACCATCTGAGTGTGCCTTTAAACCATGTGTATGTGGAATTTGAACGCCTGCCAATGTAACAAAGCTACCTTCTTCAAAGGCATGTACATCTAGGCCCTGACCGATACGAATTTGTGCAACCACCTTATGTTTCCTTAGAAATAAACGATTGGAATCTTGTATTCACGCTTTCTATTTCGCTATAGTTAGGTCAAGCGCAACGTAATGAAAGTATAAGCGATCATGCTGTTGAAAACTGATAAAAAAATCATCAAAAACTTTAGATTAGCCATCATCCTTGGCTATTTTTGCACGCCTATGGCATTTGCTGAAGCAATTCAATGCATACCAGCTACAACATCGCTCAAAAAAGTGTGCTCTGAAGCATTTAGCACACAACGTGAAAAACTTGACAATTTATATCTAACGGCCAGTTTAGTCACTGATGCGCCTTTAAGTATCATTCAAGATACGCAGTACATTTGGCAAAATCGATTACAACAATGTAAAAGTATCGATTGTTATAAGCAACAATTTGAGCTACGCGCTGATGATCTCAATATTTTTGTTTCACTCAATCAAAGCCTAACACAGCATTATTTAAAATTTGAACACGGAACATTTGCACAACCATTCACCCAGCTTAAAGTTCATCAACTCAGTAAAGATCGTATTAAAATTGAAGGCTTGTCTTATCGTAATCCCAATAATCGTGCTGAAACACAAATCATCCCCTTTCTAGCCTATACTACACCAGATCAAAAAAACGATATTTTAGACAATGAACATGACTGTAAATATCAGTTCAGCTACAGCAAAGCAATCCTTTCCGTGCAGAGCAAACAAAAAGGATGTGAACGATTCGTAGGGATTTATCGCCTCTATGATTAATGTAAAGGCAACTTCTGCACCTAAAAAATGATTAAGGATATAAAGTGATCTCATCACATTACCATCGCTATAAAAATATAGATGGTTTTGCAATCAAGATCCCTCTATATCCCCTTCATTTCAATTAAAAGGTCTCATCGCGCATTTAAATAGGATGACTATGCGCCACTTGCTGACTAATCATGGCTGCCGTTGCCGCTGAAAGCGTCCAACCCAAATGCCCATGCCCAGTGTTATAAAACACCCTTTCACGCTTGCCTCGATTAACGATTGGCATCATATTGGGCATCATCGGTCTTAACCCCGCCCACGGCACAGAAAACTCTGTCGAGAGTTCAAAATTTCGATTTACCCAATCGACCAAAGGCTGAATTCGATCAGAACGTATATCTCGATTATAACCATTAAATTCTGCTGTGCCCGCTACTCTTAAGCGATCTACGCCCAATCGAGAAGTCACAATTTTTGCACTTTCATCAAGTAAACTTACCCAAGGTGCATGTTTCTGGCTGGCTTCGTCCCTCAGTTCAACGGTAATGGAATAACCCTTTACTGGATAAACGTTTACGCGGTCACCTAACATTTCTGCCAATTGATAGCTTCCAACACCACCACATACTACCAAGGCATCAAACTCTAATGTCGTTGGCTCAGCATCTGAGCCTTCCATATTTTCGTCACTCGCCTTTAAAGCTAAACTCACACCACTTTGATGGTGCTGAATAGATGTGACTTCATAACCAAATTTATAGTTCACACCATGCTTACGGGTAACCTCAGCCAGCCCAGTGGTAAATTTATGAATATCTCCTGTGGCATCGCCTGGGCAATAAAAACCCGCATAATAATCCCCAGTTAAGGCTGGCTCAATCTGCTTGATTTCATCATTACTTACGGCATAACGCTCTAAACCACCTTGGCACAGCATGTCATTCACGCCAATCGCCACATCATAATCTGCTTGATTATGATAAAAATGTAGAATCCCTCGCTTTTCCAAGTTGAAATCAATGTTTTCTTTTTCTGCAATTTCAAACAAACGTTGCCGAGCCAAAAGTGCCAACCTTACCGTCTCTTGGGTATTTTCTTTATAGTGTTTAATATTCCCCAAAAACTCCATCAGCCATGCATATTTATGAATACTAAAACTTGGATTAAGCAATAATGGTGCAGACTTTTGTGACATCCATTTTATGCCTTTAAGCACTGTAGCTTTTTGATTCCAAACCTCTGCATTGCAAGCTGAAAGCTGTCCTCCATTAGCAAAAGAAGTTTCCATTGCTGGATATAAGTGCTTATCTATCACTGTAACATGATAGCCAAGTAAGGCTAACTCATAGGCTGTTGTTACCCCAGTAATACCTGCTCCAACGACTGCAATATGACACATAACGCCTCCTTAAAATGTATGTTCTACACTTTAAATTGGGTGCCTCATCTGTCTTCCGTCATGATGATGACGACCTGAGAGCTTCAGCTTATACAGCCACATGCCATACAAACCTTCCTCCTTCGGTGAGCGCTTTTTTATTGTTCGCTTCTCTCCAGATATTGAATTGCTGCAGTCCTTTTGCCTGAGAGTTTCCTGAGGCCTTGCTCCTTCGGCGAACGTCATGTATTACGTTTCTCTCCTACAGCAATTTGTAATCTTAATATGAGCAATTTATGTACCAACGAAAAGTGTTAAAAGCACATAATTTGTTCATTATTTGTATAGAAGGCCAGTTTAATATGCTAAGCCCTTGATTATTTAATCAAATAATCGATAAATTAACGGCTCAACCTAATATACTTTTATACTCGATGATCTTAAATGACCAATTTTCTGATTTTTCCTGCACCATTCGAAGTCATACATTGGAGCAACTTTATCTACAAGATCATCTCAAAATTGGGCAATCAGGTCATTTAAGTAGCTATTACGCCCCATTTGAAGCAATCAATTCAATGGCTCAAGTGATCTTTGTAGGGATTTGCCCAGGTAAAGCCCAGTGGCAACATGCAATTGAGGTCGCAAAAACAGGTTTAGAAAGCAATATTCCCCCTGCAACGTTGTTGCAAAAGATAAAAGCAGAAAGCGCATTTCGTGGTCCAATGCGCCGCAATATTGTACAAATGCTAGATTATGTAGGGCTACAACATAAACTTGGGATTGAAACTTCACAGCAACTATTTGAAAAAAATCAACACTTGCTACATAGTACTTCTGCACTTAGACACTGCATTTTAAATAAAGGGCAAAACTATAATGGTTCTACGCCTAATATGCTAAGAAATGAATTTTTACAGCAACATATTCATAGTTTTTTGATCCCTGAGATTCAACAACTTTCCTCTAGTGCTGTATATATACCCATGGGTTTAAGTGTTGCGCAGGTTTTACATTACCTTTCTAGCTTAGGCTATTTAAATGAAGGGCAAATTTTAGATGGATTCCCTCATCCTTCAGGTGCAAATAGTGAACGTATCCAATATTTTTTAGGACAAAAAACACCGGCTCAGCTCTCAAAAACCACTAATGCATATAAAATAGATCAAGAAAAAATAAATTTATCCAATAAAATAAGAAACTTAGAGTTTAAATAATATAATAACTCTCAAAAAATACTGCTTTGATATGGCAATGTTGAACACAATTCTCTCCAAAGTGCCATAAAAATCAACATATTTACGACGATATAATTTAATAAAATTTAATAAATCATCAATTTAGTTATTTGATTAATACAATTATTATTGAAAAGTGTGATTTATTTTACTTTTTATAAAAAATATGTGATTATTTTTATAGATTCAAATAATCGCTCTATAAAAATTACATTGTTTTGGAACTCAAAATGAAAAATTTACTAGGATTAGCACTTGTAACAGCTTTACTCTCTGGGTGTATTGCAATTCCAACTGGCAAATCTAAAGATAACAACCCTGCTTCCCTGATTAAAGGTGATAGCAATGTTGATAACTCTAAAAATGACATTACTCGTGTAAATACTCGTGGGCAATTAACTTGTAATAGCAATGAAGTTTGTCCTGAACTAGATATTGATTGGAATAAAAATCAAGGTCAATACAATGTTTCATTCCATTTATATGATCGACAGCAGTATGATTTAAAAGAATTTACTTTTATTGTAGATGGTAAAACGCGCTCATTTAGCACCATTGGCGCAACAACTACACGTAATATTAATAATTCAGGCATTTATGAGTCTACAAATAATGCCGAAGTTCCGAGTAATTTGTTTAGTCAAATCAATCAAGCCAAGAATATCCAAGTAGTGATTAGTACCAACCAAGGTGATATCACACGCGATATGCTTAGCCCAAATAAACAATCTGATGCATTCCGTTTATTCCGTCGTGCTTACTAATAACCAATAGCGGCTTAAAACTCTCCACTTTGTGTCTTTTAATCAGACATTTGCGTATCTTCGGATACGCTTTTTTTTTGCTCACTGTTATTTTTATATATCATCATTTCATCTTTAAAATTGAATCAAACAGACCTGGTTTATTCTAAGAGATTTTTTTGTAAATGAATTAAATGAACCTCTACAGCAGGAATACCCACATCAAGATCCGTAGGATAAACTTCCGTATATCCACTCTGCTGATAGCCTGCTCGTTCATAAAATGCAATCAAAGAGTGACGAACATTTAATACATACATATTTATAGTGTGAACTTCACTATACCTCTGATGGATATGTTGCTCTATAAACGTTAAAAATTGACGGCCTAAACCCTGATTTTGATAGTCTGGTTGCACTGCAAATGTGCCAATTTCTAACTGGCTTACATCATCTTGGTCATGTGTTAAGCCAATACAACCTAAAAGCATATTGTGTTGTTTCGAAAGATCATCTGTAGATTTTTCACATACCCATAATTCAAAATATGGATCAGTTAATAAACTTTCCAACTGTTGTGGCTGTATACGCTGACCTTGAATAATATGCTGTTCATTGGTCCAACTCCGCCCCAGATTTTCACGATAGGCTTGATTAATTAAAACAACTAAATTCTGAATATCGTTCGATTCTGCACGACGAAATGTATTCATTATGGGCCTGCATATAATTATATTAGACAATGATTTTTAGTATTTTTATTGATACGACTGAGTAGCAATATATCGTGAATTGACTTTTAATCTATATTTAAATTAAAAAAACCAGACCGAAGTCTGGTTTTTTAGAAGCGAATATTTAAATAGGTTCAAATGGTGCGACTACATCAGCATTCTGCGCACGATTACGCATGAAATGATCCATAAGTACAATTGCAAGCATAGCTTCTGCAATCGGTGTTGCACGTACACCTACGCATGGGTCATGACGACCTTTGGTTAGAACATCTGTATCTTCACGATTGATCGTAATGGTTTTACCTGGCGTAGTAATTGACGCTGTAGGTTTTAAAGCAATAGAGACACGAATATCTTGACCACTTGAAATACCACCTAAAATACCACCTGCATGGTTCGCTAAGAAACCTTCAGTGGTTAATTCATCACGTGTTTCATGCCCAAACTGCTCAGCAACAGCAAAACCATCGCCAATTTCAACGCCTTTTACAGCATTAATAGACATCATGGCATGGGCAATATCAGCATCTAAGCGGTCAAATACAGGTTCACCCCAGCCCACTGGCACTTGAGTCGCAATGATCTCAAGCTTTGCGCCACAGCTAGTCCCTTGCTCGCGCAGTGATGTCACTAAAGCTTCGAAACGAGGTACTGCATCAGCATCACCGCAGAAAAATGGATTATTTGGAACTTCATTCCAATCCAATTTTTCAGCTTTTTCAGTTCCAATTTGTGTTACATGACCGCGAATTTCAATGCCAAACTTTTCAAGCAAGAACTTTTTAGCAATTGCACCAGCAGCAACTCGCATTGCTGTTTCGCGTGCACTTGAACGGCCACCGCCACGGTAGTCACGGAAACCATACTTTTGGGTATAGGTATAGTCTGCATGACCTGGGCGGAAAGTTTGCGCAATATTGCCATAATCCTTCGATTTTTGGTCAGTATTGCGAATAAGCAAGCCTATTGAAGTGCCAGTGGTTTTACCCTCAAAAACCCCTGAAATAATTTCAACTTCATCTGGCTCTTTACGCTGTGTTGCAAATTTAGATGTCCCTGGTTTACGGCGGTCTAAATCTTTCTGCAAATCAGCTTCAGTTAATTCAATACCCGGTGGTACACCATCAACGATGGCCATAAGACCAACGCCATGAGATTCACCACAAGTCGTTACACGGAACAGTTGCCCTATACTATTACCTGCCATGTCAAACGACTCCTTATGCTTGAATAGATTGAATAAATAAATCTCGGAATGTACGGCATTGCTGTGCAGTTAAAGCAAAGATACCCGTACCGCCTTTTTGGAACTGCAACCAGTAGAAATCAACTGTGTTGAAGTTTTGGCGCATTGCCCATTCAGAGTTACCTACTTCAATTACGATCAAGCCATCTTCCGTGAGGTAATCTGCTGCCTGTGCCAACATTTTGCGCACCAAGTCTAAACCATCTTGGCCAGCAGCTAATGCAAGTTCTGGCTCATGATGGAATTCATCTGGCAAGTCAGCCATATCTTCAGCATCCACATAAGGTGGATTTGATACGATTAAATCATATTGATTTTCTGCAGGAATTTTTGCAAATAAATCAGATTCAAGCAAAGCCACTTGGTATTGCTTGTTGTGATGCTCTGCATTAATTGATGCTACTTCTAAAGCTTCTTTAGAAATATCCGTAGCATCTACTTCTGCATCTGGATAAGCATAAGCTAAAGCAATAGCAATACAGCCAGAACCCGTACACATATCTAAAATGCGCTGTGGCGTTTTTGGATTTGGATTTTCAGGTAAATTATTAACAGCTGCGCCCATTTGAGCATTTTCACCTAAGCAATATGGCGCAAAACGGTTTTCAATAAGCTCAGCAATAGGTGAACGTGGAATAAGTACACGCTCATCAACATAGAATGGCTTGCCATAGAAATATGCCAAATTTAACAAGTATGAAGTTGGCACTTTTTCATTAATACGACGTTCAAGTAAAGCTAAAAACTCAGCGGCTTCGCTTGGCAAAACTTTCGCATCTAAAATTTCAGCATCCGCATTCCAGTCTAATGACAGTGTTTGCAAAACCAGTGCAGAACTTTCAGCAAAATAGTCTTCTGTACCTTGACCTAAATGTGCATCGTATTGACGTAATGCTGTTACACCAAAACGAATGTAATCTCGAATGGTGGATAAATTTTCAGCAGCTTCCTGCAAATGTTCAGGGCTAATAGTCGGTCGATCCACTTAAGGCGTCTCCAAGGTCATATTTTTAAAACGCCCTATGATACCTTAGTTTTCATGGTTTTTTTGGGAAAATCATTTCATATTTTTATTGTGCAATCGTACTTCCATCATATCAGCATGTGACATTGTCATTTGAACCGCACAACTTGAATTTGAAATCAAAAACTCTTTCGCTTTTTTATTTTTAATATTACATGCGTTATCGCGACGCTGTAACCATACCTCTTGAGACTGCGTTACCAACGCTTGCTCACTATCTGCAGTTGTTTTTAATGTTATTTTTAAAAGCTTTTTCATTCTTTTATTTTGCGCTTTATATTCTTTAATTTGACAGGTATTAATAAGATTGGATTGACTTTGAGCCTTTCTCATACATGCCTCAAAATCGCCGGTATAACCTAATGCGAATGCATTCACGGACCAACCAGCACATGCAATTAACAAACCTTGTGTTAAGCGCTTTTTCATGACTCCGTCCCCATACAAAAATAAATAGTTATAAAATTATTCTGCCTTTATATCATCTTAGATTTATATTTAAAATGCTTTCAATAAAGCATGATTGAAAATTAAAAATTTAACTTCATTATATAGATTATGGTCACCACAATAGATGAAACATGAGCTACAAGCACAACAATCTTATGGCAATGCGTCAAAATTACTGGAATGACGCACATACACCTCGCGTTAATGCTGAAAAAGTATTTTTTCAACAACTCTTAAACGACTTAGGTATCTTTGAAAATGCTAATCTTGAAGATGCAAAATCATTATTCTTTAGTTTACCGAGTATTATTCTCATAAAAGGTTATGCCAAAGGCTTTATGGAGCCTTCTATACAGCAACTGATAAAACAACACATCGAATTGCACCGCACTGAGCTGCAACAAAAATTTGATGTCAAAATTAAATTTAGGCTCTAAAGTCTTTTATTCTCTTATTTTTAGAATTTTCAGTTGCATAACTACACTGTAAATTCAGCATGTTGAACTTTTTTAATACGTGCAGACCATGTAAGATTCGCTACAATGAATTTTTCTGCGAACTGTTGAACAGGATTAAGTTTAAATGTCAGATCAGAACGATAAGCTTAAACAATTGAAAACCTCCTCCATGGATCGACGCTTATCGATTGCGAAAGCCTCTTTACTGGCTGGTACGCGCTGGGCTGCCTCAAGTGCAAGCACAATGTTCTCAAGTGAAGAAGAAAAAGAACGTAAACGCAAAAAAGCCATGAAAGAACAAGCTGAGTATCTGGTCGCAGAAATTGGCAAACTTAAAGGCTCTATTGTTAAAATTGGCCAAATGATGGCTTTATATGGCGAGCATTTTTTACCTGAAGAAATTACTCAAGCTCTAAATACGCTTAATAACCAAACTGTGGCTTTGGCATGGCCAGCAATTAAAACTCAGCTTGAAGCACAGCTAGGTTCAAAATTAAATGATCTGACCATTGATCATGAACCATTAGGTACTGCGTCTTTGGCACAAGTTCATCGTGCAACCCGTAAATCCGATGGTTTGGAATTGGTGTTAAAAGTTCAATATCCTGGTGTTGCAGATGCAATTGATTCAGATATGAACTTATTTAAAAATATGCTGAAACTCACTCGTATGGTGCCTCAAACACGCGAATTCGATCAATGGTTCGAAGAAGTCCGTGAAATGATGCATCGTGAAGTGAATTATAAAATTGAAGCGGACACTACACGTCGTTTTGCAAGTCGTTTAAATCACGATCCGCGCTACATTGTTCCTCAGATTGTCGATGACTACTGCACACATCAAGTCTTATGTATGACTTTTGAGCGTGGCGTGCCTATCAACAGCCCTGTCATGCTGTCACTCCCACAAGAGCGTCGTAATGCATTAGGTGAAGCATCCCTTGAAATTGCCGTTCGTGAAATATTCGAATGGGGTGAAATGCAAACTGACCCAAATTTTGGTAACTATTTGGTTCGCTTAGGTGATGGCGCACAAGTACAAGATAAAATTGTGTTACTTGATTTTGGTGCTATCCGCCAATTTGATGCCAATTTATTAAAAGTTGCGCGTAATTTAATTGAAGCTGGTTATCATCATGATGCCGCTGAAATGGTTGAAGCGATGACTGGATATGAGTTTTTTGATGCAATGCCTCTGAGTATTAAACCAGATATGGCCAAAGTGTTTTTGCTGGCAACAGAAGCATTTAGTAGTCCCTTAAACAATCCTGATTTGCCAGCTGGTGTAATGGATGAGCATTTACGCTACGATTGGAAAAAAAGCCAATTGCATAGTCGTGTTATGCAACGAGCTTCTAAATCTATGGCATCACGTTACTTCAGTATTCCACCGAAAGAATTTATGTTTATCAGTCGTAAATTTATCGGTGCATATACTTTTATGACGGTTATTGAAGCAAAAACTAATGTACGTAACATGATCCAAAAGTATCAATAATGATTCAGGCTTGAATGATGCAATGTCATTCAAGCCAATTTATCAGTAAATGAAGTTTTCTAAATAATTTTTAAATAAATAAAAATCAATCTATTAAATATCAATTCAAGCCCATACTGACCGTTTATCTTAGTCAATAAACAATGTCAAAACTGACATAGTTTTTTTAAAACGCAAATGTCAGCATAAAAATAAGCATAAAATTTGCGCTTAGGAATAATCAGTATGACCAACATGGTAAATAAGGCTCAAGGATTTGGGTTATCGCTTATTACAAAAATTGCAGGAAGCGAAGTATTAGATCAGCTTAAACTTCGAAAGTTTCTTGAAAAGTCACTCTATCAAGGTTCAAAAGCTGGATTCAAAACCCTCAACCAAACACAAAAAATATTTAAACCCCAAGCTAAGATCAATAAACAACGCCTTCCCAATCAAGAAAAATCGCTGTTTGATTTAAGCTTGAGTGAAGAACAACAAATGCTCAGTGATGCTATGAGACAGTTTGCCAGCGAGGTCTTACGCCCACTCGCTCAACAAGTCAATCATGATGAACTCTTTCCACAACAGCTTTGGCAACACAGTACAGACCTAGGGTTAAATTTTTATGCTTTACCTGAAAGCCTTGGTGGTGTTGCGACTGAAAAAATATTGTGACCAACCTACTGATTGCAGAGCACCTCGCACATGGCGACTTTAGTTTATGTGCTGGACTCCTCTCCAGCTTTAGCGTCATAAATGCACTGACTCAATGGGGATCTGCTGAAGTTCAGGCTAAATATCTCACCGCTTTTAGTGAAGACTCTGAACTTAAAGCCACTTTTGCTGTTCAAGAAAATACCCCCGCCTTTAATCCATTCCAACTTAAAACTCAAGCAACCGATCAGAATGGCCAATACAGTATTAGCGGTGAAAAAACTGCCGTTCTCTTAGGGCAATCTGCTGATATTTTGCTTGTGAGTGCAATGTTAAATGGCCAACCCGAAGTTTTTGTTGTGCCCCGCCACCCATCAATTCAAATGAAAAAATCACCTGCAATGGGCCTAAAACCTGCAGAGACAGTAACCTTATATTTTGAAAATAGTCCTGCTGAGCGTCTGTCTGACAATGACTTTAATTACACGGCCTTTTTAGATTTAGGCAATTTAATGTGGTGTGCACTTGCTATTGGTACATGCACAGCAGCTAAAGAGTACTGCATTGAATATGCCAATGACCGCTTGGCTTTTGGTGAGCCTATTTCTCATCGTCAAAGTGTCGCTTTTATGATTGCCGATATGGCCATTGAAATTGATGCTATGCGCATGCTGTTACTGAATGCAGCTAGCCTTGCAGAATCAGGGCAGCCTTTCCATCGTGAAGCATATTTAGCGCGTCTACTGTGTGCCGAAAAATCAATGAAAATAGGTACGGATAGTGTGCAAATTTTAGGGGGTCATGGTTTTACCAAAGAGCATCCTGTAGAGCGTTGGTATCGTGATTTACGTGCCGTAGCCATCATGCAATCTGGCCTACATGCATAAAAGATAAGACAAGGACACCGTTATGAATTTACAAAATTCTAAAAAATTTAAAATGCTCATTGATCAAGCACATGAAGTTGCTTTAAATGTGCTACGCCCAATTTCACGTAAATACGATAAAGCAGAACATGCCTATCCGAAAGAGCTCGACATGTTGTCATCTTTGGTCGATGGGATGAACCAAAGTGGTGATGGACTGAACGCTGGTGCCGCAGTGAATAAACGTGGCGATACACAAACAGGCAATAAAAATGGCGTAAATATGTCAACAGCACTGAGTGTTGTTGAAATGTGCTATGGCGATACAGGCTTATTACTCTCTATGCCCCGCCAAGGCTTAGGAAATTCTGCAATCGCAGCCGTGGCAAATGATGAGCAGCTAAAACGATTTGATGGGGTGTGGGCTGCCATGGCAATTACAGAGCCTGGCTGTGGTTCAGACTCAGCAGCAATTCGCACGACCGCAACCTTAGATGGCGATCATTACATCCTAAATGGCGAAAAAATCTTTGTGACCAGTGGAGAACGTGCAGATGCAGTTGTCGTGTGGGCGACCTTAGATAAAAAATTAGGACGTGCTGCAATTAAATCCTTTGTGGTTGAAAAAGGCACTCCGGGCATGAATATTGACCGACTAGAGCATAAGCTCGGCATTAAAGCTTCAGATACCGCAGCAATTAGCTTTATTGACTGTCGTGTCCCTGCCGCCAACCTATTAGGCAATGCCGAAATAGATGTAGCCAAAGGTTTTGCTGGTGTGATGGAAACTTTTGATAACACTCGCCCTTTAGTTGCAGCTATGGCTATTGGTTGTGCAAAAGCGTCTTTGGAGCGTATTAAAGAAATATTTAAAGATTCAATTGATCCTACTTATGCAACGCCCTACCTACAAAGCTCAAACATCGCAGCGCAAATTTACCGCATGGAAGCTGAATGGGAAGCTGCTCGACTCCTAATGATTAAGGCCGCGTGGATGGCAGATAACAAAATTCCAAACTCACGTGAAGCATCTATTTCTAAAGCCAAAGCAGGCCGTATAGCCAATGAAATCACTTTAAAATGCGTCGAACTGGCAACGTGTGTGGGCTATAACGAAGATGAACTCCTCGAAAAATGGGCACGTGATTCAAAAATCCTTGATATTTTTGAAGGTACACAACAAATCCAACAACTCATTATTGCTCGCCGTGAGCTAGGAAAAACGTCAAGTGAACTGAAGTAGTAGAATATTCTTGCTATTTTTTCTTCAAAAAGACACAAGAGATGATTTTTTTGCTATAAAAAATCATCTCTTTTTTTATCTTATATTTATGTATCACATTCGCCCCATTCAACAAAAAGATAATCTACAAATTGCAACCCTAATTCGCAAAGTTTCACAAGAATTTGGATTAGCACCTGAATCTGGATTTGCTGTTGCCGACCCTATTTTAGATGATTTATATCAGGTCTATAGCCAAAAGAATGCACAATATTGGGTGGTGGTTAATGAAGATGATCAGGTTTTAGGTGGTGGTGGTATCTCACCGCTTCAGGGTGACCCCAATGTACTTGAAATACAAAAAATGTATTTCGATGTTTCTTTACGTGGTCTAGGCTTTGCCAAAAAGATTTTGGCAACCGCATTTGAATTCGCAAAATTACATCATTTTCAAATCTGTTATTTGGAAACGACTTCAAGCTTATGGCAAGCAGTCAAACTATATGAAAAATTGGGATTTTCACATCTAAAGGCTCCAATGGGCGCTACAGGACACAGCCATGCATGTGAAATTTGGATGGCAAAAGACATATTTTAATGCGCTATCGTCGCCTTATATACACGTGCTATAGCCGTTATTTCATCATCAGCTATGCTGATAAAAATCTGTGATGAATGCACTACGTTCGTTGGTTTTGTAAAAAGAGCAGATGATCTGACAGTTTTTACTGAGTAACATTTTGCAATCAGAATCATGCTGTTATGTGCTTGACCTAACATGGATGTAATTGATAATGATTACTAGCTTAATTTGTAATCCCCTAAAATAGGACTTTTATGTACGCCAATAGATTTTTCAATTTTTGCCAAACTTTTTCTGCTCAGCAAAACATGCTGAAGTCCGCGGTACTTTTTCTAAGCTTAAGCACACTTGCTGGTTGCTCTTCTCTTGGCGGTGGATCTGTAGAAAAACGGGCAAAAAAATTATCTGTAGGCATACAACGGGCTTATTCTGTCGCACCACCTACGGCTGATCGGGTATCACCAATGATTATTCAAAGTGCCGAACGCTATCAAATGGATCCATTATTAATGGCTGCCTTAATTCGCCAAGAATCATCTTATAGAACGAATGTAAGCTCACCTGCAGGTGCTGTTGGTCTGACGCAAATTATTCCACGTTATTGGCAAAACACCTGTATGGGTGATTTATTTGATGAAAATACCAACATTAACTGTGGGACTTACATACTATCCAAATACACTCAACAAGCTGGCGACAGCAAAAAGGCCTTGGCTTATTACAATGTTGGGCCTACAGGTTATAACAATAATCGTGCTATGAAAAAACAAGGTAAACGCTATGCCAAACAAGTTAAAGCTCATCGTAAATCGTTAAAAAATGCGCTTTAAATAGGCTTAAAAGTCACCTCATCTCGCTGTACCTAGTAACTCACATAAAAAAAGAGCAATGTGATGATCACATTGCTCTTTTTTCTCCGGCTAGCATCAGGTAACACATTTAGCTGGAGTAAATATTTAAAGAAGAATCCTATACTGGATTTATCACATAAAAATAAACAACCAAAAATGCTAAAATCACAATTGACAATATGAGGTAAGTACCTGAAGTATTAAAGCTTTTAATGAATTTTAGAATATTCATGACTCAAACTGCTAATACATCGGATTAATTATACGTTTTTACGCAACACATTCTGTGAATTGTATCTTTTTTTTAACCATTTGTTACATTTAATTACAATTAAAATCGTGCACCAAACCATGAACTCTCACACCAATAAGTTATTTATCACATGCTTTTTGTAATCTATAAACAATTTCACATTTTAAAATTAATTCTATTTTTAAGTATTCACCCTCTATCTGACAAAAGTATAGCGATAAAAAAACTCCGATATTCGGAGTTTTTTTATCGCTTTTCATTATTCGCTTAAAGCGAGAACTTTTACGATAATCGTTTGTGAATCTTCAAACTCTTCCACAATTTGTAATCGCTTCAGCTCTTTGCTTTTGACTTTGAACTTGTGATTTTGATATGAAATTTCTGCAGGAATTTGGTCAAAATACTGACTGTCTGCCTCTAATTCCTCTTGAAAAAGTGGCGTGCCTAATTGGTAATCTAAGCTTTTTAAAACGACATACTTTACTGTTGTTTTCATCAATGTATCCTACTTTCTTAACACACTTTATTTTTATTTTTACCACTGTTTTGAGTGAAGTAAAACCTTTAATTTCAAAATTTGCCCATACTTTAATCATTTAAACCATAAACACCAAATTGAAATAAGTTTCAGTAAAAAGTTACTATACTTTCAAATATTTAAACATTATTGCTAAAATACATTAAAAACTTAAAGTTCAAAAATGCCTAAAACTCAATTAATACAATGTTGCCAAACCCTTGAGCACAATCATAAAACGATTGCCTTTATTGAAAGTGCGAGTTCAGGTTATCTCAGCAGTCAATTTTCTATCTATAAAAATTCTGGCGCAGATATTTTATTAGGTGGTTTAGTCAGTTATGACCCAAGTATCAAAGTGTCTATTTTAAACATATCCCCTCAGCTTATAGAACGTTATACCGCTGAATCGGCTGAAGTAACTCAAGCAATGGCACAGCAAGGAAAATTGCTCTTTACGCAAGCAGATGTAATTGTGGCATGTACAGGTTTGCTTAAGCCAGGTGGAAGCGCCACAGTAGACAAACCCGAAGGTACATTTTTCATTAGTATTTTATATCAAAAGCAGTGTTATAACTTTCAATATTATTTAACAGGACAACCACTTAGTCGCCTTGAACAATTGACGGAACTGGTCGCACAAGAAGTTGATACGCTCATTACATAGCCCCTAAAATAAGCTTATTCATCTAAATTAAAAAAATTCAATATACAAAAAAGCCTCCGAAGAGGCTTTTTGAAAACTAAAATTTAAAACTTATGCAGCGGAACGCTCTGTAATCGGCACTACTTTACGCAGTTCAGGGCCTGTATAGTCCGCACTTGGGCGAATAATACGGTTGTCTGCACGCTGTTCCATCACATGCGCTGCCCAGCCTGTTACACGACTCATTACAAAGATTGGCGTGAATAGTTTGGTTGCAATATCCATGAAGTGATATGCAGATGCATGGAAGAAGTCTGCATTACAGAACAATTTCTTCTCGCGCCACATTACTTCTTCACAACGTACGGATACTGGATAAAGTACGGTGTCGCCAACGTCTTTTGCTAGGCGTTCAGACCAGATTTTAATGATGCCGTTACGTGGATCATTGTCTTTGTAGATCGCATGACCGAAGCCCATGATCTTTTCTTTACGCTCAAGTTTACCAAGCATTTCACGTTCTGCTTCTTCTGGCGACGTCCAGTTTTCAATCATTTCCATCGCTGCTTCGTTTGCACCGCCGTGTAATGGGCCACGAAGTGAACCAATTGCACCTGTGATACATGAATGCATATCTGACAATGTTGATGCACATACACGCGCTGTGAATGTAGAAGCGTTAAATTCATGCTCTGCATATAGAATAAGTGACACGTTCATCACTTGTTCATGCAATTCATTTGGTTTTTCACCACGCAGTAAATGCAGGAATTGAGCACCGATTGAATCATCATCGGTATTTTCTTCTACACGTACGCCGTCATGGCTGAAACGGTACCAGTAGCAAATGATTGCAGGCAATGTTGCAAGAATACGGTCTGCAACATCTTGCTGCTCTTCAAACGATTTTTCAGTTTCAAGGTTACCTAACATTGAAACACCTGTACGCATCACATCCATTGGGTGTGAGTCAGCAGGAATACGTTCTAATACTTCTTTTAATGCCTGTGGCAATTGACGTAGTGACTTCAGTTTAGCTTTATACGCTGCAAGCTGTTCTGTTGTTGGTAATTCACCAAAGAAAATCAGGTACGCAACTTCTTCAAACTGACAGTTTTCTGCCAAGTCTTGAACGTCATAACCACGATAGGTTAAGCCCGCACCGCTTTTGCCTACAGTTGAAAGTGCCGTTTTACCCGCTACTTGTCCGCGCAGTCCTGCACCTGTGAGTACTTTTCCTTCAGCCATTTTTATTTTCCTTCGGTGAATAATTTATCTAATGTATTTTCAAATGTGTGATAGTCAAGGAACTCATAAAGTTCTTTACGCTGTTGCATTTTATCTAGCACGTTGACTTGCGTACCCTCATTACGGATGGCATGCATCACTTCTAATGCTGCTTTTTGCATTGCACGTGTCGGAGACAATGGATAAAGCACCATGCTAATCCCTTGCTCAGCAAGTTCTTCTTTGGTGTAGTAAGGGGTATCACCAAATTCTGTAATATTGGCTAATACAGGCACACCTACTGCATCGCAGACAGTTTTGTACATGGTAATGTCAGTCATGGCTTCAGCAAAGATCGCATCTGCACCTGCTTCTACACATGCACATGCACGGTCGATCACTGCTTGCAGACCTTCTTTTTGCAAAGCATCTGTACGCGCCATCACCACAAAGTTTGAATCGGTTTTTGCATCTACAGCAGCCTTAATGCGGTCGACCATTTCCTGCTGCGTCACAATTTCTTTGTTTGGACGGTGTCCACAGCGCTTTTGTGCTACTTGGTCTTCAATATGAACCGCGGCTGCACCGGCAGCAATCATTTGCTTTACACTGCGTGCAATATTAAATGCACCACCCCAACCTGTGTCGATATCCACCAAAAGCGGTGTGTCTACACGTTCTGTAATACGACGGACATCTTCTAAAACGTTATCCAGACTGGTCATACCTAAGTCAGGTAAACCATAAGAATAGTTCGCAACCCCAGCACCCGAAAGATAGATGGCTTTATAACCCACCTGTTTCGCCATCATTGCTGCATAAGCGTTGACTGTGCCGATAATTTGTAATGGTTTTTCCACTTCTAATGCTTGTCTAAATCTTAAACCTGCAGACGTTTGTTCTGTCATATTCCCTTCCACAGAGGTCTCTATATTTGTTGAGGCTTGAGTATAACCATAATTATTTGGTGTGCTATGACCAATTAGAATTTTTACTCTATAACTTTAGTCAAATATTTTTGAAAGATATAATATTATTTCGTGACTGTATATTGCTTAGTCAATACAGATGATTACACCCTCTTTGTACAAAGATTTGCTATAATTACAAGTGTTATTTTTAGTGGATCTATTTATTTCCAATATGCAAGATTTAGCTCAGTTAGAACCGCTCGCACGCGACTTACCACAAACTAAACGTGGTCATGAACGATGTGTCGCACTTTTAGAAAGTGGTGCTGAACTATTTCTACGACATGGATATGATGCCGTTTCACTTGATGATATTGTCAATCATGCAGGTGGCTCAAAAGCATCCATTTATAAATATTTTGGCAATAAAGAAGGCTTGTTTAAGTCAATTTGTGATTATCGGCGCGATCAATTTTTTAAAGATATTTGCGTCCCATTTAATCCTGAGCTGTCTAGCTTTCGCAATTATTTAGTTCAAACCCTTTTAAATTTTCAGCATCATTTGAACCAACCCGATAAAGTCGCATTTATGCGTTTAGTCCTTGAGCAAAGTCAGCGCAACCCTGATATTGCACAACATATCCATGAGCACGGCCCAAAACAAATTCAATTGGCGATTGCAACAGCACTGGAAACTGCTCATCAGAAAGGTTTACTGGTCTGTGAGCACCCGCTTTTTTCAGCACAATTTTATTTTGGTATCTTACGTAATTTAGAATGGAAAATTTTAATGGGTCTACCAAATGAAGAAACTGATCAAGAAAACATCAATTACATAAATTACTGTGTAGATCGCTTCTTAGATGGGCATCAAAAGTCCTAGTTTTTTTTGCATTTTTGCAGGTTTTTGGTATAGAGTACTTGATTCTCCTTTTTTTTCTTTAACCAACCAACAACTAATTGTTGTTTATTTTTTGATTCAGCAATTATTGTGGAGTAATCATGGCTCTGCGTCATTTTCTGACTTTACGCGATTTATCGACTTTAGAACTTAACCAAATTGTGCAACGTGGTATTGAGCTGAAACGCAAACAGCACAACAATGAAGTGTTCCAACCGTTTGTTGGCAAAGTAATGGGCATGATTTTTGAAAAATCAAGCACTCGTACGCGTGTATCGTTTGAAGCTGGTATGAGCCAGTTTGGTGGTAGTGCAATTTTCCTTTCATCACGTGATTCACAATTGGGTCGCGGTGAACCTGTAGAAGATTCAGCACGTGTTATTTCAAGCATGCTCGATATTGTCATGATTCGTACTTTCGGCCATGACATTGTTGAACGTTTTGCTTCTTACTCAAAAGTTCCAGTCATTAATGCTTTAACAGATGACCACCACCCTTGCCAACTTCTTGCCGATGTACAAACCTTTGTTGAACACCGTGGTTCAATCGAAGGTAAAACAGTTGCTTGGATTGGTGACGGCAACAACATGTGCAATTCATATATTGAAGCTGCACACATGTGGGGCTTTAAATTAAAAATTGCTTCACCAAAAGGCTATGAACCTCAAGAGCAATTTTTGTCTGAATTTGCGCACTGCGTAGAGCTTGTAAACTCAGCTGAAGATGCTGCTGTAAATGCAGATCTTATTGTGACTGATGTTTGGGCAAGTATGGGCCAAGAGGAAGAGCAAAAAATCCGTGAAAAAGCATTTGCAGATTACCAAGTCAATGAACGTTTAATGGACTTGGCGCATCCGGATTGCCTATTTATGCATTGCTTGCCTGCGCACCGCGGTGAAGAAATTTCAGAAAATATGCTCGACCACAAAAATGCAGTGGTTTGGGATGAAGCTGAAAACCGCTTACATGCTCAAAAAGCGCTGGTTGAATTCTTAATTAACGAAAACCTTAAAAAAGACTAAGCCTTTCGTTGAATAAAAAGCGCCTTCGGGTGCTTTTTTTTATGCTTCATGGATATAATCAAATGGTCTTTTAAAATTCTAATAGCGACCATTTTTATGCATCTAAAAAAAATGAGCTTTTGCCTGTCTGCAGTTTTAGCTTCTGCATTTTTCCACACTCAAGCATCTGAATTTGATCAATACCTGCAGTCAAAACAGATTATTGATGAGAATTTTAAGATTCAAGAGCCCAAACAGCTGGATGAACTGCTCAGTGTATTAAGTGCAGAAGATTCTAAAACACTGCCGCTCGAAATCGACCACAATACTATTATTGAACAGCTCAGCTTAACTTCTAAAAAAACTGAGCTTAAAGGCATGATTATCACACCTGATTTTGCACAGTTTGAGCAAGATCTTGGATCTAAAGAAGTTCAGAAACTCATTAAGAAAAATTTAATACAGAACTGCCCTATTTTCTTTGAGCATGAATATCAGAAAAGAAATCCCTATTTGGTCGAGTTCGATTTAAGTTCAGAGAAAAACCACTACAAACTTGAATTAAAGCAAAAAGATTGCGGTATTTAATCATCGGCAAATATCCTATTTGCTATATGGATAGGCTTCTGCAACAATTCCTGAATATTTCAGAAGCCTGCTCACGATAATAATGCATCATAAAAAACTTAAAATAAGTTTGGCCACCCTATTCCTCTTATTTATTTTTATTCAATTATTCCAATATAAACAATACCTTGATATCAAATTAGATTTATATTCAAGTTATGGAACCATGACCACAGAAAAGGTGCAGAAGATTTTTCTTCAGCCGCAACAAGCCCAAGCCAGTTATAAGGCCATCATTGCAATACCTGGACTGACTGCCACAATAGATAAATGTAGTTTTTTACAGCTTCCTTGCTTGCATAGAAATTTCATCACTGTGCCCATTCAAGGCGCTGCAAATCCAACCACTCACAGTATTGTTTTCCATATTCCTGAGTACCACCGATGGCTGTATAAGCTCAGTAATTTCAACTACTCGCTACCAAAGTCTGATCCAAAAAATAATGCTCCCTCAGTTATGGAAGGCCAGCTAGTCATTCAGACTCCTTTTACTTATGGAGGAGGAAATATACTGCAACAGGCAATATCTATTGGCACAGCTTATGAAGGCCTACTCGGAACTCTAAGCTTCAGTAAACAAGGCTATGAAACACAACAACATATTAATGCTGACTTAATCAACAACGGCCAGCCTGCACCTTATCAATTTGCCCGTCATCACCATTATTTTGGTTATATGCAAAACAGCGGCATTCGGCAGATAGATAATGTTCAAAGCAGTGACCATAACGCTGAATTAAAGCACCGCATTCCAAATGTGGACGAAGTCTATGAGGCACGAAAATATACAGCTCAGCTGGATCAATTGCATTTTGAAAATTATGTCATTCGCGCCAAGCTCAAAAATGTCAGCACTTGCAAGGAATATCCAAGTTTTGAATACAACATATTCTATATTAATGGAAAACTAGTGCACTATGAGTCAACACAAACAGATCAAACCAATTGCAAAACACACTATATAAACCTTAGTCGCTTTGAAAATGGAAGTATCGACACATTTGGACACAGTATATACAACAACAAAAGCAATCAAATGCATTATGCAGAATGGCATTATCTGTGCCCTATCAAAAGGTATTCCGCATTAGGACAATGTGTACTTGCAAAACCCAATGATCAAGAGATTCAAAGTATTGAAGCGGATATTCATCGCATTGTGAAATGGTTTGAGCCTGTTTAGATTCACTCCATTTCATGCCTCATATAATCTTCCAAAGCCTAACGGATGAGCCCCTGCGGCTGCAGAATAATTAAAGCCGCCCCAACAAGCACGACTGCGCCGCCAGCCAAATCCCAACGGCTTAAACTCACCTGATCTACATAGCGCAGCCACAGCAGCGCTGTAAAAATATAAATACCGCCATAGGCCGCATAAATACGCCCGGAGGCAGCCGGATGTAAAGTCAACAGCCAAACAAAAGCCCCCAAAGCCAGAGCAGTTGGAACCCATAACCATTGGCTTTTGTTTTGATTCAAAATTAAATAAGGAAAATAACAACCTAATATTTCCATCACAGCAGTGACTAAAAACAAAAAGAATGTCGTTAATATTTTAGCAAATGGCAAATCCAAAACGTTAAGCCCTTCAATTATGTGGATAGTCAAAAAATAACCCGTGAGAACACGGGTTATTTTAAATCAGTTGTGAAATTATGCTGGTTCAGCGGTTTGATCTTCAAATACTTCAAGTTTCAAGCCAATCGCTTTGCCATTTTCTTTCTTCACAGAAACGGCAACGTTACCGCCATGCTCTGCTAACTCACCAAATAAAATCATTTCAGCAAGTGGTTTTTTCAAATGCTCTTGAATCAAACGTTGCATCGGTCGAGCGCCCATCAGGCGATCATAACCATTTTCAGCCATCCATTCACGGGCATCTTGATCCACCTCTAGCATCACTTTTTTATCATCTAACTGTGCTTGTAGTTCAGTTAAGAACTTATCAACCACATTTTCAATGACTGTTGTAGGCAATGCACGGAACTGAATCACACCATCCAAACGGTTACGGAACTCTGGTGAGAATGCTTTTTTCATTGCATCTTGGTTGTCATTACTGTTGTCTTGATCCATAAAGCCAATGCTGACGCGAGAAATACTTTCTGCACCAATATTCGTTGTCAGCACCAACACTACATTACGGAAATCAGACTTACGTCCATTATTATCCGTTAACGCACCATGATCCATAATTTGAAGCAATAAGTTAAATACATCTGGATGTGCTTTTTCAATTTCATCCAGCAACAATACACAGTGTGGATTTTTATGAATCGCATCCGTCAGTAAACCGCCTTGGTCAAAACCAACATAACCTGGAGGCGCACCAATTAAGCGAGATACGGCGTGACGCTCCATGTATTCAGACATATCAAAACGTACGAGTTCTACACCTAGCAGTTTAGCCAATTGCTTGGTAACTTCCGTTTTACCCACACCTGTTGGGCCAGCAAAAACAAAACTACCAACGGGTTTGTCTGGTGACTTCAAGCCTGCACGTGACAGTTTAATTGCTGAAGACAAGGCTTCAATCGCTTCATCTTGACCAAAGACCACACGTTTCAAATCGCGCTCTAAATGTTCAAGTACAGATTTATCATCCTTAGATACCGTTTTTGGCGGAATACGGGCAATTTTAGACACAATATCTTCGATATTTTCAACCGTAATTGCGGTATCGTCTTGCTCTGCCTTCAATCTGCGCTGTGCACCAGCTTCATCAATTACATCGATGGCTTTATCAGGCAAGAAACGGTCATTAATAAATTTAGCAGATAATTCAACCGCCGAAACCAAAGCTTTATCTTCATACTTCACATGGTGAAATTCTTCAAATTTAGATTTCAAACCGCGTAAAATATCAATCGTTTCTGAAATTGAAGGCTCATTCACATCAATTTTTTGGAAACGACGTGATAGAGCATGATCCTTTTCAAATACCTGACGGTATTCTTGGAAAGTTGTTGAACCGATGCAACGTAAAGTACCATTTGCAAGTGCTGGCTTAATCAAATTCGATGCGTCCATCGTGCTACCCATGCTTGAGCCTGCACCAATGATCATGTGAATTTCATCAATAAATAACACTGCTTCTGGTTTTTTCTTTAGCGCATTTAACAATTGTTTTAAGCGCTTCTCAAAATCGCCACGATACTTGGTTCCTGCAACCAATGCACCAATGTCCAAACTAAATACTTCAGCATGCTCAAGTGGCTTAGGCGCTTTACCATTTACAATGAGCCAAGCTAAACCTTCTGCAATAGACGTTTTACCTACGCCGGGATCACCCACCAACAGCGGGTTGTTTTTACGGCGACGGCATAGAATTTGAGCTGCGCGTTCAATTTCTTTTTCACGGCCAATTAAAGGGTCAGTTTTGCCCTTTTGCGCTTCTAGATTTAAATTGGTGGTGTAAAGCTCTAATGGGCCAGCATTGGCAGAAGCTGCAGATTCGCCATCCAGCTCTTCTACTTCTTCTTCAGCTTGTACTTCTTCTTTACGTGTTCCATGAGAAAGGTATTGAGTCAGAGTCAAACGATTAATTTGATGGCGTTTAAGTAAATACACCGCAAAAGAATCACGCTCAGAATACATCGCCACCAAAATATCCGCACCTTCTACAGTACGGTCACCACCGCTAGATTGCACATGAAAAATGGCACGTTGCAAAATACGGTCAAAGCTTTCCGTAGGATGCGGTGCTTGATCCTGATTTTCACCCAATTTTGGGGTGTGTTGTTCGACGTATTCTTCTAACTCTTTGCGAAGCACAATAATGTCTGCGCCGCATGCTTTTAATGCATTTACAGCAGAGTCATTATCAAGTAAAGCCAATAATAAATGTTCTACCGTCAAAAACTCATGTCTCTTTTGACGAGCCATGCTGACAGCCAAACGTAATGATACTTCTAATTGACGACTGAGCATGCAACCCCCTTAATCTTTGGACTCAATCTGACAAAGTAATGGATGACCTTGAGACCGAGCGTAATTATTGACTTGGTTCGCTTTAGTCTCCGCGATGTCTCGCGGATAAACACCTGCAACACCTTTTCCTTCATAATGTACAGTTAGCATTACTTGAGTAGCTTGGTCAAGATTCATTGCAAAGTATTGTTGTAAAATTTCAATAACAAAGTCCATTGGGGTGTAATCATCGTTCATTAAAACGACAGCGTACATCGGTGGACGTTTAAATTGAGGCGGCGCAGTCATTACCGCAGTATTTGAATCACCTTCTTCATGCGAATCGTCGTTGCTCAAGCGTGGGCTGAGATGCCAATCGACCAATCCAGATTGATGAAAAGAGTCTTTGATACTCGACAGGCTAATTTGACGCTTATTTGTTCGCATAATTTTTTTATTACACACTTTAGTTTACGTTTGCTTCAGTTTGTGGGATCTCGGAAAGGAATGCAGCTTGATTATCTACTGCAGGGCCTTTTGTCCAACTGAAACGACGGGTGACTTGTTTACCTGAACCATTTAAACGTACCTCAATAAAACTTGGGGTAAAGCCTTTAGGCATAGTCCATCGACCCGTTAAACGTTCATTGTTTTCAAAATTGAAGTTTTTGTCTTCCATAGGTACAGTCAGAACTTCTGTACCTTGAATTAAGCGCATTTCCACACTACCTGAAACATTGGCTTTATTTGGACTCACCTGCATTAAATCCAGTTGATATTCAAAAGCATTTTCAGGTAAAGGTTTAATAGCCAAGTGTTGGACTGCCAATGCAATACCACCGCGTTGGCGTAATACCTCACGATATAACACACCAAGATTTTCTGCTTGCTCTTGTGCATCACGTGATTTAATTACAGATAATCCTAAATCATTTGAATTGCTTACTGCTATATCGCGCTCTTGCACAGCAGTATTGAGTGATTTGTGGAGCACAGCCAATTCAGCTTTTTGCTTTTGCACAACTTCAACCAATTGCTCCGCATCCGCATCATAGCCCACCACCGTCAGGCCTTGACGATGGCCAACGGAATAACCCAATAAACCACTGCTCAGCGCAATGATTGCAGCACCTGCAACCAAAGGCATATTACTTTTCAAAAATGGTTTGTTGTTACTTGAAGTCGGTTCTGACGTGATATTAGAGTCTGTATTCGGCATCGTCGTCTCTTATTTGATTTATTCAAAACACACATTTAAATCGAAATCTAAATGTGTGTGAAGTTTTAATGCGTTTCTTATGGTAATAAACCAATGCCTTGTAACCCTGCATTTTCTGCAAAATTAAACATTAAGTTCATGTTTTGTACTGCTTGACCAGCAGCACCTTTTACTAAGTTATCTTGTACTGCAAGAATGACTAGTTTCTTAGGCTGTGGTTTATACAATGCAATACGTAATTGGTTAGCGCCACGTACTGTACGTGTTTCTGGTGAACTTCCCGATGGCATCACATCTACAAACTGTTCATTTGCATAGAACTGTTCATATAAGTTTTGCAAATCTGCAGTTGCGCCAGCATCCGTTAAATCGATATAAATTGTGCTGAGCATGCCACGAATCATTGGCACCAAATGAGGTACAAATAAAATTTCGTTAAACACACCTTTTTGACCTGAAATATTTTCGAGTGCTTCTACAATTTCAGGGTGATGACGATGACCCGCTACACCGTATGCTTTAAAGTTATCTGCATTTTCAGAATAGATCATGCCAAGACTTGCTTTACGACCTGCACCTGAAACCCCAGATTTTGCATCAATAATAATACTTTCAGGTTTCACTAATCCTTCAGCCTTGAGCACAGGTGCTAAACCCAATTGCACTGTAGTTGGATAGCAACCTGGGTTACCAATCACTGAAGCTTGTTGAATTTTTTCACGATTCAGCTCAGACAGGCCGTAAACAGAATCTTTTAGAATTTCTGGGCAAGCGTGCTCTAAACCATACCATTTTTCAAACTGTTCAAGATCTTGCAAACGGAAGTCAGCAGCCAAATCAATCACTTTGGTATTTGCTGCAACTAATTCAGCAGCATGTTTCATCGCTACACCATGTGGTGTTGCAAAAAATACAACATCACATGCTTTTAATGCATTGATATCAAGGTCTGAATATTTGAGTTCAGTATGGCCACGTAAGCTTGGAAACATGTCATCGACACGGCGACCATTTTCAGTACGTGAAGTTAAAACTTTTACTTCCGCGTTTGGATGACGCAGTAAAATACGGAGTAATTCAACGCCTGTATAACCTGTACCGCCGACAATACCAACTGAAATCACGCTCATTACCTCAAATCTAAACTATCCATTTATAAGGTCGTAGTATGACAGGAAGTTCATATTTTCTGAACAGTTTTGCCGAGCTGTTGGCTGAATTTTATCATTTTACCTAAACTTAAAAAGCCAAGCTAAAGGTGAATTCAATTTTTGACAGCATTGTTAAAACTTAAGTACCCATTCGCCCATTAAATAACGATAGCTATAGTCGACGCCATAATATGAAGCACTGTTACTATAACCCGCATTTAAGCGCACAAATTGGTTTTGATGGATTGGGCTCTGTATGTTCAGTTCAAGCAGTTTTGTTGATTGGCTCGGTGCATCAGCCACTTTTTCTCGGCCATAACCAACGGTCATACCCGTCGTCCAACCACTGAATCGTTTACGCCACCCCAGTGCCAGCATACTTTCTTCATAATCTTTAGGATTAAAATACAAGCCTGCAACATCATCAGCATCACTTCGATACATACGGTATCGCGCCTGCAAAGTTAAGCCATGTTCTAAGGATGGCTGATAGATTAATTTTAAGCGACCATGGTCACGGCGATTATCATCAGAGAAAAGCTGTGTTGCAGCCAAACCAACCACGGTAACATGTGGCCCTATTTGTTGATCAACCGCTCCACCCAAATAAGTAAAATGAATACCTTGCTCTAAAGCTGGTCGTGTTTCGACCCAATCTCGATTGGCAAATACTTCTACTGCGGTACTTTTAGTTAATGGTTGACGATAGCTACCATCAAAGGTGGCTAAGGTATGGTCATTTTGTTCAAACACCCCAGCTTCGAGCGTCCATCCATTTGCAGTCGCCGCTTCTACATTCTTAGCAAGAATTGAAACTTTATAAGCATCACTTTGCCAATCATCAATTTTATAATTATAGGCACTAAAACGTGCGCCTAAATAATCATTTGCATTGGTGTATTGAGGAAAAACTTCAGCTGATAATTTTTTTGTTTCAAAACCTTCACTATCATGGCTAATGAAAAACTCAGTACCCGCAGCCCAATCTGAGGGTTGGGTTGCTGAAGACTCACCTGCCTGCACATCGGTTGAAAGTAAGCACAAAAAGCATAATGAGAAACCAAAATTTATATTATTAGATTTCATTTAGTACCCCATTTTTTACGTGTTTTCAAAATTTCGTCCAAGTAGCCTAAAATGCTTGCTGGTTGCAACAAAAAACTATAAGCCAAAACATATACAAAGAAACCCATTAGGTTTTTACGTATTTTAAGATCCATAGCTTTAAACATACGTTTTTCAATACTGTAATTGAGAAAACCCAACAAAAAAGCCATAGGTAAGAGTGCCAAAGTCATTGGACCAACTATCCAAAAATGACCAAAACACGCCAGAATAATTCCAGGAATAAAACCAAAGGTAAACGCAATATCCAACCACGGGAAAAGCACATTCCAATGAATAAAGAAGGTGGATAATCGTGGCTTAATTAAAATACCTGGATGCTTAATAAAAGCCTCCATCATGCCACGTGCCCAACGCTGACGTTGTTTAACAAACACGTTGAGTTCCGTCGGCGCATTGGTAAATACACAGGCATCCTCCGAATGTCCGATACGGTAACCTGCTCTGAGCAATGCCCAAGTAAGTACAATGTCCTCACCTACACACTCAGGCCAGCCACCCACTTCAACCAGTGCATTACGATCATAAATTGAAAATGCGCCTTGAGCCACCAGCGTACCTTGATATAAAGACTGTAAGCGTTTTGTCGCAGCAATTCCCAAAAAATAATCCCACTCTTGCGTTTTTGTCAGTAAATTATGACGTGAATTTCGTACCAAAATTTTACCTGCAACAGCGCGTGTATTCGGCGGATCTGCAACATAGCGCTCCACAATGCATTGCAAAGCAATACGGTGTAAGTAGGAATCTGCATCAACAGTAAGCACCAAATCATGTTTGGCTAATTTCAAACCCTCATTTAAGGCATGAGCCTTACCTGCATTTTGGTTTAAATCCAATAAAGTCAGCCATGAATACTGAGCTTCAGCCTGTTTGACCAGTTGCGCAGTACGATCTTTAGAACCGTCATTAATCACAATGACTTGCAGTCCACCCAGATAATTCTGTCGATCCACACTCTTAAGCGTGTCTAGAATAGAAGATTCTTCATTATATGCAGCAATCAAAATTGTAATATTTGGATAAACATCTAAGATTTTTCGTTTAGGCCTTTTATCCATCAACAAACTTAAAGCAGCAAAGGAATTCATAAATCCAGGAATAATCGCAATACCATAAATAAAGAATATCGCTGCAACTGACCCAATCAATTGGCTCAAATCACGGATCCAATTTTCAGCCATCCATAAAGAAAACCATGTCCACAGACAGGCTCCAATGAAAGCGATCACAAATTTAACGCGAACAGAAATATACAACCGTGTAGCGGGACTGCTACGATCTTGGCTAACCATATATAATTACTTTAAGCGTCTATTATTAACGCTGAGGGAGAGAAAAAAATACGTGATTGAAAATATATAAATTGAATAAATTTAAATACACCCGTACTCAAATTAATCCTAAAAATCACTTTTTTAAAAAAACGTGATTAAAATATACCCAACCTCAATAGCCACACATAATAATATTAATAATTCACAAAACAATACATAAAACGTGATTTGTTTATCATTTTACAAAATAATTTGCTTGTATTTAAAGCAAAAATAGATTTCAAATTAATCAGAATATTAAAGTAAATACTCTAATTACATTTATCTAAATAATAAAAAAGAAAATATATAAAAAAATTAAAAATAAGGCTGTTTGCCTTTATAAAAATAAATAATCTATTTTTTATATGTATAAATACTTAATAGATATCATTCATTATCTTCAAAAAATCGATTTATTTATTCCACCACCATGGCAAGGCCGTGGTTTTTAAAATTTTCAGATGCTGCTGAAAATAAACATCATGCTTTTGGACTTCTGCCCAAAAGTTTGAACTGTGATCAAAGTGCTTAGTATGTGCTAACTCATGTACAGCCACATATCGTGTGATTTCCAATGGGAAAAGTACCAATCCGCTATTCAGCATAATGTCATGCTTGGCAGAACAGCTGCCCCAGCGGGTTTTAGGCTGACGAACTGCGCATTGATTAAATCTCAGTCCTGTTTCACTACTTAGCTTGTTCAAATACGTTGGTAAATATTGCTTTGCATACGCTATGACAAAAGACTTTAAATAAGATTCAGGCTGTCGATCACTGATGAATAGTTGATGATTTTCTTCATCCAAGATAAATGAATGTTTTTGAGTTTGATATACAACCTGTAAAGGCTGCTCTAAATTAAAGAGTTTTAATTCAGTTGGAAGTATCTTATCAATTTGCCCTGCTTTTTCCTGCTGTTTTTGCCATGTTTCAATCATCCATTGTTCTGATTGTTTTAAAAATTCTTCAACTTGGCGCTGCGTGCAAAACTGGGGAACAGTTAATTTAATTTGAGTTGGTTCTACACGTAGTCTTAAGCGTGTGGCACGTAATTTTCGAGTGATTTGAATTTCAGGAAGGTTTGGTGTCATTTATTCTTTTTAAAAGCTTATTAATAATGCATAAAATTGAATTTTAAATAGTTTTCAAAAATATATTAGGAGTCCCTTCTCCCTCTGGGAGAAGGTTAGGATGAGGGAGCTATTAAAAAGAAATCTCTCCCTAACCCTCTCCTAAAAGGAGAGGGAAATATTAGCCTATTAAACAGCAGTACGCTCTTCAATACCGTTATCAGTTGCTACAACAGCAATATCAGCTTTGTTCAAAGCAAAAATACCGTTACACACCACACCCGGAATGTCATTCAAAGTCTTTTCAAGCTCTAAAGCATTTAAGATATTTAAGTTGTGTACGTCTAAAATCACGTTACCGTTATCCGTTACCACGCCTTCACGGTACACAGGGTCACCACCTAAAGAAACGATTTTACGTGCAACTGCAGAGCGTGCCATTGGAATCACTTCTACAGGAAGTGGGAAATCACGGCCCAATTGATCTACCCATTTTGAATCATCTACGATACATACGAATTTTTTCGCAATAGACGCAACAATTTTTTCACGTGTAAGTGCAGCGCCGCCGCCTTTAATCATGTGCATGTGACGGTCAATTTCATCAGCGCCATCTACGTAGGCATCCAAACCGCCTACGCTGTTCATATCTACAACTTCAATGCCTAATTTTTTAAGGCGTTGTGCAGTTGCTTCAGAACTCGCAACAGCCGCTTCCAATTGAAGTTCTGGCAATAACTCAATAAGGAAGTTCACAGTACTTCCTGTACCAACACCCAAAATACCGCCTTTTGGCAAATGCTTTAACGCAGCTTTTGCGACAGCTTGTTTCTTTTCATCTTGGGTAGCATACAGACTCATAACTTGGCTCAACTATTTTTTGACATTTGTTGCTGATTTTACAGCCCAAATGTACGGGTGTTTGTTACAATGAACGCCTATTTTAAACTGTTAGATGGAAAATTAACATGCTGTCTCGTTTGGTTCGACAAATATTACAGGCAACGGTCTATGACGTTGCAATCGAAACCCCACTCGAAGCAGCGCCACGAATTAGTGAAAAGCTCAAGAATAATATCCGTTTTAAACGTGAAGACTTGCAGCCTGTCTTTTCTTTCAAATTGCGCGGTGCCTACAACCGCATCAGTCAATTACCGAAATCTCAGTTAGAACGTGGCGTTATTACTGCTTCTGCAGGTAACCATGCTCAGGGCGTGGCGTTATCTGGTAAAAAGTTGGGTATTCGCGCCATTATTGTCATGCCAAAGACAACACCTGATATTAAAGTTCAAGCCGTTAAACGCCTAGGCGGTGAAGTTGTATTACATGGTGACTCTTTTGACGTTGCAAACAAATATGCAATCCAGCGCGCAAAAGATGAAGGCATGTCGTTTATTCCCCCTTATGACGATGAACTCGTTATGGCGGGTCAAGGTACAATTGCCAACGAAATTTTACGTCAATGGCGTGATGTCGACTACGTATTCGTTGCAGTAGGCGGTGGCGGTCTAATTGCTGGTGTAGCAGCTTACTTAGGTGATGTAGCACCGCATGTTAAAGTCATTCCTGTTGAATATGATGAATCTGCATGTTTAAAAGCAGCGTTCGAAGCCAATGAACGTTTCATTCTTCCATCTGTAGGTTTATTTGCCGACGGTACTGCCGTTGCGCAAATTGGTGAAAAGCCATTTGAAGTGATTCAGCTGCAAAAATCAGATAACTCAGGCCCAATTGTTGAGCGTGAAGTTGTACTGGTAAATACAGATGAAATCTGTGCAGCCATTAAGGATACCTTTGATGAATGCCGTAGCATTGTTGAACCATCTGGTGCAATGGCGCTTGCAGGGATTAAAAAGTATATTGCTGAGCATGGCCTAGAAGATAAAAATATGGTGTCAATTGTTTGCGGTGCAAACATGAACTTTGACCGCTTACGCTATATTGCAGAACGTACAGAACTCGGTGAACGTAAAGAAGCAATCTTTGCCGTAACCATTCCAGAAGAAAAAGGTTCTTTCCTTAAATTCTGTCGTGCTCTGCAAGGCCGTAACATCACAGAATTCAACTACCGTGCAAGTGATTCTTCTGCGGCGCAAGTCTTTGTGGGTATCAGCCTAAAAGGTGGAGAAAAAGAACGTCATGACATCTATGAAACATTAAAGTTTGAATACGATGTAGATGATCTTTCTGATGATGAAGTCGCTAAGCTTCATATCCGTTATTTAATTGGCGGTCATGCAGATATCGAAAATGAACGCCTATTCCGTGTTGAATTCCCTGAGCGTCCAGGTGCGCTACTGACTTTCTTGGAACGTCTTGGCCCTACCCACAACATCACGCTTTTCCATTACCGTAACCACGGTGCTGCTGAAGGTCGCGTACTCGTGGGCATGGAAGCAACTGATGCTAAACAAAATCCAGACGGTTTAATTGAAACACTAGAAAGCATTACTTATCCGTATGCTGAAATCACCAATAACTTGGGTTACCAACGTTTCTTAAAATAAGCCGATTTGTATAAAAAAGCCTGCATGATTGCAGGCTTTTTTATTTTGTTGGCATCTAATTTTGCATAAGCCATTTTAGGAATATCTAATCTTAAGTTGTGCCAAACCTAAGTAGATTGCAAACAATCCGACATTGAAAATAGCTCAATTTTCAATTGTTCTGCTTTAAATTGCTTTTCAAACTTTTTACAAAATTTATTCAGTTTTTCTGCATGTGCTGGAACTGCAATCCAATAATATTGATCCGCATAAATGAGTAGCATCCGAAAATTATATGCGTC
Source organism: Acinetobacter sp. WCHAc060006 (assembly GCF_004209135.1). Classification (NCBI taxonomy): domain Bacteria; kingdom Pseudomonadati; phylum Pseudomonadota; class Gammaproteobacteria; order Moraxellales; family Moraxellaceae; genus Acinetobacter; species Acinetobacter sp. WCHAc060006. The sequence goes on along the minus strand of NZ_SGSS01000004.1, from coordinate 39,389 downwards.
TAAGCGCTCATAAATTTTAGACAATATCATCTCGATCACTTGCTCTTGAACTTGATAATTCTTTCCAATATTTGCTTTGTTTTTTTCATAATGATAAAGCGTAGGTTGAACTGCCTGCATCATTTCAAATTGGGCTTTTTCCAAGTCTAGTGCCAAGTCTTGTAAAACAGCTGCCTGATGAATATGACTTTCTAAAGCATGTTCGGGATGTAAAGCCATTAAATAAGTTCGGGTGTAACCCTTATTTTTCTCAGTCATCATCCATGCTTTAAAATGTTCAAAATCGCGTCGTTGGCTTTCCTTTGGCACTTTCTTAAAGTCTAATTCTGGAAACCATTCCTGCAGAATCTTATATATTTTTTTATCATTCATCGTGAAGGCACTTAAATACGTGGTCGAACAATTGACCATTTCAAATGATTAACAGGCCTTTGCGCCAGCAATGCGCCATTTAATTAACACATTCAGAGCATAACTATGCAATTTGAAAGATTCATGACAATAGCTGAACAGAATTGTTTTAAATCGCATCAAAAGACAACCATGGTGAAATAATACAAGAGAACTTGATTTAATCGATGCGAAGCATTGGCTCAGATGCACTAAATACCAATCCAAAATGATGAATAATATTTTGAATTAATTCATCATTTTCTGGAACCAACATCCAATACGGTTGATCTTGTTCAATAGCCAGCACAGCCAAATCATAAGGCTCAACAAACATTTGGATATTGCTCAAAATGACTTTATAAGTAAACTCAAAATCATAAGCATGTAATTGATCTTCCTCGTACTCTTCTTCTAAATCTGAACTTTCGTACATATTATGAAAAGTCGACATCTCATCTTGTATATGACTTTTTAACTCATCTAAATCGATTTGCAATTGCTGAAGCCGATGACATTCGGCAATTCCGTTTTGCTGAACATCTAAACCATCTAAGCGCATTAAATTCGGGTAAAGCTGATTTATCCATGCTTCAAAATTTGAAAACAGTTCTGGTTCATCAGGTAAAGGCAGCTCCTTTAATTCTGGAAATGCCACACGTATTAACTCATACAAGGTTGCACTCATCTCCCGCTCCTTACAGAGTGGTCCAGTATTTTGCTTTTATTTCTTTACAGCATGTAAGCTGAATAGCTGGACAGATCAGAAAAAGATACTATATCGAGAACAAGCTTAGACGAATCTGCTTCATGCAAACAGCAGTGAATCGTTAATAAATATGATCGTAATAAAAAGGACTGAATATGGCGCAATTTGCAGTCATTGGTTTGGGTAGTTTTGGCGCAACTGTTGCCACGGAATTGATTGGACTTCATCATGATGTCATTGGTATAGACAGCAACAAAAAATACGTCGAAAGTATTTCCGAACAACTGACCCATGCTGTTATTGCCGATGCAACAGATGAGCATGTACTACAGGAATTAAATATACAAAACTGTGATGCTGCTGTGGTGGCAATTGGTGAAGACATTGAAGCCAGTATTTTATGTGTGCTCCATCTTAAAAATATGGGGCTAAAAAAGATCTGGGTGAAAGCCAAATCTAAAGCACATCACATGATTTTAACCCATTTGGGTGTGACTAAAATTATTCACCCTGAAGAAGACATGGGTGTACGTGTAGCGCAATCTCTAAGCTATCCAATGGTTAGTCGCTATATGGTCTTAGATGACGATCATTACATTGTTAAAGTACAACTTAAGGAAGCTCAAAATGGCATGCGCTTTCACCAGTTAATGGATCAAAATGAAGTCCGAACGCTACTGCATAAACGCGGTCCAGAGATTTTATTTAGCATTGACCCAAATATGATTTTGCAAACCAATGATATTTTAGTTGTTGAAGGTTTACTCGAACCATTACGTCGACTCGCAAAGCACTTTAAAACCGAATGAAACTACATAATAAAAAGCGCAAGACGCTCAATCTTAGTCCACCCAGCATATTAGCATTGGGCTTTCTCAGTCTAATTTGCATTGGCACCTTATTGCTGAAGCTTCCCTTTGCGCATCATCAAGAGCTAAGCTGGTTACATGCTTTATTTACAGCAACTTCGGCAGTTACAATTACTGGATTATCGGTTGTGAATGTCGGTGAAGCTTATACTGTGTTTGGCAAAGTCATCATTATGCTTTTACTTCAATGTGGTGGCTTAGGCTTTATGACATTTGCCATATTAGCAGTTATGAGCCTTTCTCCAAAAATTGGCTTAAAACAGCAAATTTTAGCGCAAGACACTATTGGAGAAACCAGTTTACGTAAGGTGAGTTACACTATTAAAGGCGTCTTACTCTACTCATTATTTTTTGAAGCTATTGGCACCATTGTCTTAACGATTGCATGGCTAGATGATTACAACTTTGCCCAAGCATTTTTCTATGCCGCCTTTTACAGTATTTCCGCCTTTAACAATGGGGGATTTTCCCTCTTCCCTAATAGCTTAATGAGCTTTGCCGACCAATACATTATTACCTTTACGATCAGTATGCTGTATATCATTGGCGGGGTTGGTTTTTTAGTCCTGATGGACATCAAACGCAATAAAAAATGGCGTAGCTTAAGCACCAACAGCAAACTTATTTTAAGCAGTATTTTAGGTTTAAATATCACGGCTTTTCTGATTATGTGGGGTTTAGAAGCCAATAATCCGCTAACTTTGGCACACATGAGTTTGGGCGATCAAGCGGTTAATGCCTGGTTCCACGCGACCGTGCCCCGCTCTTCTGGTTTCAATAGCTTACCGTTAGAGCACATGAGCAATGCATCTGCATTGGTAACTATGCTTCTTATGTTCATTGGTGGGGGTTCACTCAGTACGGCGGGTGGCATTAAAGTTGGCACTTTTATTATTATGATACTCAGCGTTATTACTTTTTTAAGGCGCCAAGATGAACTTCGCGTGTTCAATCACTCGGTATCTAAAGTAACATCATTTAAAGCATTTGCCGTGGTTTCTATTACAGTTATGCTGATTTTTCTTGGCTTTTTTAGTTTATTGCTCCTTGAGCCAAATAAAAACTTTTTGGATTTATTATTTGAAACTGTCTCAGCAGCCTGTACGGTAGGCTTATCACGTGGGATTACTGATGATTTGCAACCTGCGAGTCTGTGGGTGCTGATGCTACTGATGTTTGCTGGTCGTTTAGGGCCATTAACCTTGGCCTATTTAATTGCCACCCCTAAAAAGAGTCGCTTAAAACATCCACAAGCCGAAATTCAGATTGGATAATTCACATAATCCAACACCCAAAACCTCAATCACGCATATAAAAAACCACGCCTCGGCGTGGTTTTTAAGTGATAGCTAAGTCGCTATTATCAAATCATTTAATACCAATTCATCAAAGATACACCCACCCCGACATAAGTCGCACGGTGGTTATAATCAATTAAGCTTTCGCCATAACCATCAAATAATTGTACGGTACCACGTAACTTACCACTGATTGGAAATGACCAATCAAACTGCATTGCACCATGTGAGTCATCACCACCTTTTAATGAATGACGTAGCATTAAGCTAAACTCATGATCATTCCAGCGATAAAACGCAGTCATATCACCACGGCCCACATAATTTTTAATATCTGGGTTATTGTCATCAGGCATATCTTCTTCAAGTCTATACCAAGGACGAAGCATTAGCGCAAAGTTATCACGCTCAAAACCTAGATTTAAAATCACACGATTCCAGCTGCGTGACCACGGGTCAGAACGACCATTCGATTGATGGTTAAAGGTCAGGCCCAACATGCGCCAATTTAAACCCAGTAATTCATAGTTAGTACGAAATACAATACTGGCTTCAGGTTCATAATTGGTTTCACGAAATGGACGAGATTCGTCTTCGTTATAAACTTGCCAACGAGATGACTGCGTATAACCCAACCAAACATCGCCATTGTCACCAAACAAGTTTTCAACTGCCTTGGTTTTTAATGACAACTGGAATTTAGCTTCCATCGAGGTTAAGCGTGTTTCTTCAGCTGCTGTTACTTTATTGAGTGGATTTGGGCTGTTCGGTTGTTCATTTTTATCTGAACTCCAAAAGCCTGGCAATAAATACACAGGTTGATATGCACGAATATTCCATGTACCTAACTTACTCTCAGGTGAAAGCTCCCAGCGTCGATCTAATAAAGACAAATCAGGAGATAACTTCGGCGCTTCAACTGCAAATAAATGCTCAGACAATGCATTATTTACTTTTTCTTTCAAGCTAAGCTTAGCCGTCGCCTCAGGTTTAATTTCCTGAGCCGCTTGACGTTCCGAAACCAATGAAGGCGCATTTACCGTGGGTAATGGTCTAAACAAAGTATCGTAGCAAGTCAAACGCTCAACATTTGAATCTAATGCTACACAGGCCTGTGCAGATGCTGGGTTAGGCGTATCTTTTGCCAGAGGCGCAGATATTGTTTGTACATCAGCATGCGCGGTTACAACCACGCATGCAGTAAAAGCAACACCATACTGTAAAGACTTACGCATAGAGTTACGAAGCGTCATAAAGTTCCCTTCTTGTTTTATTTATTTAGTTCACTTGTTTAATATCAAAACCAAGTTCCATCAAAATGTCACGTTTCGCAACAGGTGCAACCACGGCCTTTGTTGGTTTTTGCGATTGAATATATGTTGTAGCGACACGCTTCAAATCATCTAAGTTCACTGCAAGTAAGCGCGTACGAAGCAACTTACGATATGCAGGCGTGCGCTTATGAAGCAATGAATAACACGCTGTAATCGCTTCACCTGCTGGCGAACCTGGTTTATCCATACTCGCAATTAAACCTAAAATTGCTTCTTCCAGCTGATGTTCTTGTTGCGGTGCATTTAACAACCACTCAATGCTGGCATCAAAGTCTTGGAATGTTTCTGCTAAGCGCGGGTCACGGTAGCTATAGAAACGGAATGAACAAGCATTGCCGTCATAGCTTGCACCACCACCATAAGCACCGCCTTTTTCACGAATCGCACTATGTAAGAAACCATTACGTAAATAAGCAGCTAACACCATTAACGGTGCCGCATCTGGGTGTGATACTTCTACAGCAGGATAAGCAGCTGAACAGAATTGAACATTGGCTTGAATTAACCAAGCTTCATCGTTTTCTGTAACAGTTGCTTTAACTTGAGTCAGTTCACGATCATTTGGTTCAATAGATAACTTATCCCAAATGGTTTGAACTTCTTCAACCAAGCGTTCAGATTGATGCTCTTCACAAACCAACAAGAACTGTTTAGGTGCTTTTAAGATACGATGATGAATCAACTGCAATTCTGCAATGAGTGCATCATACGCAGTTTCATCTTGTTCGATTTTCGCTGTAAGCTCTGTTAACCAATTGAGTGCGCCTAAACCCGTATTATTATAATCACGTAGTGCTAAAGCACTGTGGTTACGGCCCGCAACTTGCATCGCATAGCTATGACCAGCGCCCGAAACACGCGACTGCCAACGCGTTTTACGTTGTTGTAATAACTCAATAATGCGGTCTTTTTCATCAAAACGTAGTTGTTCAAAGGCTACTTTCAATAAACGAATCGCGTCTAAATTATTAACCAAAGACTTTGTGGTCAACGTTAACCATGCTGTAATTTGGTTTTTATCGTCTAGTTTTGAGCGTAAAGATGCACCCATGCCAAGACCGCCGCTGACAGCTGTTTGTAGCTGTTGCAACTCAAGATAGTCATATTCACCCGCACCAACTTCACCTACCAAAATTGACAGTAAGTTGAAATATGGTGACTGCACGATGTCTTGTGGAATTTGCACTAACACTTGTTGGTAATAAATACCGTTGGTTCCAGCATGGTACAAATTCAACGGCGTATCTAAACCATTGCTGATAATTTCACGCAGTTGACCTTGCACAATTTGCAATTCTGCTGGCACATCTTCTAAACCTACTTTAGGTAAAAGATTCAGATCATCAGGTGTATCTTGGCGTACTTTAAGTGCTTCAGTTTGCGCTAAAATTTCCGCTTTTTGTTCATCTGTTAATTGCGCACCAATCGCTGCCAAGCGTGCTTTTTCTGCTTCAGCTTCTTTAGCTGATTTTTCTGCATCAGGCACCAAAGTCATTTGCACACGGTGTTGATTATCAATCAGATGCGTTTTGATCAAGTTTGAAAGCCACATTGGGTCTTTCAACTCTTCTTTCACTTGTTCAATGGCCGTGTCTACATCCCATACATGTACGGGGTCAGAGTGATGAATAGCACTCCCTAAACCATTCAAAATTAAGCTTAAGCCGTATGGTGTACCATCACCATTAATTTCACGTTGGTGCAATTCGATTTGATGCAAAATTGCTTCAACCATTTGCGCATCTACAGGTGCAGAAGCAACTTGCTCAAGGACCTTAAATACACCAGCTTTAAATTCTTCTGCATGCTCAGGGTTTGAACCTTGTACACCACAGTAGAAAGTCATCTCAAAGTTTGAATCATCTACACCCATAATTGGGCCAGTAGACTGTGCATAACCACAAGTTTCTAAATAATGACGTAAAGGTGAAGCTGAATCTTCAAGTAAAATTCCTTCAACCAAACGCATACCCAAGCGCAATTTAATATCACTGGCTTCTGGTAATAACCATGAAATGATGTGATACGTTTTGTCTTTTAAATCTTCTGCATCTACTGCATAGCTTTCAGTCACTGTTACAGGTGCAGTTAAACGGCGTTCTGCTTTAGAGTATAAAGTCTCACCTTGCTGAAACTTAGACAGAGCTAGAGTTTCAAACTGTTCTTGTAAGTTATATGCGGACTCATTACCAAAGGTCATAAATACGGCATTACTTGGGTGATAATGCGATTTATAGAAATTTACCAGTTCTTCATAGCTCAAATCTGGAATGTCTTTCGGATCGCCACCAGAGTTGTAATGGTAAGTTGTTTCTGGGAATAAATGATGTGCGAGCTGATGATAAAGCTGATCTGAAGGTGAGCTCATTGCCCCTTTCATTTCATTAAATACCACACCCTTATATACAGGGTCACCATTTTCCAACTCAATACGAATACCTTCTTGAGCGAAATCTAATGGATTTAAGTTCGCTGCAAAGGCAGCATCCATATACACTTCAAGTAAGTTTTGGAAATCTTTTTTGTTTTGTGTCGCAAATGGATATGCTGTCCAATCCGCTGCCGTAAATGCGTTCATAAATGTGTTGAGTGAACGGCGGATCATTAAAAAGAACGGATCGCGTACGGGAAATTTTTCTGAACCACACAAAGCTGTGTGCTCTAAAATATGCGCTTCGCCTTTTGAATCCATAGGCTGGGTGCGAAATGCCACCAAAAATACGTTTTCGTCATGATTGGCAGCCAAATGATAATGCACTGCGCCAGTCACTTTATGTTTATATTCAGACACTAAAATGTCTAGGGCTTCAACATGGTGTTGACGTACCAACTGAAACGCAGGATGTACAGTTTGTGAAATGGTTTCAGTGACATCTACAGTCATGTGGTCTCCTCAATTCAAAGCATTTTTTAAGTGTTCTGAGTATAACCTGAAAAACATCAATACGACTCATTGATTGATAATTTTCCAAGCAAATTAGTCTACTTTCCAAATGCTTCCTATTGAGGAGAATTTAAAGCCTTTACGCGGACATCTACTGAAACAATTTAAATGACTGACTTCAGTCGAAATGCAATTGCTATAAAGTTGATACCGTTTTTTTATCCTGCGCTTTGGCCCATATCACACAAATGATAATTGCAATGAGCAACACCGCTGAGGCACCAAATCGGCTTAAATCTAATCCACCAGAACTGATAGGTTTATCTAAGAAGTCGCCAACCACAGCACCCAAGGGACGCGTTAATACAAAAGCCGCCCAAAACAGTAGCGTACGCGACACCGAAGTAAAACGATACAATGCTAATATAAAAATAATCAGACCACTAAAGAGCATAATTCCCCCGGTATAGCCCAAGCCTGCACTATCCGCAGACCAGTCTCCTAAGGCTGTACCCAGTGTTTGTGAAAATGTAATCGTTAACCAGTAAAACAATTCTGCACGCGGATGATTAACCGCATGTGGAGAAATACTGCCTTCAGCTTTATGCCACACAAACAGTGAAATGAGCACCAAACTCAATAGCAAAGTACTCCCACCGACATAACCAATGCCTAAAGATCGATCGACAAAATCAGCCAAAGTCGTACCGACAGTAGTACTGGCAATAATGGTCGCCCAATACAAAAATGGTTGATAGGTTTTGGCCCGAATTTGTGCAATCACCAATGCAATAAAAATAGCAGCAAAGATAAAGGTACTGACCAAATATCCTAAATTCATTGACATTGAAACCGCATCACCCGCAGTTTCGCCAAAGGTTGTCGCAAAGATTTTTGTGAGCCAAAACAACGCTGTAATTTGTGGAACTTTCGAAAGCAATTCTTTTGAATACGCTGTGTCATTTGTCGCAATCATGTTTAGATGCTTCATCTACAGAACATAAGTTTATTGTTAGGTGCAGAACTTAAAAACAGATTAAAAGAAAGTGACAGCAGATGACACTCAAAGTTAAATCTTATTTGGTAATCACATGAGGCTAATACGATGAATAATAAAATAATAACTCATAAAAAAACCCTATTTAGATAGGGTTTTTATTCATCCAACAGATATTATGCGATCAGATATTTAAAATAATTGTAGTTTGGATGACTTTCGACAAACACATAATTGTGCTTTTGATAAAAGCCAGCAGCACCTTTTTGCTCAGTATTCAGGCAAAGTGCTGAATAAAATGGCTTAGCTTGCTTTTCCAAATGTTGCAACAGCGCCTTACCTACGCCATATTGACGATACTTTGGATGCACATAAAAACGTCGTACACGACCTATACGGTCTTCTACACCAGCGTCTCCCCATTGTTGGTTTAAACCACCACAACCAATCAGCTGGTCTTGATCATACGCAAGGAGTAAAAATTCACCTGATTGATCAAAACGATTTTTTCCGCTTTGGAATTCCTCTATAAGTTTGTAAATAAATTGATAGCCTTCTTGTCGTGCCAATGCTGCTAATTGCTCGATTTGCGCTGGCAAACCATCGGCTTGTCGAATACTAATTTCCATATACTCACACTTATAATTCATCGTTTTTTATCATTCATACCGCCCGAAACGAATGGCATGACCCAATGCACCTATCAAAATAAAAAAATCACAATTGATCAATAGCAAAGCACTACAAATAAAATATAAATCGTTAAAAAAACCTATAAATGCGCTGTTTTTGTCTAATTTTCAGCCAAAACCCATAAAATGAATTTTATTCAACAAACTACAGCAATCCTGAGCATTCGTGTAAACTTAGGTTTTCATTTTTTTGATGTGACCGAAAGACATGGCAACTGTTGATCTTTTTGCAATTGGTAATGCGTTAATTGACCAGGAATTTAAAGTTTCTGATCACTTCCTTCTTGAACAAAACTTGCAAAAAGGCACCATGCAACTTACAGATGGTCAAACTCAAGCAACGCTTTTCCAAAACCTACAAGCAAGCCAAGACTATAAAGGTCAAGCTTCTGGTGGTTCTGCAGCCAACACAACAGTTGCATTTAGCGCATTAGGTGGTTCTGCATTTTATGGTTGCCGCGTAGGCAATGACGATTTAGGCTCAATTTATCTTAAAGGCCTCAATGAAGCAGGCATTGCTACTACTGAAAAATCAATCAGTGAAGGCACAACAGGTACATGCATGGTACTCGTCAGTGAAGATAGCGAACGTACAATGCACACTTACCTCGGTATCACAGCTGAACTTTCTGAAGCTCAAATTGACTTCGACCCTTTAACCACTGCGAAATGGTTGTACCTAGAAGGCTATTTATCAACTAGCGAAACTGCACGTAAAGCAGTAAAACAAGCACGTGAAATTGCACAAGCCAATCATGTGAAAATTGCCCTTACTTTGTCTGATCCAGCAATGGTTCAATACGCACGTGAAGGTCTCGATGAGCTTGTAGGCAACGGCGTAGACTTATTACTCTGCAATGAGCAAGAAGCTTTAATGTACACACGCACTGAGAGCATTGATGCAGCATTAGAGGCACTTAAAGCATTAAGTAAGGACGTTGTCATTACAATGGGCGCACAAGGTGCACGTATTCACCACGCTGGCGAAACTTTTAGTGTTGCAGGTCGCAAAGTTAATGCGATTGATACCAATGGCGCTGGTGATGCTTTTGCAGGCGCATTCTTATATGCTTTAAATGCTGACTTTAATATTCAAACTGCTGCCGAACTTGCGATCTTAATCTCAAGTGAAGTTGTTGCTCAATTTGGCCCACGTCTTGCCAATGATGCTTATGCAACACTATTAAATAGCTTTCAAAAGGAATGTGCTTAATGTATAAAATTTGCATGACTGAGGATGTGCCTGAGCGCGAAGCGCGTTCTTTTGAGCTTCCAAATGGCGATACTATTTTTATTACACAACGTGATGGTGGTTTTTTTGCCTACCAAAATCTCTGTCCACATTTACAAGTAGAGCTTGAGTTTTTGGAAAATCAATTCTTAGATCGTGATCAAGAAATGATTGAATGCTCAACACACGGTGCTCTATTTTTAGTTGAAACTGGTGAATGTGTATCTGGCCCGTGCCAAGGTCAAGCACTTGAAAAAGTAGATATTAACGTGCATTCTGATGGCGGAATCTATCTTAACGAAGAATAAAACCTAAAGGTCTTGCCATGCCAAACTTATTCACAGAAATTGACTTAATTCCCTTTCATTTAAGTCTTATTGCTGTGGTTTTGCTTGGTGTGGCCGAAACCATTGGTTTCTATCTCAATCTTCGACCTAGCATGTTGCTCAAAAAAATATCCCCTAAACAGCTCGATGACTTACCTATTTTGAATGTTAAGTTCTCTAAAATGCTGATTATGTTCTTTTTACTCATGAACTTCAGTCTTGCTGGATATTTTTTACAATTGTGTATATATGCACAAGAGCTAGAATTTTTCCCTTGGTATTATTTGGCCCTACCAGCGCTGATTATTGCCATCTTTTTTACTGTTTTTATGATTCATTGCTTGGATCAAGTCATTCCAAGTAAATATCAACGCCCAAATGTAAATCTACTTGGTCGCCTTGCAACAATCTCCAGTGGCAGTGCCCGCCCAGGTTTTTCAGCACAAGCTCGCGTACGCGATGAATTTGGTCAACTCCACTATGTACAAGTTGAACCTGAATTTGGCGAACTCGAATTTCAATCGCAAATTATTCTGATCCGTTTAAAAAGATCGCATTACGTAGCCAAAAAAATCTGCGAAGCGAATCAGCTTTTTAAACTCGATCTTGATGCATAAGGCTGAATACTTCGTCTTCAATCATTTAGCATCAAAAGCCCCTACAGCATCCATCCGTAAGGGCAGCTAAAATACGATCAAAACAATTATTTATTTTTTAAGAAAGCCTGAGACCAAGCCCAATACTTGCTGAATGTCGGCATTTGCCTCAGTTTTACTGGTTTGTTCACCTTGTGGTGTTAAAGCATCTATAATTTGCGGTAATACCGAAGAAATTGCACTATAAACATCTTGCTTTGGCATTTGAGTTTCTTGTGCAACTTGCTCAACTTCTTGGTCATCAAAAAGACTTTGAACTTGCTGTGGATTAACAGCCAAGTTATCACCTTCGCCCGTAGATACCCAATCATCAACTTGACTGCTAAAGCCTTGCCCTCTGAGTTTATCCAAAGCACCTTGCAAGCCACCTTGCTTTTGAATCCATGCAAGTACCAATGGCAATACCGCAATTAATAAAGATGATGCCTTAGAACCACCCACACCTGCAGTTGACTGTTGACCTGCACCTAATTGACCTAAGACAGATCCAAGAATACCTCCAAGCCCGCCTTGCGCATTGCTTTGCTGATTAGTTGCACCACCCAATTGACCGAGCACAGATCCTAAAATACCTCCCAAGCCACCTACGCCTGAGTTTGTATCCTGTTGATTATTTGCCCCGCCTAATGCCTGCTTTGCTAGAATTTCCACGATATTACTTAAATTTGTCATGTTTATAGTCCAAATAAAATTATCACTACAGCATACGACGCTTTTATTTCATACATTGTTGATCTTTGTTAATTTTATTTAGCCTACTAACAGAGTCATAATTTTACCAACGGAACTTATTCCAGTTTTCTGGGTTTGCCCAAAATTTTGAATTAAACCAATCTGGTACATGCTTATAGGTCAAAATATTAAACTGCCATAACGCAAAATCACTTTCATGAGTGGTCTTGTCAATTAATTGCGTAAAACCCAAAGCGCGAAGCATTTTTTCATCTTGTAAACGACTGACCACCACAATCCGCTTTGCCATTAAATCGCGTAGTTTGACTAAAATTTGGCTTTTTTGCGTTTCACTTACACCCAGCCATTCTTCTGTATCGAGCAAGACAAATCCCAAGTCAAAACGTTGGGTAAAAGGCAGACTTAAAAAGTCAGTTACGTTAAAATATTGCCAAGAAATTAAATGATCATGACCGTATTGCTCAATATTTTGACCAATACATAATGCAGTTGAAATGGGCTGTTCGGTGGATAAATCGTCTAGCATTGAAGTGATGACATTCTGTTCAGCCATTTACTGCATCCTTAGTTTAAAGTGAGTATTTTGTATGGAACTACAAGGCATTTGCCATAAAATGCATGCAGGCCTTAAAGACCTTAGTGTAACTGATCAACATATACACAAGGCAAATGTTGAATACAAACTCATATTAGATCGTTCAGATATTGAGCTTCCATTCAGTGTTGGTCAAGAAATTGAACTTGAATGGACAGGTAAAATCTATTGTGTTTCTTGCGGTTCAAAAACACCAAAGTCCTATTCACAGGGTCATTGCTTTAAATGCTTTAAAACCAAAGCGTCTTGTGACATGTGCATTATGAAACCAGAAACATGCCATTACCATCTAGGAACTTGCCGTGAAGACAGCTTTGCACACGACGTCTGCTTTCAACCCCATATCGTCTATTTGGCCAATTCAAGCGCGCTTAAAGTAGGTATTACACGTTTGGGCCAAATGCCAACGCGTTGGCTAGACCAAGGTGCAACCCAAGCACTCCCAATTATGAAAGTGGGATCACGTCGCTTATCTGGCCAACTGGAAATCATGTTTGGTACGCAAGTCGCCGACAAAACAGATTGGCGTAAACTCCTTAAGGGCGAAGCTGATCCAATTGATTTAATTGGTATTCGTGAACAATTACTCGAAGAATTTGCGCCTAAAATTCAAATCATTCGCGATGAGTTTAGTCAAAAACTTGAATTCAATGAAGGAATTGAAGTTTTAGAAAATGAAAAACCACGCCAGTTTATCTACCCTGTTGAGCAATATCCTGAAAAAGTGAAGTCTCATAATCTAGATAAAACACCTATTGTCCGTGGCAAATTGCACGGCATTAAAGGCCAATACCTGATTATGGATACAGGTGTAATTAATATTCGCAAATATACAGGTTATGAACTCAAAGTACGTGCCGAATAATAAAAGCGTAATTCGTTATAAAAAAGCAGGATACGATCCTGCTTTTTTTTATTTGCTATGTGCACCCTATTTAAATACTGAACTTCAACAGATCCAAATTAGCTTAGGCTATTTAACTGTGTTTAAAAACTTCAAATACGGCTGTGCCACCAATTGCTCTGCCTCTAAGATCGGCATGTGACCCACTCCATTTAAAATTAAAGGTGCTTCACTCTTTTTAAATAAGCCATGTAACTCCTGTGCAACCTCAACATTAATTACTTGATCATTTCGCCCCCAAACAATCATCACGGGCGCATCAATCATTCGCGTCGCCATGGCAAAAGATTCTGGCGTATAGAGTTTTGACATTTCCACCAAAGTCGAAACCATTTTATGGGTATTTTTAGACTGCGCAATCATAAGCTTTTCTTGCGCCACCTTTAACTCTTGTGGAATAAACGGAGGCGCTTGCATGGCAATGTTCATCAATCGATCAAAATCACCTGGCCTTTCTACCACAATATTTCTTAATTGTTCTGGGTTTTTAAGATAGGCCGTATTGGCTGACTTATACACGCCTGCTGCATCCACCAAAAGCAATGATTTCACTTCTGTTGGGTATTGAGCCGCATATAACATTGCAATAGCACCTCCCATTGAATGACCAGCAAGATGCAAGTTTGGGTCAAATTGTGCTGCATCAGCAAAACGACGCAACTTTTCAGTTAAGTTTGGAATGGATAAATCAAAATTTTCTGGCGTTTTGGTTTCACCATGCGCAGGTAGGTCTGGAATAATCACATGATAATAAGGTGTAAAATAACGTGCGACACGATTCCAATTATCTCGTGTACCAGACAGTCCATGTAATAATAAGGTTGGCTTAGAACGACTCCCGCCTTCACTATAGCGCCATTCAACCTCACCCACTTTTAACGTTTTACTTTCTAGTCCTGCCCAAGTGCGTTCTTGCTGTAAAATATTTTGAAAATTAATTTCAGCTGCATTTAATAAACCACTGATGAAACACAGCAGCAAAGCACTCAAATAAGCCTTCATAGCCTTGATCTCCATTTCAATATTTTCCACGTTTTCTTCTATATTTGATTTATTCGTATCCTCTATAAAAAAGCATTTGCCCAAAAGTCGCTATCCGACCAAAATCAGCCACAAAAAAAACCAGCTCAAAAGCTGGTTTAGTCACATTTTACTAGCCAATCCAATTGTTTTGTTGGAGTCCGTCATCAAGTAAATTTGACGTCGTTGCAGTATGCAACGGAATACTTTGAGAGTGTACGGAGCTCGTCGCTACTGTATGATCCGCATAAAGCACATCCTCTTGATGGGCTGTTAAAAGTGCAGATAAATCTACGCTTGTCGCAACATCATCTGAATATGTGAGTTCTTCACTACTGTTAACGCCTTCTGCTAAAAGTAAAATGTCGGTGATTTGCACTTCGGTTTCATGTTCAAAAAAAGCCAATTTTGCAACTTGAATTTCAGCTGAACGTACACCCTGCCCATTTTCAGTCACAATTGAAGCAAAACCACCGTGTTTGATGGGATTATCCATAGCCCACTGGCCAGATGCATCGCTATACGTTACGTACTCTTGCGCATTTACAGTTACAATCACTTTATGCTGGGCAGATGCTGTACCCGATAAAATATCGCCATTTACCATCACCTGAGGAATTTCTGGCATTTGCGGTATTTCAGGCATTAAAATTGCCAGACCAATCTGCTCAGATTGAAGCCCGCTGTCACTTTCAGCATAGAGCATTAAACTGCCACCATTGATAATTGGATTTTCAATGCTCCAATGGCCATCCGCATCAGTTGGTATACGATACTCCACACCCTCAGCATGAATCACAATCGATACATTTGCATCTGCAGTCCCACTTAAATACGCGCCTTGCTCCAAAATTACAGGCACAGCAGGTGCCGTTACAATTTCAGGTGCAGGAATCACAGCAATGCTAATCTCTTCTGAGCGCAAGCCAAATGCATTCACTACATAAAGCGTCAAACTCCCCCCATTGATCATTGGGTTTTCGATATTCCAGTTGCCATGCGCATCTGCCCGAACACGATACTCCACATCAGTTGCCACAAGCACGACGGTTGCATAAGGATCTGCAGTCCCAACCAAATAAGCATGGCTTTCAATAACTTCTGGCGTTGTTGGAGTTAATTGTATTTGCAATGCGCTCAGGAAGTTTTTATACAATGCAAATAAATCAATCAAATTGAATTGTGCTGGCTCAATCAGATTGAACTTATTTATTTTCATTTTCTATTCCCCCAAATATACTCAGTATTTATAAATGCAATTTTTTACGCATCAGCAGACTAACATGCATTTTATAAAACTTTGAAATATAAATAAAAAAACCAGCCTTTAGGCTGGTTTTTTACATGAAGCTGATCACATTTTATTTAATTTTGGCATGTGCCTTCAAATAACGAGTGTAATCATCAAACTCTTGCTGACCGCGAAGTTGTTGATACAACTTCTGTAGCTCTGCCACTTGTTCAGCTGGAATTGCACTCACATTTTTATTCACATTTGTTACCGCAACCACCACCAATTCATTTGGCATACTTGCTGTTGTTACAGACCAAAAACCTGCTTTTGGCGCAGCCACACTAAATGCGGCGCGCTGCAAGTCACGTTTTAGTAGACCATCTGCACGTGTAAATGTGCCTGCATTTTCAAAGCTCAAACCTGTTTTAACAACAGCCGCTGCTGGTTTTGTTTTGAACTCATTTAATACAGTTTGAATTTTAGCTTTTGCAGCATCATACGCTTTTTGTTCAATCAGTTTAGCTTTAACCAAAGGCTTAACAGCATTTAAAGACTGCTCACCAGCTTGATGATAATCACGTACTTTCAACCAAACAACATCGCCATTACTTAACTGAATGCTACTCGAAACGTTACGATCACCGTTTTTCACATCATCATTAAAGATTTTAGATTTTGTCGCATTTTCGCTTAAAACCGGATGACGCGAAGCTAAAGTTAAACCTTTAACAGTTTGAACTGATACGCCTTTAACGTCTTGCGAAATCACATCAAGTGCATCACTACTTACCACTTGGTCATTTAACGTATTTACCGTATCAGCAAAAGCATTGGCTTTTTTAGCAACAAGTAATTCTTCTGCTAAACGTGCTTTTTGTGTTTCAAATGCAGGCACACTTGCAACCGCACCTTCAACTTCAATTAAGTGATAACCAAATTTCGTTTTTACAGGTGCAGACACTTGACCTACTTTTGCAGTTGCAACAGTTTGATCAAAGGCATCACCATAAGCGCCCTTACTATATACGGCAAGCTTACCGCCTTGTGCTTTAGATGCAGGATCTTCAGAGAACTGTGCTGCCGCTTTATCAAAGCTTAAACCTGCTTTAATTTTGTCAGCTACAGATACGGCCAAAGCTTTTGCTTCAGCATCTGTACGATCACCTGCTGTAATCAAAATATGCTTCACAATTGGCTGAGCATCTTTTTTCAGTTTTTCAGCATAATCATTATACGCTTGCTGTAATTCAGCTTCACTTGGCGCTGTATTTACTGCTGGTAAATTAGCAGGGCTCAAAACAACAAAATCAACATCAGCAGAAGTTGGCTGTTTAAACTGAGCTTTATGTTTTTCAAAATAAGCTACAATTTCAGCGTCAGTTACTTTAACTGCTTTTTTGTATTCATCTAAATGAATGCTCGCCAACTGAATGCTGCGCTGTTCAGTTTGTAAATTTGCAATTTGTTGGATATCAACCTTACTGACCAATGGATTATCAGTAAAAGTCGTCGATAGCATTTTAAGTGCATGATCTTGACGTAAATTGTCTAAAAATTGACGATTCGTCATACCAATAGAAGCCAAATATTTAGCAAACATCTCATCCGAAAACACACCATTTTCTTGGAAACTTGGCTGTTGATGAATCATTTGGATTAATTGCTGATCACTTAAGCTAATACCCAATTTTTCAGCTTGTTGTAATAGTAACTGGCGTGAAATCAGTGTATCCATCGCTTTATTGTTGATGAAATCTAAATTTAGAAGAGTTTCATCACCATTTACGTATGCTAAATACTGATCTTTAAATGATTTCGTGACATTTTCTAATTCTTTTTGCGAAATGTCTGTTCCATTTACGGATTTCACAGCATCTTTTGACCCGCCACTAAAATAACCCTCAATACCAACCAATGCTAAAGGGGTTAAAAACAAAACGAGCAAAACTTTGCCTAGCCAGCCCTTGATGACTTTGCGAAAAGATTCCATAAGTAATCCAATATTTTATTTGCGACTGATTCTAACTGAAAACCAAAGTTGAATGAATGTGTTGAGCGAATAAATCACATTTATCCATAAAAAAACGCGCCAAAGAGGCGCGTTTAGTAAATTAGCAACTTACGCTACTGAATCTTTCAAGCCTTTACCAGCTTTAAAGCTTGGTACTTTGCTTGCTTTAATTTCTAAAGTTGCACCAGTTTGTGGGTTACGGCCAGTACGTGCTGCACGCTCTTTCACATTAAAAGTACCGAAACCAACTAAAGTTACTGTATCGCCAGCTTTTAGCGCTTCAGTGATCGAAGCAATTGTCGCATCCAAAGCTTTACCTGCGTCAGCCTTAGATAATCCCCCTTTTTCTGCAATTGCATCAATTAATTCTGATTTATTCATGAAAATTACGTCCTCTTAATATCGTTTATTTAAGGTCCAGAAAATAGTTTATTTCGCCATAGCGCCTTTATAGCAATGCTTTGGGGGTAAAGGCAATACTTCTGATCCTCTTTTTTTGCAAAATAAGAGAGAAAAAATCCTTGATAAATAAATAATGTGGATCGTACTCTTATTTTTTCTTTAATTGATCTTTTATTTGAGCCTGCTCTTCTGCCAAAGCATCAACTTTTGCATGTAATTGTAAAAGAAGCTTTTCTAAATGCTGTAAATCCTTTGGAGTAATTAAGCCGAGTCGGTTTAAAGAGTGATTAACGCTATTGTCGAGCAGTTTTTCAACTTTATCTTTTGTATCTGTTACGGACTCTTTGGCTTTCTCTGAAACTTTCTCTACGGTTTGGTCAGCAATTTCAGTGGTTTTAGATTCTAGCTCTTCCCCCACCTTGACTAAAGAGTCAAATAACTTATTTCCCTCTTCCTCAGCACGTGAAAAAGCACCTAAACCAGCGAGCCAAATTTGCTTGGTATACTTACGAAAATCGAGTACTGATTTACGGCTAGAATGCCTCGTTCGCTTAGTCTCAACACTATTTTGCTCAGCTTGCTCGTCGTGCTTTTCTTCTTCTATATTTATTTGATCCATCTATCAGGACGCTCCTAGCTATTTTATATGCAATTGTATACAGCAAATTGCAATTTCATACCATATTAACAAACTTAGTACTTGATAGATTTGCTAAACTGTTCTACAAAGCAACTTAATTCACGTGTTTTTGTTACACCTGAAAGATTTAACAAGCAGGATGCTTTCTTCAGGTAAGGATTGATTATTTATGAGTGATGCGCAACAGAGAAAAGATCAAACTCATCTGCTCCTCACAATGACTCTAATTGTTTTAGAAACAGTTTTCTCTTTTATTTTAAAACATGACCGCGTTGTGGCACTTCAAGCTAAAAAGTTTGTAGACCAAAAAATTGCGATTAAAATCAACAGTTACATTCCTTACTTTGATTTTTATGTGCAATTTTCAGACCATGGTATTTTGTTTGATGAAAAAGCACCTGAAAAAGCTGTTGATCTTGATGTCCGCACCACCCTCATGGATTTAATCAAAATTTTTATTTTTGGTAATCGTCGTAGCATTAAAGGGATGCGCATTGATGGCGATATCGTATTAAAAGACGAATTTCGTGATTTGCTTTCATTATTTAGCCTGCCAAAACTACTTTCAGATTGGAAACACTGGCTTTCTGAAGCACCAAATGACCAAGATATTACTGCGTCTAAAAAGCGTATCGCACCGCTTTTAGAAAAAATTGATCAACAACGATCTAAAATCAACACATTACAAGTTGAAGTAAAACAATATAAAAATCGAATTAAACGTATTGAGCGTCGTCAAAAGCGGATTAATTTAATCTTTACAATGATTACTGTTCTATTAATCGTGTTACTAGTGTATAATGTTTGGCCTGCTTAACTGCATAATTTTGCAGTAAAAATAAAACCATTCAACTGTACTTAAAAAAACTTGACTATTTTAGTCAGGATTCTTAAAATCTACACATCTAGTCTAAACATGTGTATCGAATCATGCGCTTAACAACTCGCGGTCGTTACGCAGTGACTGCTCTACTTGATCTAGCTTTGCAGCCAACTGAACAAACGATCACTCTTGCAGAAATTGCGGCTCGCCAGACAATTTCAGTTGCATATTTAGAGCAGCTATTTGCGAAATTAAAACGCCACGGCTTAGTTTCTAGTATTCGCGGTGCAAACGGCGGTTATCACCTAGCTCGTAGTGCTGAAGAAATCACAGTTTTAGAAATCATTGAAGCTGTAAACGAAACTGTTGATGCAACACGTTGTGACCATAAAGGCAACTGTCAAAATGGTGCAATGTGCTTAACTCACGACTTATGGCAAGAACTCTCCCACCACATTGCCGATTATCTCGCAAAAATCACACTTGCAGACCTTGTAGCTCGTGACAACGTACAAACCGTTGCCATTCGCCAAAATTCTTCAAACTTTGATTCAGCTCTTCTATCGGTTACAGGTATTTGACATGAAACGTCCTATTTATCTTGATTATGCAGCAACAACTCCTGTAGACCCTCAAGTTGCTGAACGTATGATGGAGTGCCTAACATTTGATGGCACTTTCGGTAATGCTGCTTCTCGCTCGCACGCTTACGGCTGGCAAGCAGAAGAAAAAGTTGAATACGCACGTGAACAAGTTGCAAATCTTGTTAAAGCTGATCCACGTGAAATCGTATGGACTTCTGGTGCAACTGAGTCTGACAACCTTGCACTTAAAGGTGTTGCTCAATTCTATGCATCTAAAGGCAAACATATCATTACCTCTAAAATTGAACATAAAGCAATTTTAGATACATGCCGTGAGCTTGAAGAAGAAGGCTTTGAAATCACTTACCTTGAACCAGAAGCAAAAACAGGTCTAATTACACCTGAAATGGTTCAAGCCGCACTTCGCCCAGATACAATTCTTGTTTCACTTATGATGGTAAACAACGAAATTGGTACTGTGACTGACGTTGCTGCAATTGGTGAATTAACTCGCGCAAATAAAACTTACTTCCACGTTGATGCTGCTCAAGCAGCAGGTAAAGTCGAAATTGATCTTTCAACTTTAAAAGTGGACTTGATGAGTTTCTCTGCGCACAAAATTTATGGCCCTAAAGGTATTGGTGCTTTATTTGTACGTCGTTCACCACGTGTACGCGTAAAAGCACAAATGCATGGTGGCGGTCATGAACGTGGTATGCGTTCTGGTACTCTAGCGACTCACCAAATCGTGGGTATGGGTGAAGCATTTGAACTTGCTGGCAAAAACTTGCAAGCAGAACAAACTCGCCTACGCGTACTTCGTGACAAGCTTTGGAATGGCTTACAAGGTTTAGAACAAGTGTTCTTAAACGGTCATCCAGAACACAACGTAGCAAACTATCTAAACGTAAGCTTCAACTTTGTTGAAGGTGAATCGTTAATGATGTCATTGAAAGACGCTGCTGTATCTTCTGGTTCAGCATGTACTTCAGCAACATTAGAACCTTCATACGTTCTACGTGCTTTAGGTCTTTCAGATGAATTAGCACACAGCTCTATCCGCTTTAGCTTTGGTAAATACACCACTGAAGAAGATATTGATCACGTGTTACAAGTAACTATCGCTGCTGTTGAGAAATTGCGTGAGCTTTCTCCACTTTGGGATATGTACAAAGAAGGTATCGACCTTTCTACTGTTGAATGGGCTGAACACTGATTCACCCTCGTGAGATAGCTTTTAATTAAAGGCTATCTCATTGATTAATGTTATTTCACCCCCATATTAAATCTTAAAGGCTGACCCCGAGGTTTGGAGAGGCATCATGGCTTATAGCGAAAAAGTAATTGATCATTACGAAAACCCTCGTAATGTTGGTGTTTTAGACAAAAACGCTGAAAATGTTGGTACTGGCATGGTTGGTGCTCCAGCATGTGGCGACGTTATGCGTCTACAAATTCAAGTTGATGATAACGGCGTGATTGAAGAAGCACGTTTCAAAACTTATGGTTGTGGTTCTGCAATTGCATCTAGCTCTTTAGTAACTGAATGGCTAAAAGGCAAAACTTTAGATGAAGCTCAAGCGATCAAAAACATCGACATCGCAACTGAACTTGCACTACCGCCAGTAAAAGTACACTGCTCTGTACTTGCTGAAGATGCCATTAAAGCTGCTGTAGAAGACTACCGTAGCAAAAAAACAAAAGCTTAATTTTCTAAGTTTTTGAAATAGATATCACGGAGTTTTCATGATCCACTTAACTGAAAATGCGGCTGCTCATATTAGCAATTACCTAAAAAATCGTGGTAAAGGTGAAGGCATTCGCGTTGGCGTGAAAACTTCAGGCTGTTCAGGTTTGGCTTATGTTCTTGAGTTTGTTGATGAAACAAATGAACATGACCAAGTCTTTGAACAGTTTGGCGTTAAAGTTTTTACAGACCCAAAAAGCCTAGTTTATCTCGAAGGTTTAGAGATGGATTATGTTAAAAATGGCCTGAATGAAGGCTTCGAATTTAACAACCCAAATAAAAAAGGTGAATGCGGTTGCGGTGAATCTTTCACTGTTTAATCTTAGCTTTATGCCTTCTTTATGCATTAAAACAGTGTAAAATCACTGTTTTAATTGCATTTAATGCAACATTTTTTTGCACATCAATCGCGGAATACATCTCCCATGAATCATTTTGAGCTGTTCAATCTGCCCGCAGCACTCGATATCGATTTAGCAGCTTTAAAAGCGCAATTCCTGAGTTTGCAGCAACAATTCCATCCAGACAAAGCCGAAGATAAAGACCAAGCATTGATTCAATCTAGTGAAATCAACCAAGCTTATAAAGTCTTATCTCAAGTAGATAGTCGCGCAGCGTATTTACTCAGCCTAAAAAAACAAGACTATCATCTTGATCAATCCATCAGTGATTTTGAGTTTTTACAAGATGCAATGGAAATTCGTGAGCAACTGGACGATGCGCAAGGCTCAGAAGATCTAAAATCTTTACGTGTTGAAGTGCAACAATGGATGGATGGTTTAGTTCGCGAATTCAAAATTGACTACGCCGATGAAGATTGGGGCGAAGCTCGCGATACTGTTCGTAAGTTGCGCTTTTTCCAAAAAGTCATGGCTGATATCGAAAGAGCTGATGATCGCTTCTTAGATGATGACAGTTTTGATTTAGATGATGATTTTTAATTTTTTTATATTTAACGTTCAAAGGATGTAACACATGGCTCTCTTGCAAATTGCAGAACCTGGTCAATCAAGTGCACCGCATGAACACCGTATTGCAATTGGTATTGATTTAGGCACAACGCATTCTCTCGTTGCCTCTGTACTTTCAGGTAAAGCAAAAGTGCTACAAGACGAACACAGTCGCGTGTTACTTCCGTCTATTGTTCACTATGCTACAGATTCAACAGTGTATGGTGATGACGCCAAAGCATACTTAACGACAGATCCTAAAAATACGATTGTCTCTGTAAAACGCTTTATGGGGCGTTCAAAAGCGGATATTAAATTTCAACACCCTTATGCATTGGTGGGTGAAGACAATCAAATGCCTGCATTTGAAACAGCACAAGGTCGTAAAACACCTGTTGAAATTTCGGCAGAAATTTTAAAACAACTTAAAGACCGTGCTGAAGCAAGTTTACAAAATCCAATTAATGGCGCAGTAATTACTGTTCCAGCTTATTTTGATGAAGCACAACGCCAAGCAACACGTGATGCAGCACAACTTGCAGGCCTCAATGTTTTACGCTTACTTAACGAACCCACAGCCGCCGCTGTCGCTTATGGCCTAGATCAAGAATCAAACCTTGCGCAAGACCAAAACTATGTCATTTATGACTTAGGTGGTGGTACGTTCGACGTTTCAATTTTACGTTTTTCTCAAGGTGTATTTGAAGTACTTGCAACAGGTGGTCACACAGCCCTTGGTGGTGATGACTTAGACCGCTTGATTGTTAAATGGGCAAAAAAACAGCTAAATATTGATACACTTGATGATGCAGAATACGCACATTTTGTTGTTGCAGCACGCAAAGCAAAAGAAGCACTCACTGACGCACCATCAGCAGAACTGCAATTACTCGAACAAAAACTTGTACTTGACCGTGCTAACTTTGAAAGCATCATTCAAGTTGCGCTCGATAAAACGATGAGTGTTTGTAAACGCGTATTACGCGATGCCAAACTAGAACTTGACGATATTCACAGTGTGGTATTGGTGGGTGGTTCAACTCGTTCATACGCTGTACAAGATGCCGTACGTAATCTGTTCCAAAAAGAACCGCTATGTACCATCAACCCAGACGAAGTTGTAGCAATTGGTGCATCGATAACTGCCAATCAATTGATTGGTAACACCAAAGATGGCTCTTTACTGTTAGATGTAACCCCTCTTTCACTCGGCCTAGAAACCATGGGTGGTTTAGTAGAACGTTTAATTTCTCGTAATACTGCCATTCCAGTTGCACGTCGCCAAGAATTTACGACCTATCAAGATGGCCAAACCGCCATGTTGATTCATGTATTACAAGGTGAACGTGATTTGGTCGAACATTGCCGTAGCTTAGGTCGTTTTGTACTTCGTGGTATTCCACCAATGACTGCAGGTCAAGCACGCATTGAAGTGACTTTCCAAGTGGATGCAGATGGCCTACTCACTGTTTCTGCCAAAGAAGCTACATCGGGTGTACACGCTCAAATTGATATCAAGCCATCTTATGGTTTATCCGATACAGATACAGAGCGTCTACTTCTTGATGGTTTCAAGTTTGCTGAAGAAGATAAGCATCTGCGCCATTTGCATGAAACCAAGATTGAAGCACAACGCGAATTAGAAGCACTTACTCAAGCACTTAAAGTAGATCAACAGCTGTTAGCTACTCCTGACTTAGATGCACTTCTACTCGCAAAACAAGCACTAGAAACACAACTTGAATCAAATGAGATTCAAGCTATTGAACACGCCGTAGAACAGCTTAAAATACATAGTGATGCCTTTGCGGCTGCACGTATGAATCAACATATTGATACTGCGCTTAAAGGTACAAAGCTCGACGACTGGTCAAACTCAAATTAATTTACAGGTTAAGACTATGCCACGTATTAAAGTATTGCCTCATGCAACAATTTGCCCAAATGGCGCTGAGTTTGAAGTTGAGTCAAATGCAAACCTATGCCAAAGCCTTTTAGACAATGGCATTAAAATTGAACATGCTTGCGATATGTCTAAAGCATGTACAACTTGCCATGTTGTTGTTCGTAAAGGCTTTGATGGGCTTGAAGAAATGGATGACATTGAAGCCGACTTGCTCGACCGCGCTTGGGGCTTAGAGCCAGATTCACGCCTATCTTGCCAAGTTAAAATTGAAAATGATGATTTGGAAGTTGAAATTCCGAAATACACCATTAACCACGCATCTGAAAATCACTAAGTTATCGATAACTTAGTCACTTCAGAATCGCATAAAAAAGACCGCAAAAGCGGTCTTTTTTAGTTTAAGAATCTACCTATTTATTGTGTGATTTCAGACGAAATGAGCTCAGTGAACTCACACCATTCAACTATGGGTTTCTATTTTTTCAATTTCTTCAATCACTTCGTCTTCAAGATTGAGTTTCACAATCCCTTCTGAGTTTGTCATTTTTTGTTGTGTTTGAATTCGCTTGATCATTTTTTCAAGTACATGGATGAGCTCAGGATACTCAAAATTTTGTACTTCATCTAAATTTAACAGTAAATGGAAGCCTTTATATTCATAATCAAACCAGCGTTGATAATCCACTTTCTGCGAAGTATAACGCTCCATCACCTGCCATGTCCGTACTGGACCTTGAATCCCTTTCAAGTAAATTGGCGCTTTAGGTGCACAGAGATAATCATTTTTAATCAGCTTATGCGTATCGTCAGAAATTAAAATTTCATCGACTTCTGCTGCACTTTGTAAACGCGCCGCTAAGTTTGCATCACGCCCGACAATCGTATAAGCCATACGATGTGCTGCACCATAGTTCCCTACGTGGCAATAACCTGTAGAAATACCCATGCGGATATGCAACGGCGGATAACCCATTTTGATCCAGCGTTCACGAAGCAATTTCATTTGCTGACGCATAACCATCGCCATTTCCAAACATACTTTGGCATCTTGCTCCACACCTTGACTGTGTGGATCACCAAAGAAGATGAGAATTGCATCACCCATGAACTTATCGACAGTTGCTTCATATTGCTTCGCAATTTCAGTCATGTGACTTAAATAATCGTTGAGCAAGAAGGCTAAATCATCTGGGATCAGTGTTTCTGATAGTTCAGTAAAGCCTTGAATATCCGAAAAGAAAATGGTCATTTTCTTACGCTTATATTCAATTTTAGCTTCAGACTCGCCTTTCATAATCGATTGCCACAGTTGTACTGGCGCATAACGACTGAGCTGATTCGCAAACTCCATATAGCGGTTCATCTGATCATAATAATGATTCTTTTTGTTGGCCATATATTGAACTTGGGACATTTGGTAATAACTTCCCACGCCAAAATAAGTAATCAAACATAAGAAACCAACGACCGTCAGTTCACTACTGGTGTTGTCAAAGTACTCGTGAAAATCAAATATAAAGATGGTGCATAAATAGAAAACTGAAATCCCAATCAGACTGGCCAAAGACACCATCAAAAAGGAAATTTTGTTATTTATTGCTGTATACAGTAGTGCAAAAAGCGCTAAAAATGACAGCACCAAATTAAGATGTACTGCCGATAACATCACCGAAATAATAATAATATCGATGATAAAAAGCACATTCCGCTTAACTTTATTGTTAAAACGATAAATCAACCAATGCGAAAATTTTGGCGTAATTAAAAGTACAACAAGTAAGAAAAACGGAATGTAAATTTGATAATGCGTATCTGGTTGAGTGTAATGATAGACAATGGTCACCAATGACAGCATCAAGTATCCCATCAAGCGATGTAGATACTCGAACTGTCTTGGTTCTTTATTAATCCATTCGTCTAACAATGCCACTCAGTTACTCCTTGCGGACATAGATAGCCACATTTTCCTTAATTTAGAAATGTGGTGTTCAATCCATACGCCAATCAAATGGCATATCACCTTGACCACGCAATGCCAACATTAGGGTTTGACGCATGTGAGCAAGTACTTCATTGCTGTAAGGTACAGCTGGTGTGCCCCAAACTGGTTTAGGCCATGCCACATCATTTTGGTAACGTACAACATGATGGAAATGTAGTTGTGGAACCATATTACCTAATGCGGCCACGTTCATTTTATCTGCGCGAAATACGCGAGATAACTGGCTAGACAACCAGCTTGATTCACGTAGGAATTGTTCCTGGTCTGCTTGGCTCAGCTCATATAATTCTGTGATGCCTGGAACACGCGGTATAAGAATTAACCACGGAAATTGCATATCATTCATCAAACGACATGTTGACAGTGGAAAGTCGCCTACATAAAACGTATCTTGAGCAAGTTGTGGATGTAAACTAAACATATCTTTATAAATGATGCAAAAATTAGAATGATGGCTAATACTATCACATCCTATTGGGTGTGAAAATTATAGGCTATGTGTTTCAGTACAAATAACTTTGATTTGCTTTGAAGCAAGTCACATTTTTAACTTTAATAAATTTCTCCAAAAAATCAAGTATTTCTTTGTACATACAAATATCATACTCGCATTTTTTGAAGAATATTCATATAAATATTTTAATGTATCTGTGATCAATTTAGCTCTTTCAACAAACTGTCCAGTAAATCATTTATAAACTGGATGCGCTTTTCAAATTCCTCTAACATCACCATCACTTTTAAGCGTTGCCCACCTTCCATACGGAAGAAAGTCGGATGCTTTTGCATCATTTGAATAATGCTCATCGCTTGTACTGGCGTATCAGGCGCAAACTCAATATGCCCGCCATGTCCACCAATATCAATTTTGGTAATGCCTAACTGCTCTGCTTTCAAACGAACTTGATGTACTGCAAATAGTTGCTTAACTGGCTGAGGGGGAAGACCAAAGCGATCAATCAACTCCATACGAATATTATCCAGTTTTTCACGAGAGTCGGTGTTACTAATACGCTTATAAAACAATAAGCGCTGATGGACATCACCTAAATATTCATCCGGTATAAGTGCTGGCATGTGTAGGGAAATTTCAGCAGTAAGTGATAACGGTGCATCAAAGTTGGGGGTCTTACCTTTTTGAATGGCTTTGGTCGCTTTTTCTAGCATTTCCATATACAAGCTATAACCTATGGCTTGCATTGAACCACTCTGCTGTTCGCCCAATAATTCACCTGCACCACGGATTTCCAAATCCTCAGTGGCCAGCATAAAGCCCGCACCTAAATTAGCGGCACGACTAATGGCATCTAAACGCTTTTCAGCATCTCCCTTAAGGCCTTTAATCGAAGGCACCATTAAATAAGCATAAGCTTGATGATGCGAACGACCTACACGGCCACGTAATTGGTGTAATTGGGCTAAACCCAGCTTGTCTGCACGTTCAATTAAAATCGTATTGGCATTTGGAACATCAATACCTGTCTCAATAATGGTTGAGCACACTAATACGTTATATTCTTTATGATAGAACTGTTGCATGACCTGCTCCAATTCACGCTCACGCATTTGACCATGTGCAACTGCAACACGCGCTTCAGGAACCAAATTACGAATCGTCTCTGCACAGCGTTCAATCGTATCCACTTCATTATGCAGAAAATACACCTGACCACCGCGTAGCAATTCACGCAAAATCGCTTCTTTAATTGCATCATCTGTATGGTCTTGCACAAAAGTTTTTACCGCTAAACGTCGAGCAGGCGGCGTCGCAATAATAGATAAATCACGCATACCACTAAATGCCATATTCAGCGTTCTAGGAATTGGCGTAGCAGTCAGAGTCAGCATGTCTACATCTGCCCGCATTGCTTTGATGCGCTCTTTATCGCGCACCCCAAAACGGTGCTCTTCATCCACAATCATGAGCCCAAGTTGCTGGAATTGCACATTTTCTTGCAAAATTTTATGTGTACCAATCACAATATCAACTTTACCTTCGGCTAAGTCTTCTATAGTTTTAGTATGTGTTTTGGATGAACCAAAACGCGACAATACTTCTATTCGCACAGGCCAATCTGCAAAACGGTCTTTGAATGACTCATAATGCTGTTGAGCGAGCAATGTAGTCGGAACTAATACCGCAACTTGTTTGTTATTTTGAACCGCAACAAAAGCTGCCCGCATCGCCACTTCAGTTTTACCAAAACCGACGTCACCACAGACCAATCGATCCATAGGTTTTGCCAGTTGCATGTCATGTAGCGTTGCCTCAATTGCATTGGCCTGATCGAGTGTTTCTTCATAGGCAAAACCACTAGCAAACTGCATATACATACTGTGATCCAGCTCAAACCCAAAACCTGGCTTCGCTTGGCGACGTGCTTGAATATGGAGTAACTCGGCAGCTACATCATGTATTTGCTCTAATGCTTTACGTTTTGCTTTGCTCCACGTATCTGTTCCCAGCTTATGTAATGGTGCTAAATCTGGGTCACCACCACTATAACGGCTGATCAAATGGAGGTTAGTTACGGGCACATATACTTTGGCCGCATCGGCATAGTCTAGCTGTAAAAATTCATGGTCTTGATCATCGATACTAAGTGTAACCAGTCCTGCATAACGTCCAACACCATGATCAATATGTACAACAGGCGCACCAATATTCAGCTCAGTTAAGCTACGAATTAAAAACTCTTCAGAAACTTCTTGCTGGCGTTTACGTCGGCGTTGTACAACGCGATGCTCATACAGCTGATTTTCCGAAATCACACTGAGCTTATCTGTCAGTAATAAACCGCGTTCCAAAGGTGCATTGGTTATTGCGACAGCATGCATCGATGTCACAAAATCTTCAAAGCCTTCTACAGTTGGAATATTGCCAAGACTTGGGCGTAACGCATCCTTTAAAGTTTCACGTCGGCCTGCACTTTCTGCCACCAATAAAACAGGATGATTGGCATGGTCAATATAATTTTTAACTTCTGTAAAAGGCTTTTCACGTTTTGGATCTACAGCTAAACGCGGGGGAGCTTCTGCAATAATATTGACCACACCAGCTTTTTCATCAAACACATCTTGCGAAGCAATCACACGACCAAAGTGGTTGAGTTGTTCAAACACTTGATTAGGCGATAAAAAGAGATGCTCTGGCGCTAAAATAGGTTGATCTACATTATGTCGACGATCTTCATAACGACGTTGTACTTCAGTCCAAAATTGGATTAAGCCATCATCCAAATGCGAATCTGTAATGACAATGCCATTCTTTGGTAAATACGATGTTAGGCTAGATTGTGTCTGAATCGCTTCTGCACTAAAAAATAAAGGAAAATAAAACTCAAGCCCTGGTGATGCGATCCCGTCTAACACATCTTGATAGATTGGATTCTTCTTAGGATTAGCCGTTGGAAATTGTTCTGCATAACGATCACGAAATACGGCGCGACCTTCTTTTAATGGAAATTCTTTTGCAGGAAGTACAGTAAAGTTTTTTAAAGTTTCTGTGGTGCGCTGAGTTTCTGGATCAAAGAATTTGAGTGTATCGACATCATCATCAAATAAATCAATACGAATTGGGGAATTTTGCCCAGACGCATAAATATCCATAATACTGCCACGCACAGCAAACTCACCATGATCATAAACCGTATCGACCAAGTGATAGCCTGCTTGAACTAAGCGTGTTTTTTGTTTTTCTAAGTCAAATTTTTGACCGACTTGAATATCAAAATGCTCGCCTAAAACCCAAGAGCTTGGTGCAACTCGCTGCGCCAAGGTGGATGCTGAAATTAATAGCACCCCAGAATTTGGCATATTGGACAATATTGCTAAACGCTCTGAAACAATATCTTGATGTGGCGACAAGCGATCATAAGGGAGAATTTCCCAATCTGGGAAAATCGTTGGTTTTATGCCATAGAATTCAAGCTCGCTTTCCAACTGCCCCAAATGCTGATTATTACGCGCAACAATAACAAACAGTTGCTTATTATTCTGTTGTGCGATTTCTTTAAAAAGCAGACCCGTCGCAGAGCCCTGCAAATTGCCAATCCAGCGCTTTTCGCCTGCTTTAAGCTGTTTTAAATTAAGTTGAGTAATTTCTTGTTGGAACATGTATATAGCTTTAGCGTCTAAACAACATGGCTGTTATTTTAACACGATGCATTTCAACATGATGTGTTTTATCGCATTGCTTTACATGCCTTTACAACTGAATATAAGTCCGCTTTATCTTAGCGACCCTTTTTATTATGCTCGCGTAAAAAGTTACGATAGTATTCGCTAAGTAAGCGTATTAATTGTTTAAATTCCTGTAAGTTTTCGGCAGTGTTCCCAAGTTCAGTATTAAAGCTCTGACGGGCAATTTCCAAGTCAATTTTTTCATTAATAATCATGCCTGCATTGTAGACGGCAGCCAAATCATTAAATGAACTCACGCGACGATTAGAAAAGTAATTTAATCTTGCTGATAGCACTTCATTCAGCACCACGCCCGCAACTATATATCCCTGTGTTTCATCGTATTGTATTTGATGCTGTTCTTTAAAAAGTTGCTCTGCCGTAGGCTCAGAGCTTTTAAACAATGCAGTGAGTTTATTCAACATATTGGTTTGTCCAAGAATGACTTTTTGAATATTCTAAAATGTTTTAGGTACTAACGTGACCTAATGCCGATGATTTCTGCAATGAAAGCTTAGAAAACAACCAAGCTTTGAATTAAAGGCACGCTCGACTTAAGCTTCATTCAATAACTCAAACGCTGATAAAATTAAGATGCAAAAAAGCCACCACTTCATACATATTTAAAGTGATGGCCTGATAAATTTTAAACATCTTTCATAAATCTTTTTTTGATTTTTGAAAGAGCGCTATTAAATAGCTAAAGTGATACCATACATTTTCTATTACAGACTATATATAGCATATAGCAGTATTAAGAAACTGCAGCTAAATCAATGAGGCCAGATTCCACTTCGGACACTAAATTGTTAAATGCAAAAATTTCATCCAATTGTGCTTGGCTGAGTAAATTCCGCTCCAGCACCACTTGCTGAATGGTTTTATTTTCTGCAATACATTGCTTACCAATTTCATCACATTTAGCATGCCCCAAAATAGGGTCTAATAAAGTAACGATACCCACACTGCGCATGACTGCATCATAACAAGCCTGCTCATTCGCTTGAATGCCTTGAATACACTTCGTATCTAAGGTTTCAATTGCACGGCATAGCAAATCAATCGATTCATTCATAGATACAGCAATCACAGGCTCCATAACATTTAACTGCAACTGACCCGCTTCAGCCGCCATAGTGACAGCCAAATCATTGCCAATGACTTTAAAAGCAATTTGATTCACAACTTCTGGAATCACAGGATTAATTTTTGCAGGCATAATAGACGAGCCGGCTTGTAGCTCAGGCAACCGAATTTCTGCAAGACCTGTACGTGGTCCAGAACTGAGTAGGCGTAAATCATTACAAATTTTTGAAAGCTTAACTGCCAAACGCTTTAATGTACTCGACAATATAATAAATACACCGCAGTCACTGGTTGCTTCAACATAATCTTCTGCCCCAACCAGAGGCAAACCAGTAATCTTTTTAAGCGCTTGCACTGTTTCATGCGCATAGCCTTTAGGCGTATTTACCCCTGTACCAATGGCAGTAGCACCCAAGTTAATTTCTAACAATAACTGACGGGTATTATTAATTAACTTCATATCCTCTTTTAATAAAGTCGCAAAAGCACGAAATTCTTGCCCCAAAGTCATTGGAACAGCATCTTGCAATTGTGTACGCCCCATTTTCACCACATATTGGAACTCTTTTGCCTTGGCTTGAATACTCGCAACAATTTGCTGTAACACTGCCAATAATTGTTCTAACTGATAAAAAACAGCCAAACGCAAAGCTGTCGGATAGACATCATTGGTAGATTGCGATTTATTCACATGATCATTCGGGTGGATATGTGCATATTCACCTTTGTTAAAACCACATTTTTCCAAGGCAATGTTTGCAATGACTTCGTTGCAATTCATATTAATTGAAGTGCCTGCGCCACCTTGATAGACATCTAGTGGAAATGACGCGCTCCACTGCGCAGGTTGTTCAATCAATTGATCACATGCGAATTGAATTGCTTCACTCAGCTCATGACTGATTTTGGAAAATTTAAAGTTGGTTTGTGCGGATGCTTTTTTCACTTGCGCCAAAGCACGAATGAAAGGGAGATTTTCACCGACTTTGCTAGAAGAGATCTGGAAGTTTTCCAGCGCTCTTAATGTATGAATACCATAGTAGCTTTCTGCTGAAACTTCTTTTTGTCCCAACAAATCGTGCTCTATTCTTGTTTTAACTACCTGAACCATTGCCACAATAAATACTCTTCATGAAATGCACTAAAAGTGTGCAATTTCCATACTATAAGGATGGCTTAGTTAAACCACAGACGTTTTACTTCATTATGAAACATATTATTACAATTGTTTGTTTTAGGTAATCTATGTAAAGTTATGTAAATTAATTCTCATCCCTCTAAAACCTTTGCCTTTATTTTCAAAAATATAGCCAATTGATAAAAAATCAGCTCACAAAAATCGGCAGATTTAAACCCAAAATAACACGAGTGACGCATCAAAATAAAAAAATTCACCTTTATTCACTTTGTAACCAAAATCACAATAAGTTTCACAAAGTTATAATAAAACTCACCGAAATGTAACAGAGCGTAAATTTTAAATTGTGTTTGAATCAGCACCTCGGTGATATCGAGCAAAAATTCATCTTAGGAAAGATGGTTAATTGAACAGACAAAGGATGGCATAGCTATGAGCCAACTAAACCCTACGCTAATCACGTTTATGTTTTATATCGTGGCAATGATTGGCATTGGATTGTATGCATATAAGGCTACAACCAACTTTGACGATTATATTTTAGGTGGACGAAGCCTAGGTAGTGTCGTTACCGCACTTTCAGCTGGTGCTTCAGATATGAGTGGCTGGCTCTTAATGGGTTTACCTGGTGCAATTTACTTATCTGGTTTATCCGAGGCATGGATTGCGATTGGTCTTATTATTGGGGCTTGGCTAAACTGGCTTTTGGTGGCAGGTCGTCTTCGCGTACACACCGAAGTTCAGCATAATGCACTCACCCTACCTGATTATTTCACTAGTCGTTTTGGCGATTCAAAAAAGGTACTGCGGATTATTTCAGCCGTTGTTATTTTAATCTTTTTTGCAATTTACTGTGCTTCAGGCATGGTTGCTGGCGCCCGCCTATTTGAAAGCTTATTTGGCTGGAACTACACTACTGCTCTTTGGATTGGTGCTATCGCAACGATTAGTTATGTCTGTATTGGTGGATTTCTTGCCATTAGTTGGACCGATACCTTCCAAGCAGGCCTAATGATTTTTGCATTACTTCTTGCACCAATTATGACTTACATAGCCATTGGTGATAATGCAGCACATGTTGGTGCAATTGTAGAATCTGTGCGTCCACATGCGAATAATTTAATTTCAGATTTAAGTACCGTTGCTATTTTATCTTCTATGGCATGGGGCTTAGGTTACTTTGGCCAACCGCATATTTTAGTACGCTTTATGGCGGCTGACTCAGTAAAATCTATTCCTGCGGCACGTCGCATTGGTATGACATGGATGATTCTTTGCTTAGGTGGTGCAGTCGCAGTAGGCTATATCGGGATTGCTTACTTCCATGCAAATCCTGCGCTGTCCGCAATGGTCACTGCAAACCCTGAAACTATTTTCATGGAATTAACTAAAATCTTGTTTAACCCGTGGGTTGCAGGCGTGATTTTGGCTGCCATTTTAGCTGCCGTAATGAGTACATTAAGTTGTCAACTTTTAGTGTGCTCAAGCACCCTAACAGAAGATATTTATAAAGCCTTCATCCGCAAAAATGCCTCTCAAAATGAATTGGTTTGGGTCGGCCGCCTAATGGTCATTGCCATTGCAATTCTTGCAATTTTACTTGCGCTTAACCCAAATAGTAAGGTTTTAGGCTTAGTCGCTTATGCTTGGGCTGGGTTTGGTGCAGCTTTTGGTCCACTTATTATTTTGTCTTTGTTCTGGCGACGTATGACTATAAACGGTGCAATTGCAGGTATGGTTGTAGGTGCGGTAACGGTAATTGTGTGGAAAAACACGATGGCCGCGACAGGCATTTACGAAATTATTCCAGGATTTATCTTAGCAACTATCAGTATCATTGTATTTAGTTTACTCAGCAAAGCACCATCGAAAGACGTTACCGCTCGTTTCGATCAAGCCAATGATTTGTATGAAAAAGAAATGCAAGAGTTAAAAGCTGGAAAATAAAAACCGATACAAATTTAGGGGCTTCGGCCCCTTTTTTGTTCACTGTAAATTATGAAATTAAGATTTTTTAACAGGTTGTTTGATACTAATTTGGCTGGTTTCTTTAATCACTTCCATCACAGGATAGCTTCGAGTTTCTTTAACTCCTGGAAGTTGCCAAAGCACCTGCCCTGATATTTTTCGAAACTCTTCCATATTGGCACAGCGTATTTTCACTACGAAATCAAAACCACCGCTAATCATGTGGCATTCGACAATTTCTGAATAATGAATCACGGCATCGGAAAACTCTTCCAAAGCATTAGGCGTGGTTTTATCGAGTAAAATTTCTACAAACACCACAAAACTTTTGTTAAGCATGTCCGAATTAAGCTTTGCCTCATAGCCCAAGATATAACCATCTTTGGTGAGCTTTTGCACACGAGCCAAAGCGGCTGTAGGTGAAAGGTTGACTGCTTCAGCCAATTTAATATTTGATATTCGACCATCTTTTTGCAGAATATCCAATATTCTGATGTCTGTACGGTCTAATAGCATAATTGGGTTTGTCATCTGAATAATTCCCTAAAAATGACACCAAATATAGTGAGTTGTGCTGCATATTTTCTGTGATCATAAATTAAATCCAGTCCAATACTCAATTTAATTTTCTATGTCACAGGATGTTGACTAAAATGTTAGACGCAACTTCTCCTATCAGTACTGATCATTCTCAAACTGGTTATATTACTCACTTCACTTCAAAATCGGAATTTGAGCTTGAAATCAACGACGCTTGGCGTCGCTCAGAAAGTGAATGTGTTGAAAATTTATTGGCACATAGCCAAATTGATCAAGAACTTTCAGATCGAATTTATCAACTGGCTTTTGATTTGGCCCATAGTTTACGTGAGCACAAAGGCGAGTCTGGTAAAGCCGGCATTGTACAAGGCTTATTACAAGAGTTTTCCTTATCTTCGCAAGAAGGTATTGCACTCATGTGCCTTGCAGAAGCACTTTTGCGTATTCCAGACAAAGCAACACGTGACTTGTTAATTAAAGATAAAATTAACCAAGGTAACTGGAAAGATCACCTTGGGCAAAGTAACTTGATGTTTGTGAACGCTGCTGCTTGGGGACTCATGCTTACTGGTAAGCTAATGGAAACACCAAAAGCCAATAGCCTCTCAGGTATGCTGACCAGCCTTTTGGCACGTAGTGGCCGTGGCGTCATTCGTAAAGCTGTAGACGTTGCAATGCGCATGATGGGTGAGCAATTTGTTACAGGTGAAACCATTAATGAAGCCTTAAAAAATGCAGAAACACTTGAAGATAAGGGTTTCCGATATTCATACGACATGCTCGGTGAAGCAGCCCTAACCGATCATGATGCAGAACGCTACTATGATGATTATACCAATGCCATTCACGCCATTGGCAAAGCATCAGCAGATAAAAATGTGTATGACGGCCCAGGTATCTCCATTAAGCTTTCAGCATTACACCCACGCTACCAACGTTCGCAAATTGCCCGTGTACAAGATGAACTGTATGCCAAAGTTTTAAACCTTGCTGTATTGGCTAGAGAATATGACATTGGCTTAAATATTGATGCTGAAGAAACAGAGCGTTTAGAAATTTCATTACAAATGCTTGAACGCCTTTGCTTCGAACCAAAGCTGAACAATTGGAAAGGCATTGGTTTTGTGATTCAAGCCTACCAAAAACGCTGTTTCTATGTCGTTGACTATGTCATTGATCTTGCCAAACGTAGCCATAAACGCTTAATGATTCGTTTGGTTAAAGGTGCTTATTGGGACAGCGAAATTAAAAAAGCACAAATTGATGGTATGGATGAATACCCTGTATTTACCCGCAAAGTACATACCGATTTGTCTTATATTGCTTGTGCACGCAAACTTTTGGCAGCTCCTGATCAAATTTACCCACAATTTGCCACCCATAATGCGCAAACTTTAGCAATAATCTACCAATTGGCAGATCCTGCGAAATATTATGTGGGTCAATATGAATTCCAATGCTTACATGGCATGGGTGAACCACTCTACAAACAAGTTGTTGGTGATAAAAAAGACCATAAACTGGGTGTTCCTTGCCGTATTTATGCACCTGTTGGCAACCACGAAACTCTACTCGCGTACCTAGTTCGTCGCCTGTTAGAAAATGGCGCAAATACCTCTTTCGTGAATCGAATTGCAGACAAAACTTTAAAAATTGATGATTTGATTGAAAATCCACGTCAAACCATTGAACACTCAGCGAAACTTGAAGGCCAAGCTGGCTTAAAGCACCCTTCAATTCCTTACCCAATTCATCTGTATGGTACTGAGCGAAACAACTCGACTGGCTTAGACTTAGCCAATGACCGTGATTTATTGGCGCTCGATTTAACAGCCCAAGAACTTAGTAAAGTTGAATGGCAAGCATTACCAATGGGTGAAAACTTACATTCAGAAACTGAAAGCACTGCACTTCCGATCTTAAATCCTGCAAATCATCTAGATTTAGTTGGTCATGTAACAGAAGCCAGCTTAGAACAAGTCGATATTGCACTAAGTTCTGCAACTGCCGCTCAAGATGCTTGGAAAAACTTAGCGAAAAATGAACGCGCGGCATGTTTACAACGTGCAGCCGACAGCATGGAAGCGCAACTACAGCCACTAATGGTTTTACTGTGCCGTGAAAGTGGTAAAACCTATGCCAATGCCATTGCAGAAGTACGTGAAGCTGTAGATTTCTTGCGTTACTATGCAGCACAAATGGTGAACCTTGAACCTACAACACAAATTGAACCATTAGGCACAGTATTGTGTATTAGCCCGTGGAACTTCCCACTGGCAATTTTCAGTGGTCAAATCGCAGCGGCCTTAGTTACAGGTAATACCGTTATAGCAAAACCTGCCGAACAAACCCCATTGATTGCAGCACAAGCCGTGCAAATTTTATGGGATGCTGGTGTACCTAAAGCCGTATTACAACTGTTACCTGGCCGCGGTGAAACTGTCGGTGCGAAGTTAAGTGCAGATGCACGAATTAATGGCATCATGTTCACAGGTTCAACAGAAGTCGCACGTATTTTACAAAAAACTGTTGCTCAGCGTTTAAGCCTAACTGGCCAATCCGTTCCGTTAATTGCAGAAACAGGTGGCCAAAATGCCATGATCGTCGATTCATCTGCACTGACAGAACAAGTTGTGTTAGATGTGGTGAATTCTGCTTACGACAGTGCGGGTCAACGCTGTTCTGCACTTCGTGTACTGTGTGTACAAGAAGACAATGCTGAAACTGTGATCACCATGTTAAAAGGTGCAATGAAACAGCTTCAAGTGGGTCAACCTTATCTCTTAAGTACAGATATTGGCCCTGTGATTGATCGTGAAGCAAAAGGTATTATTGATCAGCATATTGCTAATATGCGTACCAAAGGTCATAAAGTTCATCAAATCATGCGTAATAATGACGAGACGGATTTACAGCAAGGCACTTTTGTACCACCTACCCTAATTGAGCTTCCAAATCTCGATGATTTAAAACGCGAAGTTTTTGGTCCTGTATTACACGTTATTACGTACAAATACGGCGAACTTGATCAACTACTCACGCAAATTAATGCTAAAGGTTATGGCCTCACCATGGGCTTACACACTCGTATTGATGAAACGATTCAAACCGTCATTTCACATGCAGAAGTCGGAAACCTTTACATTAACCGTAATATTGTTGGTGCAGTCGTAGGTGTACAACCTTTCGGTGGCGAAGGTCTTTCTGGAACTGGCCCAAAAGCTGGTGGTCCAATTTATGTGTACCGACTAATGCAACAGTGCAGCCAAAAACAGTTGGCAACACCATACGCGGTTGGCTCAGCTGAAAGTTTGCCAAATCAGCAAGAACTGTACGATGCATTTAAACTTTGGGCAGAAAAAACCTTCCCTCAATTTAAACTTCAGACTCCTGCTGCCTTTTGTGTAGGCCATAGTTATGAACTACAAGGTCCTACGGGTGAAAGTAACCAATATGTGGTACTACCTAGACATCGTGTACTAACAATAGCAGCTCAAGAACAGGATCAGATCCAACAGTTACTTGCGCTATTTAAAGTCGGATGCCAACCTGCTGTACTTCCAGATAATACTTTTATA
>NZ_SGSS01000039.1:0-22344 GCF_004209135.1 Acinetobacter sp. WCHAc060006 | reverse complement strand
AGCACGGACTTGGCTATCCCATGCAATATTTTCTAACATAAAATTTTGAAAAGAGGTGAGAGAATCTTCTTGTAGACCGACAACTTTTGTTTTAGATAAGATTTCAAAGTTCATATAATTTCTCCAAATGGTGAGCATTGAGCTCATACATTCATTATATTTCACTGTACATTTTTAAAACTTTTTTCAAAAAATATAGATTGTTTTAATGCTGTCCACTTTTACATTACATAGACAAGGGCAAAAAATCTAATTAAACTGACCTTGAATAAGAAATGAGTTCAAGTGTTTTGTGTTTTTTTATTCACCTTTCAATTTTAAAGAGCCAGGCGTTTTGCGTCTGGTTCTTTGCTTTCTGGTATATACCAAGCACATTTTGGTAATGTGCATTGACCAATCTCAATCATAAAGTTTCAGTTTTAAACCTTATTTATCGCTACGATTAAGCCAGTTGCTAGATGGGCTTTAAGATATGAATGCATCAAGTACAATAGCTTTAATGGCTGTATCTATTGGTTTTCCAGTGGTATTAAACTTTGACTTTGCTTTTACTTATTTAATTGGTTTTACCTTATTCGCCTGCACGATCGGTTTAATGTTTATGATTGTGTTTTTTGTTTATAACAGTGCTGTGACGGAAAAGATTAGCGCAATAATTAAAAGGATGTTCTTTTTTGCTGGTTATTGCGCTTGTGTATTAGGTGCGGTTTTCCTTACAAGATGTCTAGTTTAGTACGTTAATGTTTAATGCATATTTGCTAAATAAGTAATACCCAAACATACAGATCGCTAATGTAATTACCGTCACTTTACGCGTTGAGTTCACAACTTCAGCACTGTCTTTCTTGCTATTAAAAATACCAACTTTGATCAACTTAAACACTGAGTCTAAAAGGGTGATTGCAAACCACGTTCCTAAAAAGTAAATTGCCATGGTCAAATATTCCTGTTTGTGCAACACATACTTATATAAATAGACCTGTGTAGTGACCACAATTAATGAAAATGAAGCGCCATAGTGCAAGGTTTTGACGGCATTGCGATGTTGTTTTTCATTGTTGATGTTAATCGCTGCGTTGATAAAACAAAAAATTGCCAATTGTCCAATGATGACGACAATCCCCATTGCAAATAATTGGATGTTAAGACCATAAGCCTTTTTCACTAAAATTACGGCGCTTGCAAACGCAAGGAACATTAAATATATGAGATATGGCATGATTTTCTTGGTATGAAGCGATGATATTGGATGATTCTAGGCTAAGGTTCAAAAAAAAAGAAGTATGCTGGTCGCAACATACTTCCGATCTGATCAGGCTTCTACGTTCTGATTGATATAGTTTTTGTAGGCTAACTTAACTTCACTTAAAAGGGCTTCTTTCAAAACACCTTTGTCTTTTATCGTTGGATTGTGCAAACCAAGTGACGCACGGCGCTGTTGAGTGGTGTTTTTATTGGCATCTGTTACCCAAACTGAGTCGATATAATCATCAACTAAAGCATGCAATTCGTTTGGTTTTACTGCATTGTCTAAATTGGAAAGTATAGCCTTATTGTTTACGATCGCTAAACTTTCATCATATTCTCGATAGCTTGTACGTAAAGTATTCTTAAAATGAAGCAATTGATCTTCAATTTTTAATTTACCGCCATCAAGCTCGATGTCGATTACAAATGTCGTGATTTTAGATGATAGACCTAAAACACCAACTGATTTAACGCGAACAATAGTATCCATAACAACTCCAAGGTTTTGAGCAATGAGCTCAGGTAAAACGGTTAAACTTTTGTGAGATCTGCTTCAATATCTATCAGCAATTCTTTTACTGCTTTCATGTGTGGCAATAAAGTATAGGTGTTCATTTCGCTATTAAATGCACCAGCTTCAAGTTGTACACCAGCAATAAACGGCTCATTGATTAAGTTGTTGCCAATGAGATGACTTAAGCAAGCCTGTACCAGTTCGTTATTTTCTTCAGACTTAACCAGTAGGGGATACAAAACCACGAGTATTGGTAAATCACAAAACTCCATGTTGTTTGCATCAAGTAGCTGTTTAAGTGCATCCTTAATATCTTCGTTGAGAACCAACAGTTCTAAACCTTTTTTCATGTCTTTATAGGCGTTATCAATGGTCACTTCGGAAAAGTAAAACCAATCGCGCTGGTCATCGAGCATGAAGCTATCTAATGCAGCGATTTTCTGTAAGATCTGCAATTGTTCAGGGTTGAACGTGCGAATCGCTGTTCCATTGATTTTATGCTGTAACAACAGCTTTAACGCCGTTTGCGCTTGATCGTTTAACTGCTGTACTTCTTGATTGAAGAAGTTGCATAACTGATTCGACAGATCTACAAAGATAGAATTGTCATAGCAATCAGGTACCACGTTTTGAGTGGATAGCAACATAAAGCCATTTTCTGACAGCTCAGGATTCATATAGATACAAAGATTATGATCTTCGGTCAGCTCTGCAAAACCTTTTAAAGTGGTATATGCAATTTCATGATCAGGCAATTCAATACCAGCATGGATATTAATGTGGAAGCTTGGGCTTTGGTCGCCGTGGTCTTGATCTGCAGTACTGATCATAGATAACAGGGTTTCCAAAAGCGCCATATTCTTACGAATAGGCGCCATAGCTTCATTAATTAAGATAAAGCTACTATTCATTAAAGTGCCTCCAAGAATAGTGAACCCACAATATCAGTATTGAGTGGGTTAATTTCAATGAATTCGACCAGCTCCAGCGCTTTATCAAGTGTGAGTTCCTTAACGCGGAAATCAAAAAGCGTATCCTCGCCAACGCCATCAATCACACCATATGAAGACATCAACTCTTCCAATTCAGGGATATTTTGATAATTTTCTTCAGCCAAGTTTTCCAAGGTCAAAAGGGCATTATCTACATGTGATTTGAACATGTGGGCAAGGAAGAAAGCCAAACGGTTCTCATGAGGTGCACGAATGAAGAAATACTCACTATGCTCGTCATCGTTAGAATCCTGGCGTGACGCTTTAACCAAAAACAAAGGTAAATTGTCAGTACTGCCGTGAACTTCGTTAAAATCGATCGGGCAAAAATTAGGGTTTAAATTCATGAGCTTTCTCCAAATTTTAAGCTATTTGCTTGATTAGGTTTCATTATATTAAGAATATGAACGGATAAAGTTTTTTTAAAAAATACTTATTTAAGCATCAAGAAAGAATTAATAATGACGAGCGCCATTGCAGCGCTAAAAATAAAAAACCTTTTTTAATCAATTAAAAAACATCGTTTACGTTTTTAAGCTCAACTTTAAGAGATTTCTCTCTTAAAGGCTTGGTTTATTCAAAAGTGTTGGTGTATAAGTCGGTTTTAATGAGGTTTAATACATACTGGCATTCAGTCAGTAGATTTGCATATTCATCATCAAAGCATTGTTCTTCTTCAAGCATGATTTCTATATTTAAAGGTTCAACCACTGTGTAAGGCTCTTTAACGCCAGTTTCTTTATAATTTGAAATAATGACCTGAATTGCTCCAGATGCAAAGTCACCCTCAAGCGTGTGGCTATAGTAGAAACGGTTTCTAATATCGCTGTGATTACTGTCGATTAGTTCTAAAGCTGTACCAAACTTGTAGGTAGTCAGTAATTCTATAACGTCTTGGGCGAACACTGTGTTTAATGAGTCGTCAGTTTTTAAATTGAACGCAATGTCTTTAAACCTTTTTAAGATTTCTTGCTCTTTAGACTCGTTAAAGTCTTTGAAATATTCGTCAAACTTATGCTCACCATGACTCGACAAAAGTTTATGGTGGTAGTTGTATTCGTCTACCACGGTCAACAGGTCAAGTTTTTGCAATAACTCAAACTCGTCTTTTGTAATTTCTTTAAAACCCAAAACGTAAAAAGAATCACCGCTGATTTCCCAAGAGTCTTAGCGAGTTTTAAAATCATGTTCTTCTAATAAGGTTTTAATGTCTTCAAGTTCTTCACTCTCATAGCTTGAATACTTAAACAGGGTGTAATTAACAAATGCCATCAAAGCTGGCACTTCTGAAATTTTCTTAGAGACATATAAGCCGATATTAAAATCACAAATACGGATACCAATTGGTAGTGCTGATGTTTCGTTAATCGCAAGATTCATCATGAGATACTTGTACATATTAATTTACCTAACAGGTTGAATGTATTTTTAGTTTAATGGATTTAAAGTGGGAATAATTTTTGCTTAAAAATTAGAATAGCCATGGAATAAGTTGAATATTTTAATCAATTAAATTCACCGTATGCGGTTGTAAACAAAACGCACTGATGTATATTTGATATAACCAACTTTTCGAGTTTAGTTATGGAAATTGAAAACCTAAGTAAAGACCAGTTAGAATGCCTAATTAAAAAGGCACAAAACCAAATTGTTGTAGTAGAGAATACGAACCTTGATGATGGTTATCTCAAAATGTTTGAGATCGCAAAAGAATTAGGCTTAACTATTCTTGAATTAAATGAGCACGGCGAAAATCGTAAATTAAATAAAAAGCCAGTGGTTAAAGCAGATCCTAAATATCGCAACCCGAATAACCACAAAGAAGTGTGGGCCGGTCGTGGTAAACGTCCATCCTGGTTAAATCGTGAGATTGAATCTGGTAAAACATTAGAAAGTTTTCTTATCGTATAAATATGAAAAGGGCTTAATTGATTTAAGCCCTTTTTTTAAATGCCATTGTCATTGTTGTTTAGAGCAGCTGCGCGACTACTTAACAGAGTTCAGCTTTGATGTGTTCTAAGACATCATCTTCAACACCCTCATTTGAAAATGCTTCAATGAATTCATTCAGGTTTTCATTGCTTAATGGCAAACTACCGTATTGATCTACTGCAAACTTTTGTGAGTTATGCACCAGATATTCAATACTGCAGTCAACAGAACAAAAGGTTTCTTGAATTACATCATTCACCTGATGGCCAGACTTTTTATCGTTAGTATCAATATCACTATTACAGTGATGGCAAGTAAATAATCCCATTACGCAACTCCTTTCTCAATTAAGCTAATTACACCGTGTTCTAATTGGGCATCAAACCAGTGCCAGATAATAAAGCGGTCTGTACCCTTGCCCCATAGATGAAAGTCTTCTTCGATTTCATCATCATTGTTTATCGGGGTGTTGCCAAACTCTTCCCATAAGGTTTTATGGGTTTTGCCTTGCAAGCTTAATACGCCATTTTCAGAATTTGCTTCAAACCAATCTAGGATCTGATAGCGATATGCACCTTTATTCCAGATATGGAATTCGCATGGTAGGGAATTAGATTCATCAAATTGAATCTGCTGTAATTCACTCCATAACTGGTCTATTGATTTAGCCATGTTTTATAACTCCTTGCTTAATAATTCAATTTTAATAAATAAAAGTACTCAAAAACTTTTCTTAAAAAATATATAAAATCCGCTAATAATTTCTTTTGGAAAAAATTATCGAGTGAGCTTATTAAGAGGTTTAAGCATGAATCTAGATAAAAACGAAAAAGAAATTCTTGTTT
Organism: Acinetobacter sp. WCHAc060006; assembly: GCF_004209135.1. Classification (NCBI taxonomy): domain Bacteria; kingdom Pseudomonadati; phylum Pseudomonadota; class Gammaproteobacteria; order Moraxellales; family Moraxellaceae; genus Acinetobacter; species Acinetobacter sp. WCHAc060006. Next base: position 16,813 of record NZ_SGSS01000039.1, on the reverse strand, counting down.
GACCAACCCAAAAAAAAGAGCCTTAGGGCTCTTTCTATTTTTAGGTGGCTTTTTCTTTAGGCACACCGCCAACAATCTGAAATGGTATCCAATGGTTAACCCATTTTTCTTTGGTACCACGTTTGCCCAACCAGTAAAAGTTCCAGTGAGGAATCCGTGGATGTGGTTTTTTGGTACCTTTGTAGTTGCCAGACTTTAGATCTTCATCGCGCTTTAGGATCGCTTCATTGATCTTTTTATTTGTTTCGGTACCAACAATAGTCGGCTTGTACTTATTAGCCTCAAATAAACGCAATTCACGCTTAATCAGCTCTAATTTAGGCTTGGCTTGTGTTGTTTCTGGTGTTAATGGTCTGAGATCTGGTTCTTTTTGGCTGAACCATAGAATCAAATTGATTAGCTTCTTCTGCAGTTCCATGAACGTGTTAATTTCTTGTTCATCTGGCAAGTTCTTTTCATCAAAAAACGTATCAATGAAATCGGTCATGCAGTCCTCAACAGTTGATTCAAAATCATCATCATCAGGGAAGTGCATGGTAATGGTTTTTGCTAAGCCAGTATCGGTATATACCGTGGTAAATAGCACCTTGCGATCGTTTAACGTGTTTTTCGCAAAAATAACACCGACCACTTGTTCATTTTGCACATAGAGGTTGGCGTTATCTGTTTGAACGTAGATCGCAATATCAGGTAGGTTTAATAGGAATCCGGGGATACTGCGGTTATATTCGGTCTTCACAAGCATTTGAATGACTTGATCTTCAAACCGATAAATATTTTTGGTTAGGCTCCATGAGCCAAGGGTAATGATTTCACCAATGTTGCAAGGTAGCTGATTGATAAATGAGAGTGGGATTTCTTGGCCAGTGGCTTGAACACCCATAATGGTACTGGTGCGTTTCATTCGTTCACGCCAGATAGGATCTCGACAATCTAGTGCAGCATATGTCCATTCATCACCACTGATTAGGCATTCGTGCGGATCTTTACTGTTTTGTCGTGCGATCGCATAAGCTTCTACACGTTTCATTAAGCCATTGAGGTTAAACTTCACATGCTCTAATCGCGCTGTGATGACTTTAAGCGGTATTCCTATCTTTGGATCTAAATCTTTATTTCTCATGTTGAGTAACCAGGATCTACATCAGATCAATATCTGAAAAAATTCGTTTAAAAAAGGACTTTAAAAGTCCTTTCGATTAGGCGTGAGCACTATTATTACAAGGCGGTGTAAACAAAGTGCCATCTAAGCGGATCATTCCAAAGCCGTAGGTTTTATCACGACCAATACCATTGAGCCATGCTGTTTTAAATAGCACTAAATCCCCAACAGTCGCACTAAATGAAATATCTCTGGTCTGGACTGGAATATTCAAAATGCTGAGCTGTGGTCCACATTGTTGCTCAATTATAGTGACATCCAATAGACCTTTGCTACTAAGAGCGTTTTTGGTGAATTCGGCTGCTTCATCTGCAGTTAGATTTTTACGCTTCTTACCTGAATTGCCTTTGGGTTTTTCGCCGTGGACCGAAATGTATTCTTCAATTTCTTGACGGTTAAAGCTACACTCTCGGTTAAGAGGAACCATGATTTTTCCAGTGATTTGCTGACCGTGCGAAATTTCAATGTATTCTTTGGCCATTGGGATTTTGACGTCCGATACGCACGTTCTTAAATAGATGTGCTTGCCATCAGTAAAAAATATGACTTTTGCGGAACAGAATGTCTCGACCTTATTTCGTTTAAACATTTCTCTAAAAATGTACTTGAACAAGTTCTTTTCATTTTCAGGGTGTGTAAGGGCAAAACAATTGGCTGTTAGTTTTATGTTATTCAGACTCATTTCGATATCCAGTTTTCTATAAACAGCATTATTAAGAACCATTACTTTAAATAAAGCCCTATTGACAATAAGGGTATTATTCAGCATTTATAAACGCTAAAAGTAACTTCTATGTGCATTAAACAAAAGTGGCTTATAATATACTTAAAACCCTCAAAAAGCGTAATACTCGTATTATGAAAATCAACCACAATTCATTAAACCCACACTTTCATGATACTTATTTTTGTGTTGGAAACTTTTTTTTTAAAAAATATATGCTTTGCTGATTATTTTAAACTATTGACTGTATTTTAAGCTGTGCGTAAACTTTAAGCGTTGTTTTGTACAATCCACACCTAGTTTGATCCTGTTTGGACGACTGAAAAATGAACATAAAGAATAGAACTACGTTGCAGTTTTATGAAGAACTGCAGTTGGTGTATGACCGTTTCAATGAAAGGCTATTCAAAAATGAATTACCAGATTGTTTGATTACGCTTCAACGTATCAACAAAAATACCGGTTATTGGTCTGAGAATAGATTTGCTTCGACAGAAGATGATACGGCGTATACGCACGAACTGGCCCTTAACCCTGATTACTTTGGCACCCAACCATTGCTTAACATTTTTAAATGCTATGCACATGAGATGTGTCATATGAAACAAAGCATTTGTGGTGAGCCATCTAAACGCTCATATCACAATGCTGAGTTTGCGACATTTATGCTTGAGATCGGTTTGATTATGACTGATGACGGCACAAAAGAAGGTCGCACGACAGGCGAGAAGATGACCGAAATCGTTGTACCTGATGGCTTGTTTATTCAAGTGTGCAATGAGCTTGTCGATGAAGGGCGTATCATCAAATGGTATGACAAGTACGCACCCAAAACGATTTCCAGTCTTGAAATGATTCAAGAGCAAGTGCAGTTGTTGGAGTCCATTCCGACTGCTTCTCCAAAGCTATTTCATATTGCCTTACTTGGCAATGAAATCAATTCAGCTTTGAAATCACCTAAAAAAGAGAAGCCAGTTGAGGAACCGACTCCCACTACAATGAATCCCTTTGATGTAGCGATCGGACTAATCGACATATCAAATACCGCTGCAAACCTTGGCGCTTATTATCCAACGGCTTTTGATGAAGATCCGCTAGATGATGACGACCAACCAATACCAGAACCTAAGGTTGTTAAACTTTATAAGGGTGAACAACCAAACGGCGATGATAACGAGTTTTTTGTACTCAAAGAAACTATGATCGGTGAAACACTCTATCAAGAGCTTGGTTCAGCCAATTTTGAAGAGCCTGAGCCTAAGAAACAGACTAGGGCATCTTTTGCGTGTCCTGAGTGTGGCCGTGGTGCAACGTGTAGTCCTACTTTTAGATTGTCGTGTACTGAATGTGAAGTTGAACTGGTACCGTCAAAATCCATTGATAAAAGCCAGGTGAAGAAAAACAAAAAGGCTGCTAAAGCTGACCAAGGGGATGCAGAATGAAAACGATTGAAGAGCTTGGAATTCTGTTTTCTTCACACAAATACCGTTTTTATAACGAAAAAGACTTACAACTCGCGATTGAGCAAATGTTTATTGCCAATGAGATTCCGTATGAACGTGAGGTTCGTCTATCAAATAAAGACATCATTGATTTTACTGTTGAGCTTGATGTCGGCAAGGTGGGTGTTGAATTAAAAATAGATGGTGCACGTAACGCATTATTGCGTCAGATCAATCGTTATTTAAGCCATGACAGCATAAAAGCGCTCTATGTGGTTGGTACACCGTATTGGGTGAATAACATTCCAATCCAACTGAACAATAAATTTATTTACCGCCATCGTATTTTAGTGGGGGTCTTCTAATGTATAAATCTTACGGCACCATTTCTCGTCAAGAAAAAAACTGGCACATTGAATGTGAACCACATGTTAAAACACGACTTAAGCGTGTATTCCCAAAAGTCAGCCAACATGCATCAAAATTTATTGAGTTAAGCGATACGCCGTCTAATTGTCACGACCTACTTTGGTTTATTGAACGTTATCCAATGCGTGTTGATGATCTTAAATACATGAAAGCGCAATCTAAGGCTTATGTGTCGCTAAAAGAAGATATTTTGGATGTGATGGACTATAAACGTCCGATCAAAACATTTGATCTTGCTGTGCCTCCATATGAGTATCAAAGAGCAGCTGCAGATCTACTACTTAATGTTAAAGGTTTGCTCTTGGGGGATGATTTGGGCCTTGGCAAAACAGCGAGTGGAATATGTCCGATGATTCTACCTGAATCGCTCCCGGCGCTTTTTGTGACAATGACACATCTTCCAATGCAAATTAAGAATGAAATTGAACGCTTTGCTCCGCACCTAAAATGTCACATCCTAAAGAAAGCATCGCCTTATCCATTGCACAAAGAGGGTGAAGCAGCACCCGATGTCATTATCACCAGTTATTCAAAGTTGAACGGTTGGGCTGAATATCTTGCCGGAAAGATTAAGTACGTAGTGTTTGACGAGATCCAAGAGTTACGGACTGGCTATACATCGCAAAAGTATTCCGCTGCTAAACTCATTAGTGACCAAGCTGAATTACGCCTCGGTCTATCAGCTACACCGATTTATAACTACGGTGATGAATTCTACAACATCATTGAAATATTGCGTCCAGATAGCTTAGGTACCGCTACTGAATTCGCTCGTGAGTGGTGTTCACAAGAAAAACGTATTAATGATCCTAAAGCGTTTGGGATGTTTTTACGTGATGAAGGTCTAATGTTGCGCCGTACTCGAGCAGATGTAAATCGAGAGTTACCGCCAGTACAAATCATCCCTCAATATGTCGAAAGCGATCCTAAAGTACTGGATCAAATTAAGGGCAAGGCAATGGAACTGGCAAAAGTAATTTTAAGCTCTACTCAGGAATTCCAAGGGCAAAAGCTTCGTGCGACAGAAGAATTCAATATTATGATGCGCCAAGCAACAGGTATCGCCAAAGCGCCGTATGTCGCTGAGTTCGTGCGTATGCTTGTTGAGTCTGGTGAATCAGTCATGCTTTATGGTTGGCATCGAGATGTGTACAACATTTGGCTAGAACGCTTGGCTGAATTCAATCCTGTTATGTATACAGGCACGGAAGGACCTGCAGCTAAGGAACGTTCTAAACAAGCATTCTTGAATGATGAAAGCAAAGTCTTCATTAGTTCATTACGTTCATCTGCCGGGCTTGATGGCTTGCAGTACCACTCAAAATGCAAAACATTTGTGTTTGGTGAGTTGGATTGGTCGCCTGGTGTTCATGATCAATGTATTGGTCGCTTAGACCGTGACGGTCAAATCAAACAGATCTCGGCATATTACTTGTTGGCTGATTCGGGTTCAGATCCAATTATTTCTGATGTCTTAGGCATCAAAAAAGGCCAGTTGGAAGGAGTTAAAAACCCGAATGGCGAATTATTTGAACATTTAATTACGGACGGTGGCGGTATCAAGCGCTTAGCCGAACACATACTGAATAAGAAAGTTGCTTAAGAGAAACCTTATGACTGAACTTTACCTAGCTTGTTTTAGAGATAATGTCGGCTCAAATATTGGGTGGCCTGGTTTTAACGGAAAGGGCTATACAACGAATGTTGTCAAGCGCACGTATATACTTTAGAGCAAGCTCAGGTAGCATGGGATAACGCACGGTCCATAGATCAACCGATCGCCGTGCACCACGTTCGCAAACATATTGTATGAAAGGTGGACTATCAATATATTCCCTCGATCTCACAAATAGATGATCCTTATATCAAGTATGTGGCGCTTGAAAAGGATAATTTAGGTTTATTCTGCGATGGAAATGACGTCTTTTGGTTAGACTTTGCCACGGGCAAAACCAGTACAGATTTTTCTTCTGCTACAAAACTTCGGTATGGCCAGGCCCTTTCGTTAAAAGATCGCTATATTCTTCTTCCTTTTGATATAGCCGATGCACATAAACGACCATGGTGCTATTTATGAATATTGAAATGCTTTTGTGTATGTCCAACTTAAATTGACCAACAAATTAGGTTCTTTATCCAAAGCGAATAGATCTGAATAAACATTAAAGTTTTTACCCAAAAATGCATTGTGTAAGAAGTGAATAAGGTCTAGATCCACGTAGTTAACCGTAGACACAATCTTTAAGTATTCAGACAAAGCTTTAAACATCGGTGTTAGCTCTGCGATGGCACGGCTAAACCGCTGTTCTGATTTATGCTCTCTATATTTTTCAAAGCCATTTTTCAAAATCCTTTTGAGCTCTGCATCATCAAATGGAATATTTGAATAAAACTCACCAGTACTAAGATCTCCAAAATTAGACATAAAGTTATCAATCACGGGGAATTTACGTTCTAGAGATAAGCGCTGCGTTGATCTGATCAATTTAATGAATGAATAGAAAAACGGTAAGAAGCGTCTGTAGTAATCATAAATAACCTCTGCAAGCTTACGATCGCGAACATCAGCATTGATGGCTACACATTTAGGATATTGCGTAACAAAAATGGGTTTCTGCAGATAAATGGCAAGGTCCTTAAACACCTCAACACCATTTAGGCGATTAGATTTAAGAAATGACCAATCTACCAAGTCATAATCAACTGCACGAATCTCTCTTAGATTTAATTCATCAAACTTAAAGTTGAGTAGGCGTAGGTAATCTACAAAATTAGCCAAGTACCATGGCTGAGTTTTATTGATGTTGTATTCAGGATGACTATCAATGTCCAAGTGATTTAATAAATTGGTCCACGACTTGTCAATTCCAGCCAAATTAACTTTTTTGTCTATTCGATCAGGGGTAAGCATAGTAATCCCAATTGTATATACTAATTCGTAAGAAATTAGATACATTGTATCAATAATTCCTAGAATAAATATTCTTTTAAATTTTTTATCAATTCTAATTCGCCACACAACAAAAATGCTTATTTACTGAGCTAAAAACTTATATCTAATTAATTAAAACCCTATATAATTATTTTAATACTCTAATTCGAGTGAGTTGTTATGATTAGTGATCCAATCGAAATCGCAAAATTAAAACAAAGCATCTTAGATTTAAGAAACAATATTTTTCCTCCACAAAACCTTTTAACGGTTGATGGATTACCAATTTATTATGGTGAGAAAAAGTTTGTTGATGAATATCTTGCACAATGGATGGACTTTTATCAAAAAGCATTAGAACTTTCTAGTCCTTTTGGTGATCCTATTGATTTGTCCGAAATAAATGAAATTCATTTGCCTGTGCATTTTAATTTGCCCGTGTTTGCTCGTAATGTCACTCGCATGATTTTAAATAAAACACTGGCCAAGGAATCTATTACTTTTCGTTCAAGTGCAGATCTGTTTGAGAAGTGCGGATACTTCAATCGTGAATATACGGATTTAATTTATGAGTACTTTGATCGTGATGAAGATAACGTATTGGTCGGGCATCGACCGTATAACGATATTCGTGCGTACTTGTTTTATGCCGGCGATGAAGAGCGTCATCGCACGAGATTTTATAACTCTGGACTGGTGCTCGGTTATCCCGAAGGTTGGAATAGCATTGAGATCTTAGATAATCGTAACAACACCCGAAAACAGCGTAGTGATGCTTATACAAACCCTTTAGCGAAAAATAACACATGGTTCATCTACAAGAAGCTGTAATTAGCCAAAGCGCCGTGCGAGATCGCAATAGAGCCTTGGATCTATTGAAGTGGATTGCGATTGTGACCATGGTTATTGACCACGCATCAATATTATTTCCTCAATATAATCTGTTGTTGAGGACGATTGGCCGTTGTGCTTTTCCTATTTTTTGTATCATGCTTGCATTCAATTTGAACCAAGCTATTCCTAAAAAGAAAACCCATACATTAAAAAACTATTTTAAAAATTTGGCGTTGTTTTGTGTGCTATCAGAAGTACCGTATCAACTATTCAACCAAGAGCCATTTACAACACTGAACGTCATGCCTACGTTGCTTTTAGGATTTTTGCTTGTTGTATTGGGGGAATCTAAACATAAATATGCAACGCTGCAGTTTGTCTCTCTGTTAGTCGTGACCACATTGCTATCTAATTTTATTATGTATAGCGTGTGGGGCGTTTTATTAATTGTATTCCTGTATTTATTCTTTAAAACAACCAACGTTCGTTCTAAGAAATACTTTTTAATGATCAGCGTCTTGCTCACTTCATTGGCCAACATTTTCAACTGGTTGATTGGTGGCTACTATACGGATATGACTACATATTCTTTGGCATTCTCATTTGCTGTCAGTAGCGCCATTGCAACGTATATTGGTGCACAATTCCTACTGAAAGGACAGCACATGAATATACCTTTTGAAGTACCGCCAGTGGGCAAGTGGGCGTACTGGTTCTATCCAGTACATCTCGTCATCATTTGGATTCTTTTTAAATTTGCATAATAAATTTAGGCTCAAAAAAAGCACCAAAGTATTTATGACTAAGGTGCTTTTTTATTGCTTAATCAGCGTTATTCGCTAGATCCAGCATCTAAACCGAATGAGCTAATTTCTTGCTGTCTTTCTTGCTCAGCTGCTTGTTCTGGTAATGCTTGTGGAGTAGGTGCACCAGCTTGGTTATTTTGTTGATCATATTGATTCAGCAATTGCTTTAATGCTTCAGGATCTTGAGCAATTTGATTCGCAATTTCTAATGTTGGGTCCTGTTGTTTTTTACCAGCAACATAACCAAAAATAGCCAAACCAATGAAAGCAGCGAAGAAAGTGGCAAGTACGATCAGTACAAACTTACCAATAATGCTACCTTTGAAGCGTTCAAACCAAGTTTCATCTTCATAGTGGTAAGGTTGGTTAATGTTTTGGCAACCATCACTAAATGCATCCATCCACGCATTACGAACCAATTGTTTAATTTGTTCTGTTTGCGGTAAATGACCTTTTTTAACCACGTTTACTTTGATTTTTGGCTCTGCTAATACAAAACGTTTTTCTTCACCATTACCTAGTGTATTAACGAGCTCTACGGTACCAGAACAAGTGAAATAACGACCAACATCATTGTTTTCTAAAGTATCAAAACCACTGATTTGTATTGTTAACTCTTTAAGATCGGCATTCGGGATTTTTATATTTTTAGGTTGACGATTCAAATCTTCAGAATCCGTATCAACTGAGATTGTTAAAAGGTCATTGTTACTAAAAATTGAAACAAGAGGGTCGTGAGATAGAATGTCTTTTTGCTTCTTAATTAAACTCACAATGTATCACCAGTTAAAATAGAAATTAAAAGTATTATATTTTAAAAAAGGGTTTTAGTGATAGTTTATTTTATGTTTAACGTAAAAAAAAGCCACTTTTAAGAGAGTGGCTTTTAGGTTTAAGGGTGATAGTTATTATTTATAAAATATTCTTTTTTAATTCTCTTAATCTCCATGCCTTTGTCTAAAAGCAATTTAAACTCATTAAAATCATCACGCATAAGCTTATGAACCTTTAATGATTTTTGACTCTTAGCTTTGATAGCACTGTTGTATTGTACTGCAGCAACCAGATCGTAATGCTTATTAAGATCCAAACCATAAAGTGATGTTAATTTTTCAGAAATATAATCAAATATAACGGTCAAACAGATGACCTTATTGTTAGTGTTAGTCAGTATCTCTTCTGGAAATTCATTATTTCCCGAAGCTGCACTGGCTAAACGTGCCCATTCTGTCATGGGTAGGGAACCATCTTCACCAATCACGTTGATTAAGTTGTTTAAAAAGATAAAGCGGTGATTAAAAAACTTCACTTTGCTTTTTTGCAAAATTCTAAATGTATAAACGTTTGCCCAATACACAACATAGTTTTTAATCTTTAGACCATTGATTGAGTCTTGCGTTAATAAATCTTCATTGGTGATGCCATGATATTGAGTTGCTTCTTCAGTGACTTGTTTTTTTGGCTTCCAGTAGCTCTCTTCAGCATTATAAAGATACTGAACCTGTTCTATTGATGATGTGCGGCACTTTTTAATACGCGTCAAAATAGACGACTTAATAATGTCAGGCACATCAACTGGATTCTTGACTTTGGCGGTAAATTCCAGTGTGAGGAAACATAATGGTGCTGGCATAGCTTGGCCTTTCTAATATCCCTTAATTTATAACTTAAAACGTTCTATTTTCTGAATTGATATTCGCGAAATAAGGAACTAATTGCTTTTCTCGGTCATGAATGTATGCAGTTGATGACATATCCAATACCGCACCTGGTACATAAGTTAGGTTTAGATTGATATTTTCACCGTTACCATCGATCAAGACGCCATTAAACCGCGCTTTGTCTGGATCTCCTTTTACAAATAGCTGTTGGCCAACATAACCGGACAAGCTATTGATATAGAGGTTTTTCATTTTTTCCGAAGATTGCAAAGCATTTATATAGAGAAGATCCATAATTTTTTCTTCTCCATTTTGATTTCTAATTTTTACTGTTTTTGGACCAACAACATCCACAATTGTAGCAATCCATAAGTCATGATGTTCAACTTCCCAACCATTGTAGCGACTTTCAATCCAATCGGGGCTTAAGAGTCTTGGCTTAAAGGGGTAGGAGTAGATTTTGAATATTAAGATCGAAACCACAATTATGATTGGTAAGCCAAAACATATTTTTATTTTATGTTTCTTAAAAGCACTGTTAAACATAACCGTATATACCAAAAAATTTAAAATCATTTTAACTTAAAATAATAAGTTTGTATTGGTTAAAACCATTGATATATCAATTATTCATCACTGTTATAGGTATAGCCATCATCACTACTGCGATCTTTACCTACTAATAATGCTTCAATACGCTTAGCTTCAGCTATTGTTCTGAGTGCATTTTCCTTTTTTTCTTGTCGTTCTGTATGTTTACGAATCGCTTCAAGAACCTCAGGAGATAAGGCGTTTTCAGGTTGTTGTTCTTGGGCTTCAGGCTCGGAAGCACTTGCTTCTTCAGCCTTTATAGGTTGGTCTTTTTTCTTAGGATCTACCAAGTCATAAAACACAAGTTCTTTTGATTCACTCGTTGCCGATTCGTCTAAAAACTTCTGTTCTTGACCTTTTAATGGATCTTGTTCATTTGGAGTATTAGAGTTATTACAGGCACTTAAAAGGGTGGAAATTAAAATAACCGTTGCGAAAATAAAAAGGGTTTTAGACACGTTGAAAATCCTTTAATATAATAACGTATTCTACATAATAAAAGTCCGTAGGTAAAAGTATGTCTTCAGATAAAAATAGTTCTGATAGTGCTACACAAAAGGTAAATATTACCAATGAGGTTTTAGATGAAGCTGCCATTAAACAGGCAATTGAAGCTAGTCAACCCCGTAAATCAGGTATTTTAAAGCGAGTCTTTTTTGATTTCGGGCGTAAAACCCACTGGAGTTCAGCTAGAAAAGGGTTTTTACCGCATTTATCTAATATTAGATCAATGCTGTCTCCAACATGCCCCGAATGCGGTAAATCGATTTTAATGCATGACAACAGGATTCCACGTTCTTATAAAGGCAACGTGAATTGGGTATGTGCACACCCTTTATGTGAATATGAAATTGTCGCACCTAACAATTTTAAACAACTGAAAAGACTCATTGCTAATACTCACTACCCAAGAGGGCAAGAACGTTTAGCTTCAATGAGTAATGATGAAATAGACAAGCTTGTTAAAAACCATCAGTTTTCGTCTTATTTGTATTTAGCATTATCTATGTTTACAGGCTTGTACGTAGTTTATATGTTCTTTAAAGCGCTATATCCAATGCTTGTTGTACCAGGTGTATTATTGGTGTTTTATCTATACATGGTTAGCATCAATTCAGCTTATCGTGCGTGGCAAGTCCGTACTGGTCTTTTATTTTTACCGAATGCGCCATTCTTGGCATGGTTCCGCTATGCGCCAAAAAAATATAGCTTATCGTGGTATGACGGCAAAAACCCATTGCCAGTTGAAACACTGAATAAGTTAGCTGACCGTAAACAGCACCTAATCGACAATTTCAACAACAACGATAAAGGTGCTGATTAATATGCTGTTAAAACCAACGCTATTTGCGACTCTATTAGGATCAAGCGTTGCTTATGCTCAATTGCCTCAAAGTTCTGAGGCTCTAGGTGCATATGCAAACCATGTCAATTCTAATGGATCAAGTACACCATATCGACCATTTCAGGTCATGACCAACACTCAGCAAGAAACGGCGCCAGCAAAGCCAAGAGGATTTACGAGTCGTTACTTGGGCGTGAAGTACACACCGCAAAAAACTGAAGAAACTCCGACTAGCACTGAGCGCACGGCAGTTGCACAAAATGGACCACAACCTAGTGGCCAGCAAGCACCAGCACCACAACAACAACCCGTTCGCCAGAATATCCGTCCTGTTTCTTATACCTATCCAACTACGCAATACAATCAATACAACCAAGCGAGTGTATCTTACGATCAAACCGTACCGGGTAGAGTCGCTACTTTGAGTTGTGTTATTCATGCTGCGCGGTCAGAAGGTGTTCCGCTGTATGTTTTATTGGGTATACATAGCAAAGAGCGTGGTACCAATGGACAAACAGCGCAAAACAAAAACCGTTCATTGGATATGGGGCAATTCCAAATCAATTCCATGCACTTTAAACGTGGCGGTATGTTTGAAAATTATAACAGCCATTATGTGCGTACTGATGGATGTCTGAATGCGCGACTTGCAGCCAAGATCTTGCGAAATCGATTAACCACAAAACCGTCAACCGATTTTTGGGTTAGAGCAGCTGCTTACCACTCATGGACGCCATCTTTTAATGCGATATATCGCAATGGCACGGCGAAACAACCTGGTTTAGTTGCGTATGCACTTCAATGGAAAAAATGGCTTGAGAGAAAGGGGATAAATCCTAACTAATCAGCTGAATATATTTTTTAAGAAAAAAATTGCAGTTACGTAATGCGATACAATTTACCTATTCTTTACCCACTAAGGATTCAAAATGAACCTTAATACAACTTTAAAAAGTTTAGCTTTAACCTTATCCATGTCTGTTGTTGCTACTGCAGCTCAAGCCGATTTTGTTGGCAAAGTTGTACGTATTTCTGACGGCGACACTATCACCGTTTTAAACAACAACAATGAGCAGATCCGTGTTCGCTTCAACCAGATTGATGCACCAGAAAAGAGTCAAGCTTTTGGTCAGAAATCGCGTCAGAACATCAGTTTCTTGCATGAAACGATTGTGTATGTGCAAGAAAATAGTAAGGACCGCTACGGTCGTACTCTTGGTACCATTTTTCAGATGCGTACAAACCAAGTGCCTAACTTAAACATCGTGAATAGTGTTAACTATAAGCAAGTTAAAGATGGCTATGCATGGGCTTATCGTGAATATCTCAAAGATAAAATTATTTTGAGTGCTGAAAGCAACGCACGTTCTCAACGCCTTGGTTTATGGGCTGATCCAAACCCTGTTTATCCAAGCCAGTACCGTCACAATAAGTAATATTGATGAACGGTGAATTAAATACCGCTAAAGCCGTAGCGGTATTAAATAAATATCTACTGCAACAACAATGTGGTAATCGTATGGAACTGCAGTTTTTCAGTGAAGAACTGCAAGCTCAGATTGAAGCTCTCAGCTTGGCTTCTGTACGAAATGAGTTGGTTACTCAGTTGGCAAATTTGGGAAAATGTCTTTGTGATGAAAAGTTGGTGAATTGTTCAGCCAACGCAAATTACTCAGAAGTGGCAATAGATTTCCTTGAAATGCACTTAGAGTCGCTGGAAGGGCGACAGTTCAAAGAAGGTTTTATATGACATCTATTGTCATATCCACGGAATCCAATTAATCACCAGATCAGAACGAACCACTAAGCAATTAGTGGTTTTTTTCCTAAGGGAACTAGATCAATTGTAGATTTTTAAAAGGTAATGTTATGCCGAACAAAGATGATGAACATGCAACTAAATAAAGCTTTCTACCTTTACCTTACTTTTGTAGCGATTCTTTGGGCTATTATCTGGTGGTGTTTACTGATTAATATGCACCAGTACTTTAGTGCGGTTTTTTATGTTTTAACGGGGTACTATTTTATTAATAAAATTTTGATGAAAATTAGTCCTTATTCATCAAAAATACTTTTTACAGTTTTATGGCCAATTGCTTATCCAGTTTTATTCTTAATACTCTTGTTCAAGAGGTGGGATAAAATCTAAATTTGAAATGACACACCTATAACAACACCCTAGAAGGTGAAGTAATCCGAAAGTTAATTGGTTCAGTGGATCAAGTTTTAGCTAAGTAGTTTAACCTTGGCAACAAAAAAGTCCCATTTGCAACATTGGGGCTTTTTCATATCTATTTTTTATAGGTTATGAATCAACTAGCTAAAAAAAGAACAGCCTTATGTTGCTTTCATGCTTATTAGTAATACACTTATTTGTGAAAATTTTGGCATTACACAACAAATAGTTTCACATTTTTGGCAAAGCATAGAGTAGGGAAAGACATGGCGGAAAATTCACTCAAAAAAGGTCAGTACACACGCTTTAGTAATAAAATTGGACTCTACAGTGCGAATCAAGAAAACGTAGGTTTTATTAAAAATAACAGTAATGTAGTGATTAATTTCCCATTTAAAGATGCTGTGCTGGTTGGGGGCATGTCTCGCGAAGATGTTAAAACAACAGAAAAGTTTTTACATCAAGAAGTCGATTCAAAAGATATTGATACATTATTTGAGCCAAAAGTACTTACCAATCCTGAATATTACAGCGCAACCAATGAGACAGAATTTGAATTTTTTGACGAAAATGGTGAGCTAAAAGAGAACTTGCTAATTAAGGGGAATAACCTATTGGCACTGTACTCTTTAAGAGAGAAATTAGCTAATAAAGTCAAACTTTTATACCTGGACCCACCATACTTAAATGCACCAAAGACTTTTATGTAAATAATTTTATATAAATAATTGATATTAAAATATAATAATTTAACATGTAAGTAAATATAATAATTGAATTTAACAGGTAATGATGTACCATCAAATAATGTAATGTTTTGAGTCTACATAATGAAACTCATTAGAACAAAATTTGAGTCAGGCGAACGTTATTCACTTTTGATAGATGACAATGGAGTTCCGAATTGGTATCCGACTCTTTTTGCTACAAGTAAGCTCAGAAATTCTGCGAAGGCCTCAAATACAATAGAAGCCTATCTCAATGCCGTTAAGTTGTTATTAGAATGGTGTCATACTAATAACATTTTATTGGAAGAAACTTTCTTAAAGAAACAGTTTTTGACTACAGAACAGATAGAAGGCCTTTGTATTTATCTTAGAGATAAAAAAGATAAGAAAACTGATGAAAAATTAAGAAAACCTATAATTCAAAGAAAAGAGTTTAATAGAGCAAAAATACGAACCAATGAATCTGTATCAAATGCTACGACCTATATAAGAATATCGTATATTGCTAATTATCTAGATTGGTTTGCAAAGCAAATTATCAGTGAGAGAAATCAAATAATAGATCGTGAAATTTCACACAACATATCATGTATGGTTAAAAGTTTAAAAGCTAGGAGACCATCAAGACCTGTTTCATCGAGGAGTACAAAAAAAGGGTTAGCAGAAAATCAAAGAAGTATTTTGTTAGATCTTTTGAATTCCAATAGCTCAAATGATGTGTGCTGAGAAAACAGGAGGTTTTAACTTGGTAAACTATAGACACTCATCAGGAGTTTACCATGAGCAAGAAACAGAAGACTTACACCGCAGAATTTAAAGTTGAAGCAATAAAATTGATTGAAGCCAATCAAGGCAATGTATCGGAAACAGCCAGACAACTTGGCATTTCAATGCAAACTCTTTCAAATTGGAATAATAAAGCAAAGACTGGCACCTTAGCAGGCACTAAACAATATTCACCTGATCTAAATGCCTTACTCGAAGAAAATAAAAAGCTCAAACAACAGCTCAAAACAGCTGAAATGGAACGTGAATTTCTAAAAAAGGCAGCAGCGTACTTTGCGAAAGAAAGTCAGTAAGGTACGCCTATATGAAACAGCAAAGACATTTATTCCCGATTAGCTTTATGGCTAGATTACTTCACGTTTCAGTGTCACGATTTTATGATTGGCTAAAACGAGGCATGAATAAAAGATTGGTTCAGCGAAATCAACAGACAATTTTGGTCAAAATAGCTCATGAGGAAACTAAACAAAGCTATGGCTATATTCGATTAACTAAGCATTTACAAGCGCAAGGTATCAAAATCAGTACGTATGCTGTACGTCAAATAAAAAAGCTCAACCAGCTGTATTGTAAGCGTCATAAGCGTTTCAAAAGAACTACGAAGAGTGATCATAATCGAGCGATCTACGCAAATTTACTAGAGCAACAGTTTTCAATGACTAAGCCCAATCTTGCATGGTCAAGCGATATTACATACATTTGGACTGCTGAAGGTTGGTTATACTTGGCAGCAGTAAAAGACCTGTACACGAAACAAGTGGTTGGCTATAGCTTAAATGAGCGTATGACCGCACAACTTGTTTGCAATGCACTGACTATGGCGATTCGTAATCAAAAACCAACGAAAGGCTTAATTGTTCATTCGGACAGAGGCAGCCAATATTGCAGCCATGAATATCGAAAGATACTGGAAAAATGTGATTTTCAAGGTTCAATGAGCAAACGTGGGGACTGTTACGATAATGCACCGATTGAAAGTTTCTGGGGCATACTCAAGAATGAATTAGTGCATCATTGCAACTATAAAACCAGAGATGAAGCTAAAGCAGATATTACAAAATACATTGTGTTATTTTATAATCAGCGAAGAATTCAAAAGAGTTTGGATTTTAAAACGCCAAATCAAATAGCAGAGAACTTTTATCGGTTAGCTGCCTAGCATATCCCAAGTGAAAGTCTCCTGCTAATTCAGCACAT
>NZ_SGSS01000038.1:0-24060 GCF_004209135.1 Acinetobacter sp. WCHAc060006 | reverse complement strand
ACGCCCTACAATGGTATTTAAATAACGGCGATTTAATAACTGGGTTAAGGCATCATTACCAGATTCGATGTATTCGGTCACTTGAAATAGCTGATCAACCAAATGCTGAATTTCACGGTTAATACTTCGGATTTTCTGCACCATCAGCATTAATTGTTCACGACCTTCTAACAGCATACATTCTTCTGTCAATGCATCTATTTCATATATTCGTTTTGTGATTAATCCAACTTGTTCTGAACCCGTAAAAGCATAAGAAGCCTTATGTATAAACCATAAACCAAATTCAGATTTTGAAAATAGCTGTTGATAAAACTTACCTTGGCCCGAGAAAATCTTAAACATCAAATCATTTTCCCAGTCGAGTAATGAACCACGCTGACGGTCTTTGTGTACTGCCACATCCTGCATAGCAGAAAAGAGTCGATAACTGTGCTTAACTTCGTGGTTTTTAGCCGTTTTATCCTCATAAGTACGGCACATAATCTCGGTCGAAAACCCGAGCAGTTGCACCACATAACTCACCACATTCATGTAGTTGGTACTGTTGTCTGAAGCAATATATTCAAACATTGTACGTTCTATTTCACGTACACCACGCATAATAAGCCATGATGGAATGCCTACACGTGCATGTACATTACCCACCTTTTGTTGTCTTAATACAGCACTTTCATATTGACCATTTAATGCCACATTAAAAGTTTCTAATAACCATGCTTTTAATGTATCTATTAAGCGTTTCTGAATAATATTATCTGAAAAATATTCGGCAGATTCAGGCTCAAGTAGTATTTGCTTATAAAATGCAGCAACAAATGCATCAAGATTTTTTGTAGTTAACTCCACTGTTAAATGGTGATCTAGCGCAGAGTATTGATCACAAATACTTTTCCAAGTCTCAGAAAGTTGAATAGAAACATTTTGGGGCATGATATATTATGCTAAGGTTTACAGAAGTTGGCATAATACAGCTGTTACTACACAAAAAATAGGTTATAAATACATTGATTTTTCTTTCATTTTCAAAATTATAACTATGATTAATATAAACTTAATAATTATTCAAAACCTTTTATGAAAACTTAAGCAAAGTAGCCATCCTTCACAGCGCCACCAGTTGAAAAGTGCCCCACATATTCATCACTCATTACCTCGGCGCTGGATTGCATCATATTATTTTTTCACACGACGATTGACCCCGTTAAGCAAATGTCACTATTGAAAGAAATAACGATAGCCTAATTTGACTTCATTCCAATCTGACCGATTTTGCAACTGATATTCATAACTCAAATTTAAGCTATGTTGTGGCCGAATCAGATATTGAATTTGCTGGTTCAGTCGAAGATTCCATTGATGACTGTCCGACCAATAGGGCATTTCCAACTGAGTCAGGCTATTGATATTTGAATTCCATACCGTCTGACAGCCCACTGTTGGTCCTACACCTATGCGCCAGCCATCATCCAAAGCAGATGAGGCTTGAACATTACTTTGCAATTGTCCATAACATAACCAGTTATGTACTGCATTGGCCCAGCTATAACCTGCTTGTGTCGTTAAACGTGCGACGCCATGTTGTGTGTTTTTACTAAACTGACCTCGTTCATCTAAAGCTTCCTGCTGCCAACCTAAGTTAAACCCCCAAGACAGTGGGTTTTTAAAGGGTGAAATTGGGTTATAGGAATTGACTGAGAGAAGCTCTAACTGCTTCAGTTTTAACTGATCATCTTGATAACGCAGTGCACCTTCTAAAAACTTAAGCTGTGTTCCTAAGCGATACCCCCAAGGCGGATCAATTAAATCATGATAGGCCTGCCGATGTGATATTTCGACAAATCCCTTGCCTTGCGATTCGCCCGTCGCCAACATTACATTTTTAGCATAATGCCCTTGTGATGGATCATGCTCAGGCGTAGAGACCTCTTCGCGCTGTTTATCTAGCTGAATTTGACTACGTAAAATTAACAGTTGACGTAAGCGTGGTTGTGCAAATGTTGCAGGCACTTTAGATGACGTAAGAGCCAAATATAAATCGTCATAGCCCATTTCTAGAATTTTTGCTTGATCATTCTGTGTATACGGCGCAAGTGCAGATGACATTTGTGTAGGCTCAGACCACGCCACTTGATGTGCCTGACCAGCCAGCTGTGCCCCATGCTGTTTGGCCTGTGCCAGTAATTGTGTTTCTAAAGCTGGTCGATATATTTTTTGGCTGACCAAACCCTTTTGCTCTAAAATTTTTATGGTTTCAATAGGGATTGCAGTGTGTTTAAAATTTTCTGCTAAATGCAACTCAGGGCGGACCAAATCAAGCAGGCCTAAAATACGATATGCACAGTTATCACTCACAAAATAATAAGGAAAACTGACATGCTGCATTTCCCAAATATGAAGCACCAGAAACTGCGTTTCCTGCTCTGTTAAATTCAGCTCATATTCCCACAAATCACGACTTTCAAAATCGCCATATTCCTTCACTTTGCGATAATATGGCATCAGTGAATATTCACCAGGATATTGTCCTGTTAAACCCTTCCATGCATAAGACCAGCTCTCTGCGCTTTGTACCGTTGCCGCATAATTGATTGCATAAGATACTAAGTTCAGCTGTTTTTGATTGGCAGGATCTATCCTTAATAAGGTATGACCAAACATCGAGCTAGGATTGCCCATAAAGTCAGTTGCATAAATCACTGTGGCTTTATAAGGCTTAATTTTACTGTACCAATCATCTAAATCAGGGCAATGAACTACAGGCAACTCAGCTGCTGGAATCTCTAGTACCTGAATAAGCCATTGGCTACGTGCAGGAAATTGGCAACGTACTGATGCATTATCTTCACTGGCTTTAAATAATGCCTCTATATTGGCATCGAGTTCGGCTTGTAAATCTTGTGCACCCTTCGCACTGACAAAATACTTTGCATACTGAACATCACTTTGCCCTTTCGCATTACGATACATTAAAGCTTGCCATGTTGGCCGCTGCGCCAATTGAAGCGTATGTGCTTGCTGTATATAGTGCTGAATTTTCTCCGCATGAATTACATATTGACTAGATGAGTTCTGAATCGGCATGGGCGTATTGGTAGCATCTATCGAATTTGCTTGAGCACGCTCTGTCGCAGCAAGTCCTACACTTGGCATACACAACACCACCAACCAACACAGTAATTTCATAATTTATAATCTAAGCAATAATATGAATCAAAAAGACATAAAAAACCCCGTCATATAGACAGGGCTTTGTGCTGCATTATTATACGTATGCTTTGAGCACTTCATCTTTCGCCATTACTGACTGTAAAGAAGACAATACTTGTAGTGAATTTGAATTTTCAGATGCGTAAATTTCTGCAAAATTAGCTTTAGATACCGCAAAGAAACGTGCTTTATCTTCTGCTTTAATATGAAGTAATTCAGCCAATACATTCAGGCTCTCACCTTGACCTACTGCCATATCACGCGCCAAAGCTTCAGAATTTTCATTGGTAAATGTCACTGCTTGTGCAGTTACTGTACCTGAACCATTACAACCAATCGTACCAAATGTAATACCAAAAAGTTGGTTAAAGAAAATGCCATTCGTTGTTGCAGCTAGTAATTTTGGAAGCTTACCAGACTGACCAGCCCATACTTGTGAACCGATACCACAACCCGCATCACGATCAGCAAATGCAGCTGTTGAACCTACTGCTAAAACGGCAGCTAAAGCTATTTTTTTTAACATGATGTTTCTCCAGAAATCACTTTATGAGTGTCATTTTTTAATTAGCGTATTACTTTACGCAACTGTAGATTAGACGAAAGCTTTACCCAAAAGCAAAGCTATTTTGAAGTCAAATTGTAATATTCGACCAACTACTGATTTGGCTCAGCTTTTAAGCGCCATTGGCCTAATTGGCTACGTTCACCCAGTATGTTTAACACCAGAACCAAACTCAATAAAAGTAATAAATACCAAGAACCTAGCTTCGCCCATCCCACCATGTGCCATGCATCCACTTGACTCGGATACAACCAGATTTGATAAAAGGTACTAATATTTTCTGCAATCCAAATTATAAAGGCCAAAACAACCAATACAGGTAACATTGGCAATTGGAATTGATGAGAATTCAATCTAAATGTGATTTTAGTTTTCCAGAAAATAAACACACTCCATGCAAACAAAACCGCACGGTAGTCCGGAATAAAAAACTTGCTCATAAAGTTAATATAAGACAGCACAGCAAGGCTGAGCATATTGGCAATGCTAGGAAGTTTCTCAAATGAAACCTGATATAAACGCAAGGAACGGGCAAAAAAGCTCCCCACTGCTGAGTACATAAACCCTGCGAATAAAGGTACAGTGAGTATTTTAAATACCGCAGGCTGTGGGTATTGCCACGATGCAATTTGCGGATGAGTTAAAAATATTTCCATGACCATTGCAACCACATGAAATAGCGCAATGACTTTAGCTTCAGCCCAAGATTCTAATTTTAAATACAGCAAACAGATCTGAATAATTAGGGCATAAAATAATAAATAGTCGTAACGGAAAAAGCCCCAATGTTCTGTGCTTCCCATCGAAGCCGTCACCACAAAGGCAATTAACAGCAGTATCCCAAATAAGGCAGCCGAAGCTGCCTTATATGAGAACTCAAAACATGATTTTAAAATGGCAATCACTGTTGAATCCTAAGTATTTCCAAGTATGTTTTACAAATACTTAGCGCTGTATTCATGCACAGTATCAATGAATGCACGTGGGTTTTCAGGATCGACCCATTGTGTAATTCCATGACCTAAGTTTGCAACATAGCCCGTTTTTTCACCATTGGCATAAGCATCATCCAACATCGCTTTGGTGGCTTTGGCAATTGAAGCTGGCGTGCCATATAAAGTTGCTGGGTCTAGATTACCTTGCAATGCTGCACGGCCTGCTACTGTTTGACGTGCAGTGTGCAAGTTGGTTGTCCAATCTAGGCCAAAAGCATCTGCACCCGTTGCGATCATTGGCTCTAACCACTGACCACCACCTTTGGTAAATAAAATGACTGGGACTTTACGACCATCTTTTTCACGCTGTAAACCATTCACAATGCGTTGCATATAATTCAACGAAAATTCAATGTATTCGCGATGTGCCAAAGCACCACCCCAGCTATCAAAAATCTGCACCGCTTGTGCGCCTGCATCAATTTGTGCATTTAAATAATCGGTTACAGCATCGGCTAAGTGCGACAACAACGCATGCAAAACTTCAGGTTGTGCATACATCATTTGCTTGGTAAAACGAAAATCCTTACTTGAACCACCTTCAACCATATAAGTTGCTAGCGTCCAAGGGCTACCCGAAAAACCAATCAGTGGAACTTGACCACCCAAAGCTGAACGAATGGTTGACACTGCATTCATGACATAATCTAAGTCAGATTTGACATTTAACTTAGGTAAATTCGCAACATCTTGCTCGGTACGTACTGTTTTATGAAATTTTGGACCTTCACCTGTTTCAAAGTACAGACCTAAGCCTAAGGCATCAGGCACGGTCAAAATATCTGAAAATAAAATCGCAGCATCAAGCTCATAGCGACGTAAAGGCTGTAAAGTGACTTCACAAGCAAAATCTTGGTTTTTACATAGCGATAGGAAGTCACCCGCTGTCGCACGCGTGGCACGGTATTCTGGTAAATAACGTCCAGCTTGACGCATCATCCAAACAGGTGTTGTATCAACTGGTTCACGCAATAAAGCACGCAAAAAACGATCATTTTTTAAGGTCGTCATGTACTTTCCTATCATTTCTCGACATTTCGCCCATAATAACAAAAAGGCTCATAATTTAATAACTTCTCAGCGTTTTAAAAACCGATCAAGTTCAATGCTAAAAATGATAATTACACAAAACAATTACTGCACCGCCCATTTTTTTCTGCAATACTTGTAGCCGTTTTTCACATAGTAAATGAATAATTCTTAAGGTTGAATTATATGTTCGTTCGCACAATACTCACTTTGAGTTTAAGTTGCATATTTGCTGGTACAGCTTTAGCCGCATCTACTGCTGAACAACCATTAAATCCAAAAGTTCTCACAGATGTTGCTGTTCAAGACCCAATTGATCCTCTAGCTTCTGACGCTGCTTCTTCGCCTGTCGCGAATACTTCTGCAAAAATTACTGCTCAAGAACAAAAAGATTTAAATAGCGCTTCTGATACGCTCAATACATTACAAAATACTGAAGATCAGACAGCTGATATTGGTAATGCTACAACCACAACAACGCCAGCGACAACCTCACCTGCGGCTAAAGCCTCTTGGACTTTAGATGGCATGAATAATGCGCAGTGGTTTGAAAATATTGGTAAAGGCCAATTCCCTGTTTATGCACGTGCACACGTGATGCTAAACAATGCGCATGCGTCACCTGGTGCAATTGATGGCTCTAGCGGTAAAAACACCTTAAAAGCGATTGCCTCTTTCCAACAGATGAATGGCATTAAACCTACAGGTACACTGACCAAAGAAACTTGGGATAAGCTTGTTGCTAACCAAGCTGGCAAAGCTGCATTTATTGAATACACCATTACCGATGCAGATATTAAAGGCCCGTATGCAAAGTCAATTCCACATGACTACGCACTTCAAGCCAAAATGCCAGGCTTGTACTACACACGTGTGACTGAAATGTTAGGTGAAAAGTTCCACATGGACGAAGATTTCTTAAAGAAATTAAATCCTAAAGCAACTTTTGCAAAAGCTGGTGAAAAGATCATTGTTGCGAACATTCGTAACGAAGTACCAGAAGACATTCATTTAATTGTTGCCCATAAAGGTGCAAAACAACTGTATTTATTTAACAGTCGTAACCAAATGATCGGTTCATTCCCTGCAACCATTGGTAGCTCGGACACACCATCACCAACAGGCACATACAAAGTGACAGGTGTTGCACCAAACCCTTGGTACAGCTACTCGCCATCTAACTTTGTTCAGGGCAACAACAAAAAGCCACTGTCATTACCACCTGGTCCAAATGGTCCTGTCGGCAATATCTGGATTGGTTTAAGCAAAAAATCATTCGGTATTCACGGTACACCTAATCCGTCTGCAATTTCTAAAACTGCTTCACACGGCTGTATCCGTTTAACCAACTGGGATGCTAACGATCTTGGTAAGAAAGTAAAATCAGGCGTAACGGTTAAATTCTTAGAATAATCGAAGGCCTGCTTCTGCTTAAACAAGGCGTTTTTCTGCAAAGAGAAACGCCTTTTTCTATTTTAGATTACTAATATTTGACCACTATAACCCAAATAATATGCACAGAATATCCATTGCCAATGCTGTAACTCAGCACCTTTTAATCAAACTATACTGATTAAAGCTAATTTTATCATCTCATTTTTGCAACATAACATTGCTTTTTCGCTGTATTTAAAACAGATATAAAACACTAAAATAACTTCAAGTTAAAAATAATACAGGAAGACCGTCATGAATGCGTTCTTACATCCAAGTGAAAACCGTGGCCATGTGAAAATGGGCTGGCTTGAATCTAAACACAGCTTCTCTTTTGGTAATTGGTATAACCCTGACTATATGGGCGTGAGTGCACTTCGTGTAATCAATGATGACCTCATTGATGGTCATCAAGGCTTTGGCCAGCACCCACATGACAATATGGAAATTTTAACCTGTGTGTTAAAAGGCACCATTACCCATAAAGACAGTATGGGCAACCACGGCGGCATTGCTGCCGGTGAATGGCAATTGATGAGTGCTGGTACAGGTATCCGTCATAGCGAAATGAATCAAGGTGATGAACAGGTACATTTACTGCAAATTTGGATTATTCCAAATGAGCGTGATGCAAAACCGAATTATCAACAGATTCGCCTTGACCCACATGAAGCGCCAAATCAATGGCATTTGATCTGTGGTCCAAATGACAATGCACCGATGCATATCCGCCAAAATGCTGAAGTGAAAACTGCGGTACTCAGCAAAGGTCAAAAACTACCTGTTGAGCAAACCCAGCATTTAAACTATGTGCATGTGGTAGAAGGCAAAATCAAAATTGCAGAACATACCATTGAAACTGGCGGTGCAATTGCCTTTCTAGAGCATAGTGAAATTGAAGCCCTGGAAGACACACAAGTGATTTGGTTTGATTTACCAGAAAAAGTGGCTTAACTATATATAGGCTTCACTTTAAAAAATAAACACTTAAAAAGCCCTGATTCTTCAGGGCTTTTTTTAATTGCTTTTACTTTACACAAACAACCGATGATAACTGTGCTTAGCCCATTGTACGGTTGTGTTGCAAATTTTCTGTTTGGCGCAATTGCTCATAAGCCACAGGATCGAAAGCACAAGCGCTCAGTACAGTCGCTACGATTACAGCCGTCATTAGTTTTAACATTTCGTACATCCTCATTGCCAGCATTCTACAAAAGATCCACCCAAGCCCACTGGTAAATGCTTGTATTGGATTTGCTTGTTTAATGCGCACACTATAAAGAATGAATTTAAATCGTTAAAACTGTTTATTTTAATATTTACAATCTGTTTTTTAAATTAAAGTTCATCTAAAAAAATCAATCCATAAAAAAAAACCCAATCTTTCGATTGGGGTTTTTGAATTTGGCGGAAGCGGTGAGATTCGAACTCACGGAGGGGTATAAGCCCTCGTCGGTTTTCAAGACCGGTGCATTAAACCGCTCTGCCACGCTTCCATGTGCGCCATCATACGGTGCTTTCCCTAGGATGACAAGCAAAAAATTCAGTTAAACCATTCAAATGAATATTGTTTCACCAAAACCATTATAAGCTGGCTGCCAATTCAGCACCTTCTCGAATTGCACGCTTCGCATCTAATTCTGCTGCCAATTTTGCGCCACCAATAATATGGTAATTTGCAAGTGTATGTTCTGTAGATTGAGGCATCACATCTTTCACAGACTCTTGCCCTGCACACACCACAACGGTATCTACACGCAACAACTGATCATGCCCAGCTGTTTCAATCCATAATCCCTCAGTGGTCACAGCTTTATACTGCACACCGCGTAGCATACGCACCGCATGTTTCTTTAATTGTGCACGGTGAACCCAGCCAGAGGTTTTGCCCAAACCCGCACCCAAAGCTGTAGTTTTACGTTGTAACAAATAAATTTCACGTACTGGTGGATGAATTTCTGCAGGTTGCATACCACCTTCAGACACATAATTTACATTTGGATCTACGCCCCATTCACGTTGCCATTCATTTAAAGGCTGTGGCTGTTTTTGATGTGGTGGCTTGAGTAAAAACTCTGACACATCAAAACCAATACCACCCGCACCAATCACGGCAACGCGCTCACCCACAGGCGCACCACGCAAAACTTCAGCATAAGATAAGACTTGAGGTGCATCACTGCCTTCAATTTTTAAAGCACGTGGTACAACACCTGTTGCCACAATCACTTCTTCAAAACCTTCACGCTCTAATTGCTCACGGTTTACTTTGGTATTTAAACGCAAATCGACACCCGTTTTTTCAAGCTGCACTTTGAAATAACGAATAGTCTCGTGAAATTCTTCTTTGCCTGGCACAACTTTAGCCAAGTTAAACTGACCGCCAACTTCATTAGTCGCTTCAAATAAAGTCACATGATGGCCTCGGCTGGCTGCCACAGTCGCTGCAGACATACCTGCCACACCACCACCTACTACGGCAATCCGTTTAGCTTTTTTGGCTTTTACATATACCAATTCAGTTTCATAAGCTGCGCGAGGGTTGACCAAACACGTTGCGCGTTGATTTTTAAAAGTATGATCTAAACACGCTTGGTTACAGGCAATACAAGTATTAATTTCATCAACACGGTTGGTCGCCGTTTTATTTACCCAAAATGGATCGGCCAATAAAGGACGTGCCATTTGCACCATATCGGCTTTTCCTGCGGCCAATATTTCTTCTGCTGTTTCAGGCATGTTAATACGGTTAGATGCAATCACTGGCACAGATACATGCTTTTTCACTTCTGCGGTATAGTCCACAAATGCCGCGCGTGGTACTGACGTCACAATGGTTGGAATACGTGCTTCATGCCAACCTATGCCTGTATTTAATAAGGTAATACCTGCTGCTTCTAATGCCTTCGCAACAGTAATAACTTCTTGCATAGTGTTGCCATCATGCACTAAATCCAATAGTGATAAACGGAAACAAATTATAAATTTTTCACCCGCTTGTGCACGAATGGCTTTCACAATCTGCACTGCAAAGCGCATACGGTTTTCAATGTCACCACCCCATTGGTCCTGACGCTGATTCACATGGCGACTTAAAAACTGGTTCAGTAAATAACCTTCCGAACCCATAATTTCCACACCATCATATCCTGCTTTTTGTGCAAGGCCTGCGGTATGTGCATAATCCTGAATGGTATCTAAAATTTGCTTTTCGCTCATTTGACGTGGTTTAAATGGCGAAATAGGCGATTTGATTGGACTCGCAGATACAACAAACGGCTGATAACCATAACGTCCTGCGTGCAAGATTTGCATCAATATTTTTGCGCCATGCTTGTGTACAGCATGTGTGACTAAACGATGCGGTGCAATATCACCCAAGGTATTCATTGTACCGCCGGCAGGTAATAGCCATCCCGAGCGGTTAGGCGAAATACCGCCCGTAATAATCAGACCAACTCCCCCTTTGGCACGCTCACCAAAATAGGCAGCCAATTTAGGATAATTATAAAAACGGTCTTCTAGCCCGGTATGCATAGAACCCATGACCACACGGTTTTTAATGGTAGTAAATCCTAAATGCAGGGGCTTTAATATATTTGCATAGCTAGTTGTCATGGCGAATCCTTATAATGGGCTTTGCAACTTGTTGCATACTACTTTAAATCGTTTTTATTTTTTGTTTATGGCAATTTTATTTTTTTATCTGTAGAAACTGTCAATAACGTCAATTATTCAGATCACTTCCTACAATAAATCTTATAGACAATTGAATAATTAAGATATTTTTTAAAACAAAAATACATGTTTTGTCATATTTATTTTCAATTGCTTATCAAAAAAGTGTGCTTAAACAGCTATGCAGGCAAAGCACCAGCTATCACGACTTTATTTCAAACGACCTTTCTACTCTAAGCAAGCTTCATTTAAAAATAATTTCAGCCGCCCCCCACACCTGAAGTTTAAACTTCCCACTGAGACTTTAAACTTTTCCATAATGCAAAAGCACCCAGTAGCGTGCCGATCGGAAAGCTCAAAAGCATCAATACAGCTAAAATCCGCGACAAAATCAGTCCCTGATTGGCACCTTTCTTCACTTTGAGACAAGCCACAATATTGAGTGCAATTAACAGCCCAATACCAGCACACAATACACTTAGCTCCACCACGTTCATCGTATGTTGCTGATACTCCAAATACAATACAACTGCCAATGCACAGCTTAATATGCCTGCATAAATGCCATGAATTAAACTTAATGTCTCGTTTTTACTTTTTAAATGCGGATAAAGTGGTGGCAATTTATTGTTGAGCATCAATTCTCTCCGACGGCTGTTTTATACAATGGCCCTATTGGATACATACATATAAATAAGTGAACTATGCCGAGCATAACATTCTATAAATCTTTATTAAATATTAATAAAAGCAATCCATCTTTCAACACTCCGATCGCTATTTTAAGCCAATTTAGATAAATCAACTGTCAACAAAAATATCTCTCTTACCTGTCATAAAACATGAGCCACAGCCAAAACTTGTCCCATTATATAGCTAAATATGGCACCTGTTCATTTAACATGATCTTCATGAGGCAATACATTGGAAAAATAGCAACACCTCAATGAAAATACGTCATTTTTTGACGTTCTCAGCCCTATCTTTTAGGTCACTTAATCTCACTAAAGCAATAACAATCCAAAGCACAGCCATAATCAGAACCGATTAAATTTAGCTTTTTAATCTATTAATTTTTTTCAGTGCAATTTTTTTTGAAAAAATTTAGCGCTAAAAGTGCTACAATTAAAGAAATCTATATTCTCTCGGGCCACCCACTCTAGGTGCCTATATTAATATCGTTAGGATTAACAATGTCTGATAATGCAACTATCTTGCAGAATGTCCCAGTAGGCAAAAAAGTTGGTATTGCCTTTTCTGGTGGTCTAGATACTTCAGCTGCTTTATTGTGGATGAAACAAAAAGGCGCTGAACCGTATGCTTACACAGCAAACCTAGGTCAGCCTGATGAAGATGACTATGATGCGATTCCGCGTAAAGCTGAAGCTTACGGCGCAGTAAAAGCTCGTCTAATCGACTGCCGTTTGCAGCTTGCATTAGAAGGTATTGCAGCGATTCAATGTGGCGCGTTCCACATCTCGACTGGCGGTGTTCCATATTTCAACACTACGCCACTAGGCCGTGCAGTAACAGGTACGATGCTTGTTACAGCAATGAAAGAAGACGACGTTAACATTTGGGGTGACGGCTCTACTTACAAAGGCAACGACATTGAGCGTTTCTACCGTTATGGTTTGTTGACTAACCCTGCACTTAAAATTTATAAGCCTTGGTTAGACCAAACTTTTATTGACGAATTAGGCGGCCGTGCAGAAATGTCACAGTTCCTGATCGACAATGGTTTTGACTATAAAATGTCAAAAGAAAAAGCGTATTCAACTGACTCAAACATGCTAGGTGCTACGCACGAAGCGAAAGATCTTGAATACCTTAACGCGGGTATCAAAATTGTTGATCCAATCATGGGCGTTGCATTCTGGAAAGAAGACGTTGCAATCGCTCCTGAAGAAGTATCAATTACTTTTGAAGAAGGCTTCCCTGTTGCAATCAACGGCAAACGTATCGAAGATCCAGTAGAATTTATTCTTGAAGCAAACCGTATCGGTGGCCGTCATGGTCTAGGTATGTCGGATCAAATCGAAAACCGTATTATCGAAGCGAAATCTCGTGGTATCTACGAAGCTCCAGGTATGGCGCTTCTTCACATCGCTTACGAGCGTCTTGTGACAGGTATTCATAACGAAGATACAATCGAACAATACCGTATCAACGGTTTACGTTTAGGTCGTCTTCTTTACCAAGGTCGTTGGTTCGATTCTCAAGCGCTTATGCTTCGTGAAACTGCACAGCGTTGGGTTGCTAAAGCAATCACAGGTACTGTGACTTTAGAACTTCGTCGTGGTAATGACTACACGATTATGAACACTGAATCTGAAAACCTTACCTACGAAGCTGAACGCTTGACTATGGAAAAAGGCGATTCAATGTTCTCTCCTGCAGACCGTATTGGTCAATTGACTATGCGTAACCTCGACATCACTGATACTCGTGCAAAATTAGGTATCTACACTGGTGCAGGTTTACTTGCAGTAGGTACAGCTTCTGCTGTTCCACAACTTAAAGACAAAAACTAAGTTTTAGTTCAGTCTAAAAAAACCGCGCTTTGAGCGCGGTTTTTTATTTTAAACAGATGATTCAATTTAGCGTGATTCACTTTAATGGCATTTACAGCCCGACTATATCTAAGAAGTTAACGTGACTGAACGGATAGATTGATAGTAAATTTGATTACGCCCAAGTTGCTTCGCACGGTAAAGTGCCTGATCAGCAATACTCAAAAGATCGTCTTGGCTCATCTCTTCACCGCGATATACCGTAATACCTAAACTAATGGTAATTCGATTAGAGACCAATGATTTTTCATGTGGAATTTCTAAACGATCAATTGCTTTATAAATATTAGATGCCACTGCATAAGCACCATGTGCATCGGTTTCAGGCAATAGCACGACAAACTCTTCGCCACCATAACGTGCAACAAAGTCCATGTGACGAATGGCGTTTTTAATATTCAGTGCAATTGCCGAAATAACATCATCGCCTTTTTGGTGGCCGTAGAAGTCGTTATAATTTTTAAAATGATCAACATCAATAAACAATACTGCAAGGGGTGATTCATCCGCACGAGATTGCGTATAGAAGTTATGTAGCATTTCATCGAAAGTACGACGATTAGAGATCTGTGTGAGCTCATCATGCTGACTTAAATGTAAAAGCTCTGTGTTATGTATACGATGAATTTGTTCACTAATTTTAGCGCGCGCAGTATATAAATAAATCATTCGCTCACGTGCAAAGATCATGTGACTAATGACAAAGCCTAAAAAGCTCGCACCAATAAGCACACGTGCCAATAATAAGATGTTAATTTCAATGGATAATACCAAAATCACCACAGAACAAATGGCGGCCAGTACCCCAATCGCCAGCATGTGCAAGGGACGTATACCCGTTAGTATATAAGCCAAAATATAAATAACGCAGATAATAACTAAAGCCTGATGCTTCAAGTCTTCCGTTTGTACCGTAAACGTGAGCCAAGACATTGAGACAATAGTCCAAAAAAACACAACCATCGATGCAATTTTAAAATAGGGCTTTAATTTCTTCTGTGTAGAAAAAAAATAAAGGCCGAGAAGACTCATCGCACCATTTAATAAACCCAACAAACATTGAGAAAAATCATGCTTAAAATAATTCGGATCTACAATCCAATAATCTGTGGGCACCATGACCACAACAAATAAAAAATAAACCAAAACCCCAGACCATAAGTTTCTTTCAATATGCTTACGGGCCCGCTCTAGGTTTTTTTGCCAGAACTCATGCTCCATTTTTTGTGGAAACACGCGTCCAATGCTGCTGCTTTGCTGAGCAATCAACTCTTCAACTTTTTCTTTGTCGTATTGCAGCTTTGCAAGGTGATACTTGTATTCCATTTCCAAGCATACATGTTGTTTTTTTATTCATGTCAAAATAACACATAATTGTCATTTTATTTATAAAAATCACACCATTTGTCTTTAATTCCCGTTACCATTTTCACACTTTTTGCATTATCATCTGTTTTATTTCCAAGTTTGAATTTGCCTTGAATACGATTACTCTTCTGCAGCCAGATGATTGGCACGCGCATTTACGTGATGGTTTAGCATTAAAACGAACAGTTCCAGATTTAGCGCAGCAGTTTTCTCGCGCGATTTGTATGCCAAACCTTGTTCCACCCGTTAAGACTGTAGAAGAAGCCAATGCATACCGCGAACGTATCATGGCGCATGTTCCTGAAGGTGTTCACTTTGACCCTCGTATGGTGTTGTACTTCACCAACAACACTTCACCTGCTGAAGTCAAAAAAATTAAAGATTCAGAATTTGTTAACGCGATTAAGCTCTACCCTGCTGGCGCTACCACAAACTCTGACAGTGGCGTAAGCGACATTTCTAAAGTCTACGGTGTAATTGAGCAAATGGAAGAACATCAAGTTCCATTACTCCTACACGGTGAAGTGACCCATAACCACGTTGATATTTTTGACCGCGAAAAGCGCTTCTTAGATGAAGTCCTTTCTCCGCTATTAAAACAGTTCCCGAAACTAAAATTAGTACTAGAACACATCACGACTAGCGAAGCAGCCAATTTTGTATTGGAACAAGACCGTAATGTAGCAGCGACCATCACACCACAACATTTATTATTTAACCGTAATGACATGCTTGTGGGTGGGATTAAGCCTCATTTCTACTGCTTGCCTATTTTAAAACGCCAAACGCACCAGCAAACACTCCTTGAAGTGGCTACAAGTGGTAATCCTAAATTCTTCTTGGGTACAGACAGCGCGCCACACTCAAAAAATGCTAAAGAAAATGCATGTGGCTGTGCAGGATGTTATAGTGCACCTACCGCAATTGAGCTATACGCTCAAGCATTTGATCAAGTCGGCAAAATTGACCGTTTAGAAGGTTTTGCAAGCCACTTCGGCGCGGACTTCTATGGCCTGCCACGCAATACCAATACCATTACATTGGTAAAAGAAGATCAAGTGATCCCTGAAAGTTTTGACTATTTGGATGGTGAAAAAATTATTCCGTTGTATGCGGGTAAAACCATCCAATGGAGAAAAGTGTGACTGATGAAACTCTACCAGTAATTGGTCAGCGTTTCCGTGGATTCTTGCCTGTTGTTGTCGATGTCGAAACCGCAGGCTTTAATGCACAGACTGATGCCTTACTGGAAATTGCAGCCATACCTATTGTGTATGATGCAGAGGGCAAATTTGTACCGGGCGAAGCGCACCACGCGCATATCAATCCGTTTGAAGGTGCAAACCTAGACCGCAGATCATTGGACTTTATTGGTATTGATCCTTTCAATCCCATGCGTATGGCCATGGCTGAAGACGAAAAATCTGCGCTTAAGCGTATATTTAAAGCTGTCAATGAAGTGCGCCGCAAGCAAAACTGCACCCACGCTGTATTGGTAGGACACAATGCACATTTTGACTTAGGTTTTGTACAAGCTGCCATTGCTCGTACAGGCACTAAAAATCAAAATCCATTTCATAGCTTTTCTGTGTTCGACACCGTTACGTTAAGCGCTGTTATGTTTGGTCAAACTGTTTTGGCTAAATCATGCATTCAAGCGGGTATCGAATTCGATGGTAAAGAAGCACATTCTGCACTGTATGACACGCAAAAAACGGCTGAATTGTTCTGCTTTATTTTAAATAAACTCGGACCACATTTGCTCGACACATTGGTATCGGAACAATAAGCTTCCGCGCCACGCTATACGTCCCTGCCCGACTTAAAATTATCTAATATGTTTTAAGCCCCTCCCGCGCAGGGACGCTATTTTCTGCTTCCTCTGATTTATTTGTTTATTTTTTGACTTAAATACACTTTTATTGATGCAAATAATTCTCAATTGCATTGATATTATGCCAATATGTAATGATAATCATTTTTGTTTTTAATTACTAAATTTTATTATGCGATTTGCTCCTTCTACCTTAACGCTTGCTGTATGTAGCATCCTCAGCTCAAATCTTTGGGCTGAAACAAATCTAGAAAGTCCAATTCCTTCAGATGATGAATATTTAAAATTCACCACCATCGTGGTCAAGGCCAAAGCAGCACCCGAAATTGGAAGAAGCACGTATAACCAGCAAGATCTACAACGCACAGCCAACAGCTCAAAAAGCATTACAGATTTTTTAAAAGTGAATCCAAATGTTCAATTTAGTAATAATCATTTGGCTGCAGGCACACAAGCCAATTTAAAACCCAGCGAAATTTCAATTCATGGCGCACAATCATTTCAAAATAAATTTATGATTAATGGGGTGAGCAATACCAATATTTTAGATCCCGTAGGTGCAGGGACAAGTATCTATGGCGGTATTGACGCAGGCTCTCAAGGCGTTGCACTCAATACGGACTTACTGTGTAATTTGGAGTTACTCGACAGCAATATCAGCGCCAAGCATGGTGGATTTACGGGTGGCGTCATTTCAGCAGACACCTGTGCACCAACCTCTGAAATTGGCAAAATTCATGGCAGTATTTCTTATGACTATACCAGTAGTGACTGGGTTTCCTATCACCTAAAAACAGATGCAGATAAAGGCCTGTTTGATGGCGAGTCTTCACAAGAAAACCAAAAACAATATACCCGCCAAGGTTTAAGTACCAATATTTACAGCAAGCTCTCAGAACATAGTGGCATTAATTTATTTGCCTCGCACCGACAATCAAATATTAATGTGCTCAGTGGTTTAGACAGCCCGAAAATGATTGATCAAAAGAAGATAAATCAAAATTTAGGCGGGACTTTTTTCTATGATCCTGACCCTTTCACTTCAATGAAATTTGGTCTGACTTTGGGTAATTCAGAAAGTAATGGCTACGCAGAAAAACGCATCAATTCTCACCATAATACCCATAACGAATCTGCTTTAATTTTCGCGCAGCACAGTAAAATATATGATCTGGCCAAGGTCACTCAAAAAATTAATTATCAGCAAATTGATAATTCGAGACTGGCTGACAAAAACTACGGTATCAATTGGCTATACGCGCCTGACTCCAAAAATTGGTCTGATCCGAGCTCAAAAGCTATGGAAGGTTCATCGAATGCAAGTATTGATTTAGCCCAACATAGCTTCAACTATGAATTAGAAAGTATCTTTAATGTCATCAATTTTGCTTCAACTGCGCATCACATCAGTGCCGGTTTAGGCTACAACCGCAATGACGTTAAATGGGAGCGTACCAAAGACTACATGACCTTTTACGGCGTGACCTCAGGCGTGGCTAAAAATCTATATGATCTCGATGGTGGCCAATGCCAAGCTGATGATTTATTTTGTGATGAGGCAACAACAAGCACATTTATCAATGCTAAAGTACCTACAATTTATAATGGCCAATATTTTGGTAGTGGATCGCTTTATAAAGCAGGTACATTCCAAGGTACATACCAGCAAGCCTACTTATTTGCTGAAGATGATATTCACTGGAATAAGCTTAAAGCGCGCTTTGGCGTCCGCGCCGATTATGACCAGTCAAATAATAATTTAAATATTGCGCCACGAACTCGATTTAGTTATCAACCCTTTTACAATCCAACCCTAGAGCTGACTACTGGTTGGAATCGTTACTATAGTGCACCCACCTACATCACCGATTTACGTCAAGCATTAATGGGCTTAGACTTTAAAATCTCACGTGAGGATCAAAATGCCGCGTGGACTGAACAGCAAAACTATAATGTGAGTGCTACCCGCAAATCTGACTTAAAAACACCTTATGCAGATGAATTTATTTTAGGTGTCGCTAGCCAATATAAAAACACCAATATCGCGTTAAAATGGGTGAATCGCCAGTATAAAGACGAAATCTCGCGTAACCGAAGTAGCATTTCAGTGGGTGGTGGATTCAATCGATCATTTGAATTTGGTAACAATGGCTACGGAAAGAACAATACCGTAACTTTGGGCATAGATACCCTTGAACCACTTCAAGTTAAAGGAACTCATCATAACTTAGGCTTAGCCATAAATTACAGCCAAACTTTCCGCGGTACACCGGATTATACGGAAGACTATAATGAAGCAGACATGGAAGAATTGGTTTCTTATAATGGAAAAATTATTCATTATTCCGACCGTCCAGCATCAAACTTTAATCAGCCCATTACTGCACGTATAAAATGGGATATGCATTTTGACCATCTCCCGCTCACGATTTCTAACTTCTTCAGTTATAAAGACAGCTTTGAGCAAGTGCTCAGCTCAAATGACAAAGTGATTCATGAAGGCGTTAAACTGGATACGTATGTGCTTCAAGATGTGAAACCTCGTTTTAGCTGGGATATGCGTACCACCTATGAGCACAAGATTAATAAAGACCACTCAGCTATTTTCGGTCTGACCATAAACAACTTGACCAACCGAAATAATTTATATGTTGCAGGCTCTAAATTGTATTCAGAAATTGGACGCCAAGTGGTCGCAGACGTAACCTTTAAATTCTAAAATCCTTAAGATGAAGAATCACTCCATATTCTTCATCTCTTTTCATATTTAGGTAAATATCTACCTTTAGCCAATTCCAAACCATGTAATACGAGCGTTCTTTTAAAAATCAAAAATTGATCATTTAGTGGTACTTAAATTATTAATGAAAGATGCCTACAGTATTTATTGAATCATCAACTTAGAAATGTTCAAGAAAAAAGTAATTGCATTGAATAATAAAGAAATTATTTTGACTTTCATCGGAAACATCTCTAATATTCGCTCTACCTCGCAACGTCCCTATCGTCTAGAGGCCTAGGACATCGCCCTTTCACGGCGGTAACCGGGGTTCGAATCCCCGTAGGGACGCCATATCTATTCTCTGTAAAATCTCTAATTAAATTCACACCGATCAATCTATTGATTGGTTTTTTATTTTAATAAAATCGCTTTCTTGAATTGAAAATAATTCTCATTCTTATTGATTAATTTCATTAAGTTAATGATAATCGCTTGCATTACGTTTCACACCGTCACTCTCTATGCGCTTTTGTCACTCTTCCCTCTATGTTGCTATGTTTATTGCACTTCCATCTGCACAGGTATTTTCGGCGGAAACTAGTCCCTCTCCAATCGAAATTCAAATGAATACGATTGTAGTTGAAGCAGATCAACATAAAGAAGTCGGTACAGCAAAATACAATCAAGAACAGCTTAAAGAGATGCCGAATGGCAAAAAAAGTATCAGTGACTTTTTAAAGACTCACACCAATGTTCAGTTTGACCGCGAAGCTTATAGTAGTGGTAATCAAGCCTCTCTTGCACCAGAAAAAATCTCAATTAATGGTGCACCAAACTTTGCCAATAAATTTACGGTAAACGGCGTCAATACATCAAACACCTTTGACCCCGTTGGTGAAAGCGCAGATTCAAATTATTATGGCGCTCCGAGCAATGCTCAAACCGCCAACATCAATACAGACTTAATTTGTGAACTTGAGGTCATTGATAGTAATGCCAGCGCTGAGCATGGCGATTTTCAGGGTGGTGTAATTTCTGCCAAAACCTGTGCGCCTAAATCTGAAATTGGCAAATTGCATGGCTCTATCAGCTATGACTACACTAATTCTGCTTGGTCCCGCTTTAATTATGTCAATGATGCAGAAGAAGCAGCTTTTGAAGATCAAGATACGGAACATCATAAGGAATACACCACACAAGGTATCAGCGCCAATGTCTACGGACGCTTCAATGAAGCTTGGGGATTTAACGCCTTTGGTGCAACACGTGGTTCACGTATTCCTGTCATGAGTGGTTTGGGTGAAAACGACAAGATTAAAACCCAAGAAGTGAATAACAATGCTGGATTCACAGCTTATTTTAATCCTGATGATCAGCAAGCTTATCAATTTGGTGTTGAACACTACGAATACGACAAAGAAGGCTATTATAAAAATAAGATCAACTCCGACTATACAATTGATACCATTACCGACACTTTATTTTTTAATACCAAGAATAAATTCAATGCTTTACAGCTCGAACAAAACCTAAACTATCGCACGACTGAGCTAGACCGACGCTTAAAAAGCAATAGTTCGACCTCGTGGAACTATGCAGCGGGTTCAAAAGATTGGGTACCAGGATCAAAAGATGGTGACACTCTGACTGAAGGCGGTTTTGGTGGCAATATTATTAACCAGCAATCAACCCTGTCTTATGACTTAAAAGCCATTTTCGATCCGATTAAATTGGCCAATACCACGCATCGTTTTAAAACGGGTGCAGGCTATCAGCATAATGAAGGCTCATGGGAACGCCCTGACGCGATGGCTTTATACACCACACGTGCAAATTTAGGTACGGCATCTTGTGCAGTTGGCGATGCTCAATGTGATGAAGCCGATTTACAGTACCGCCCAAGCTCAACCAAGCCTTGGGAATCTTGGACAGGTCAGTACTCACGCTCAGGTACATTTTACAATGCAGGTAAATTTACTGCCCGCCAAGACCAGTGGCATGTTTTTGCTGAAGACGACATGAGCTGGCAGAACTTCCGTGCGCGCCTAGGTTTACGTGCAAATTATGATTCTTTGGGATCAAATCTCAACATTGCACCACGCTCGACTTTCGAATACCTACCATTTTCAAACGATACGCTTAAATTTACAGCGGGCTTTAACCGTTACTACGGCAATGTCTTCCTCATGACTGAGCTCGATGAAAAAACCTACACGACTTATGCGAATTTATCGCGTTCTGCAAGTTATGACTCAAATTGGGATGAAAGCAATAATTACGGCTGGGTGACCACTTATCCAAGCTCACAAGCTGCAGCAGTTCGCGCAACGGATGTCAAAACACCGTATAGCGATGAAAAAGTGTTTGCAGTAAGCAGCCAAATCAAAAATTTAGATTTGAATTTAAAATGGGTAAATCGTCAATTTGAAGACCGAATTGAAGAAACCCGTATTTACAAAACCACAGC
Organism: Acinetobacter sp. WCHAc060006; assembly: GCF_004209135.1. Taxonomy (NCBI): domain Bacteria; kingdom Pseudomonadati; phylum Pseudomonadota; class Gammaproteobacteria; order Moraxellales; family Moraxellaceae; genus Acinetobacter; species Acinetobacter sp. WCHAc060006. The sequence goes on along the minus strand of NZ_SGSS01000038.1, from coordinate 2,185 downwards.
GGCGGGCACGCAAGCCTTAGACTACCGCACTTATGCCAATGTTGACGGCGGTCAAGCTGATACCTATACATTTACAGTCAGCAACATTAACCCGTGGGACATTGGCCAGACACAGCATAAACTTGCGCTCGGCTTAAGCTATATTGAAAATGAAACCACACGCGGTTCATATAAAGATATGGATACTGACTCGCGTAATGCCCATGTGTCTTTAAACGGCTCAATTATTCCAAAAAGTCAGCTTCCAGTGAAAGATGCACCATTTACAGCGCGTTTAAACTGGGAAATGAAAGGGACAGCGCTACCGTTTACCCTACATAACTTTTTAAACTTCCGTTCTGCTTCAAAAAACTACGTCGCAACGGGTGATAAAGTATCGTGGGATGGTTCAGATATCTCAGTTATGGAAGAAGAAGATTTTGCCAGCAAATTTACTTGGGATGCCCGCGCGACCTATGACTGGAAAATTACACCACAGCAAAGCATGACCTTCGGCTTAACGGTTTCGAACGTTTTAAACAAACAAAATAAGAACGTGACCGATGCTGGTAAGCTTTATTCTGAAGAAGGACGCCGTTTTATTGCTGACGTGACGTATAAATTCTAATATTCCTTCCATCAAGCGCGCCTCAAAACGCGCTTGATTCATTTTTAAATAGACGAAAAAATGAAAAAAATAATTTTACTGCTCGGAATTTGCATATTCGGTATCAGCCTGATTGTTTACTTCTTTCGACCAGATTCAAATACGCACACGACCCCAGACCAAATTTCTAAAGTTGGCACGACGCAACGTGAATCCATAACAGCAGATACTTCAGATCAAACTGATAATCACTCAAATGATTCAGCGCAGCAGTCAGCAGCCCCCTCTGGAAAAGCAAAAAAACTGAGCGAAGAAGCGACGCGTTACTACAAAGTAGCTTACACCTACGGCTGGGAGACCATTGTCCGTGACTTTGAAAATGGTACTATTGCCAAAAGTAAAATGCCTGATGATGAAAAAAAGAAACTTTGTGAATTGGCATTAACGGGTACGACTGTCGAGCAAACCAAGCGCTTATTTGTAGCCAACTGCAAGCCCTTAAGTGGCCAACTCTCTTTTAGAATAATTAACTGCCAATTAAAAGATGCCGAAGGAAAAATTGATCAAACTGAAATGATTCATAAGCTCAAGTTTTTACAAGCTGAAGACTTTTTTCAAAGCGAAGGCATGTATAAATTCGGCCCCTATGAAGAAAAATTTAATTTACAGTCCAATGCCATTGCATGGGGACTTGAAGAAGTTTCAGACTACCTGCTCAGTATTGGCATTGGTTATGCAGGCAATAGCGACAATTTAATTAACAGTAATATTCAAGGCCGTAATCCATCAATCAGCCTCGTAAAAAAATTAATGCAAGCGGGTATTCACCCTAATGCAAAGACATATACCCTGATAGAAGAACGTAATTTTGCAAGTAAACACCCTGAACTCTACCAGTTTCTACAAGAAAAGAAGCAAAATTAAGCCTGCCATAACACTGTAAGTATGAAAGCGACTTTCACACTTACAGTCATCGCATTTTGATTTATAATTTCGCTAAGATATTTAATTGTACTCAACATGCTTAAGAAAATTTTATTGGTTCTGCTTATTTTATTTCCAGCGGCTTTGTATTTGTTTGTTGTTTCCAACAACAGCCAACAACCTGCAACAAATTCGTCCGAACAGCAAGTTTCTCATCCTCAAGATCAGCACTAAATTTAATTCTGATTGTCTTTCTTGCAGCCAAATCAACGGCTGCAAATGTATCTATTTTATAAATCTATTTACGGCTTTCATTTGAAAATAACGATATATGTGATTTTTCACACAATGAAAATATAAAATATATTTTTCAAATCTAAGTTATTGTATGACAACTCCTTCTGATTCTTCGCAGACTCCTGCAAGTGGGGATTCACCTTCCTTAAAACGCGCGATGACCACTCGCCATCTCATTATGCTTTCACTTGGTGGCGCTATTGGTACTGGCTTGTTTATGGGTTCTGGTGAAGTGATTTCACAAGCTGGTCCTTTAGGCGCTGTATTGGCCTACATTATTGGTGGTCTGATTGCCTACATGGTAATGCTGTGCTTAGGTGAATTGGCCGTACACCTTCCTGTGTCAGGTTCATTTGGTGCATTTGCAACAAACTATAT
>NZ_SGSS01000037.1:0-26171 GCF_004209135.1 Acinetobacter sp. WCHAc060006 | reverse complement strand
GGGCTATTGTTATTGCTCTTGGACAAAGACGGTAATATATACTATTACTATAGATACTAAGATAGATAATAGAACTATAAATACGAGATATATCAATACAATCACTACTAATCATACACATAACAAGAACAATGAGGTATATCTTACATACCTGAATGGATATCCCAATATGGATGATATGACTGATCAATAATCAATGCAGGATGAGATCACTATTCGATACATGTGCATATTGGATGACTCGAGCTTACTCTAGATAAGGACTTCATTTAAAAAAATAACTCGATTGCTTAACTATGACGTTAATCATAGTTAAGGAAGTTCAACGTGTTGCAATCCGATTTAGATGATCAGGCAGGGGTGATGTATGCCATTCATACCTTTGTGGATGTATGTCTTAATTTTGATATGCCGAATGAAGCGTTCATTTTCAACCTAGAATACTTATGGTGTGCATTTGAAGCGTTTAAACAAGAAGGGATTGAGTACGCAGCATCGATTAGGGCGTTTATTGCAGTCACAGAACATGTCGATAGCCAGCGTGGAATGCTTAGCTTTGGTAAATATCTATCAGGGTTGTCTATAGGCGAAATTAAGGCATTAAGACGAATCCTGCATGCGCATCGAGGGCTAATACGTGAGGAGATCAAAAGCTTTACAAGACGGAAAGAATTGAATCGAGTAGCGTTACTTGAGGAGTTCGAAGGTGCAATTAAAGCTCATCATGAAGTATTGGTGATCAGGGTGGATTTATACTATGCCAGAGATTGTCTGAAAGACATTACTATACATGACTTCTATCAGCATATCGGAAAACTACGTGATTTGATTACGGATAAGAATGGATATTTTGATGCACTTTTGACTTATGCGATTGCGCTGGAGCATGGAATAACCAAAGGCTTTCATGTGCATCTAGCATTCGTTATTAATGAATCCAAATATCGCAACGATTATAATATTGCTAAATGGGTGATTGAAAAATGGCAGGAGATCACGCTTGGGAAAGGCTATGGATGGAATAACAATACGACAGAAAACAAAAAGAATTATTACGATCAAGGTACTTTGGGGATTGGGGTGATTCGTCGTACAGAGCCTGATCAAGGCAATAATGCTTTAAAAACTATTGCATATCTCAGTGATCCTGAAAAATACAGGCAGACGTTATTGGTTAAACCACAAGGACGTAGAACTTTTTATAAAGGAGATTATCAGCATCACGGTCGCCCGATACCTGATACAGAAGAAAATAGAAGAATCAAAGAATGGAATGCGCAGACTGCTTTAGCAAAGCTGGAAGAGGAGGTTTGGTTTAAAAAATTATGAATGTGCCAGTTCTATGAAATCAATTCATTCATAGGACAACACATGAGTAATTTAGCATTAGAGTTTGTAGCTGTACGCTTAGAACAAAACATGATTGAGCATTACAAACGACTCAAGTTTGAGCGGGTTCCAGAAGGTATGGAGTTCAACGATTATCAAAATGCTTTAAATCAGGAGTTAAAACAAGCACTGATGAGCTACTTAGATGATTGGCGTATTCTGATGGTGGCTTATGGAGGGCAGTACAAGTTTACATTTTGGGTAGATGCTTTTTATCGTGCTTATAGCAGTGTATTACTGGAAGCAGGTGTTCCCTATTTTACAATGGAGAGTGCTACCACAGCTGCTCATTATAATGATCAAGCATCTGCACATATTGATAAAATTTTGAAGCGACTGAATAAGCTGTTTAAAAGTGCAAGCTTTTTAGAACAACTCCAACAGTATAATCAGTATTACACGAAGCAGATCGACAAAATTCGTGAATCCTATTGTACGGTGAGTAAAATATATCCCAATGCTGTTGATTTGAAATTTGAATTAAATCTAGAAGGACTCCACAATCAATACGTTAATATCTCAGATTGGAATAAGCTGTTTTATCATTTTCAAAAGCAGCTCAAACAACTCTCTTGGTATAACGCCCAAGTCGTATTTACGTTTTATCAGGTTATTCGGGTTGATCAACGCTATGTTGTGAAATTCTTTCTGACCCTTGATCCCTTATTGTGTGCTGAACCTTCAGCGTATAGTCGAGAAATAGATATTTGCTGGAAAAGGGTAACTCAATATAGGGGGATTTCGTTTTGTCCACTGGTAGATTTTCGGCAATATCAACATGAAGACGAATATCAACTGATTATTCAAAGGAATGCTCTGGATCAAGCTTTAGACCCTTTAAGTGCTTTAGACGAGATGCCTGATCGAGAAACCAGTAGCGAAGGTTTAGCCAATAGGATATGTGTTTATCCTAAAGGTTTTAAATGGTTTCACGGTGCACCCGTACGACGCTAAAAATTCATATTACATTCCTGTACTTGCTTGACGCTCTACCCCGTGCAGATTATCCTTAGCCTGCTGACCTACATCGTCAGTCGGTTTTGACAGACCGTTTACACACAAGCACATCAAGAAAGTAATTTTTTGGTGGCGAACTCGTTCGTTCCTCCTCCGTTGCGGTAGGGCGAGGGAGGGACGCCTTGTGCGTGCTGATTCTTGTGTGTCAGTCTGTCAACCCTTTCTCGTTCTGCCACCATCAATTGACAGTGATTCTGGTAGAACTCTTTCACACAAGGAGTACGCCATGCGCTTACATCAAGACCGTCTTTTATATTTCTCTTTTTTCATGTTTGTGCCGTTGGGTGATTAGACCTGATGCCGTGCAGTCAATGCATAGCTGTGTCCATGACTTTCTAAGAATAAAACTTTTTCAAGTACATATTACCGATATGAAGATGAATCTCTCATGCTGTTTTGAAGGGCATAGATTTGTGTGCTTTATCGTCTATAACACTTCAAAAAAAAACATAGATATTCATTCCAGCATTTATGACATGGGGAACACTGTGTCTGATTAAGACCAAGACCAGTGATGCCTATAAAGAAGAGAAAATGATGATGTTTAAAACTTTCCTAAAAACGACCCTGATTTCATCACTACTTGCAGGCGCATCATTGGCGCAGGCAGGCTGGTTTGCACAAGCCAGTGAATCCTACCTTGTTCAAGCACGTCATACAGGCGGTGGGGTTTATCAATGTCTTTATAAAACCAATCCTGGCAACCGTGGTTGGCGTAATTTCACGGTGAACTTTCAAGGTGGTTGTCCACGCTTTGTTCACTTTAATGCGCAGAATGGTCAAGTCACTGTGCCCAACTAAATGAGGGGAACATTCAAATGACCCAAAAAACCATATTGGGCTTGGCGGCAATCTTAGCCCTGACCTTGATCAGCATCGCAGGCTTCTACTTCTTTAGCCCTAAACACACAACTGAAAAAACGGTTCCAGCCAGTACTTCTGAGGTCAGCTCTGCACAACCTTTAGAATCCGCCAGTTCAGAAGCAGTATCCACTGTGATTGCAGCGGCAGAAGTGGATGGGATCGATGTCAAAGAATTGACCACGGGAAGCAAGCGTCTGAGTCCATCAGATCATGAACCTGAATTGCTGAGTTTTGAGTTTGATCAAAACCTTAAGGCGGTGGATACCTTACTGTCGATGCTGCCTTATGATGAACTGCCTGAATTTGAGCAGGACAATATAGACAAGTATCAGCGCTATATCTTTGCCAAAGCCGCAAAAGATACAGGCAAATCAATGCAAGACTTTAGCTTGCAAGAACATGGCGCACTGGAGTCGGAGCAAGCGGGTAATCGCTACTACGTCTATAAATTTGATAACGGCACAGACTGTGAAATCCATTTGGCCAGCATTGATTTAAATACAGGCGATTATGGCGTGAGCTATAACTACTGCTAAGGATGAACTTGATGAAGCAACTTTTAAAACCCTTACTCCTCGCAGTGACTACAACGACAGGCATCATGTTGAGTGGCTGTAATGCTGGCCTTGATCCAAACACGTTTACGGTCGAACTCGATGTAATTGATACCAGTAACTGGTATGCCCAAAATCAATCCGCTACAGTATTAACGATCCGTTCTAACAGTGCAGAGCCTATCGATGTCAGCGATGTTTCTGTCAATCATGGACAATGCCGTTATGAAGGCTATCGTCGATCATTGGAATATCCGCAGCATTTTAAGATGGGGCAACGTTTAAGACTGAAATTAACAGACTGTAGCTACAGTAATGTGGTGCAGGTTGATGTCGAAACAGATAAAGGCACTGCAAGCTATAGCTTTCAATAGCGACTCTCCTCGCCAAAGTAAAATTTAAATCAAACCGTGTCCTCAATGGGCACGGTTTTTTTTATGCCCTCAATTCAGCTTTTCGTACTCAATTCATTTAACAAGGAATATTCAATGTCCTTAATTCAATGCCCCTATTGTCAGTCCACCCATGTCAGACAGACTGATTCAAGTCATGCAAACGCCAACTATTTCGAACAACTGCAACGCTGTATTTCACCGACACAGATGGCGCTGTTCGGCATGCAGCTTGCCAAAAAGGCAGGATTCCCGCCTTTTACAGGCGCAGCCATCGGTGTTGTGGTGGGTGGTGTATTGGTTATTGTCAGTCAGTACTGCTATGAAAAATATTACAGCAATGCCGAGCAGTATCTCTGTTTGGATTGCCAACAAACGTTTGCATGGGTGCCGTAATCGCATCTCTGACTTTACACGGTTACATCTTTGAATAGATGGATTGTTTAAACCCTTACAGCACATTTCTGCATCTTTACATCTTTCACTTTTATTTAAGGAATAATCAAAATGGCACATCAAATTGAACAAATGGCGTATGTCGGACAAACCCCGTGGCATGGTCTAGGCAATCAACTTAGCCCAAACCAACCGATTGAAGTCTGGGCCAAGCAAGCAGGTATGGATTGGCGCATTGAATCATCCAATGTCAGCTACATGGCTCAAAACTCACGTGGACAAAGCATCATCATGCCGTATGAAGAACAACGGGTACTGTACCGTTCAGATACCCATGCTCCTTTATCGGTGGTGAGTCAGCGTTATCAAGAAGTCCAACCGATGGAAATTCTGGAATTCTACCGTGATCTGACTGAGCAATCAGGCTTTGAACTGGAAACCGCAGGTGTCCTAAAAGGTGGGAAAAAGTTCTGGGCTTTGGCACGTACAGGACAAACTGCAGAATTGAAAGGTGGGGATGTCAGCAATGGCTATGTTCTGCTAGCAACCGCATGTGATGGTACTTTAGCCACCACCGCACAATTCACCAATATCCGTGTGGTGTGCAATAACACCTTAGCGATTGCCTTACGAGGGCAGAGTTCCAATGCAGGCGTGGTCAAAGTACCGCACAGTACTAAGTTTGATGCCGACAAAGTCAAAGATCAACTCGGTATTTCAGTGAAAACATGGTACGACCACATGTATGAAATGAAACAACTGAGTCAACGTAAAGTCACTCAACAAGAAGCCGCTGCTTATTTCGATGCGGTATTTAACAACACCAGTCTGAGCATTGCAGAGCAGGAGGACAGTATTATTCAGTACTACCGCAATGCTGCAATGTCACATCAACACAACCCAACCCTCAAAGCAGATAACAAGACTGAACCGAATGGACGAGCGATGTCCAAAGTCATGACCATGTTTAATGGACATGGTCGAGGGGCAGAACTGAGTTCATCTAAGGATACCGCTTATGGATTACTGTGCAGCATTACAGAGTTCTGTGACCATGAACGTCGCGCCATGAGTACCGATCATCGACTCGATTCAGCATGGTTCGGAGCAGGGGCTGCGATTAAACAACGTGGCTTAGAACAAGCGCTCAGAATGCTGGCATAAATTCAGTTTCAGTTAAGCAAGCCATATTAGCCTAAGCAATAACACCCTTCGCCACATTCCTCAGATGTGGCTTTTTTTATGCCTGAAATTCAGCTTTTACATATTTCATAACGATAGGATCAATACACCATGCAGAGTCATACCCATATTCAGAACAGTTTAAACCATCCACCTTTATTGCCTTATGTACCTCAGCTTAATCCAAACCAAAACCCACCAACTCAACAGGTCGAGGTAGGCACCCGAAGCAAACGTCATCCATCCAATCATGCTCAAACTAAACAGCCTCGCAAAAGCAAAACAACCGCAGCTAAACGTCTTGCCAATACTAAACAATTGAATTACCAACAATGGCTTGAAGTCAGAAAGCAAGGGATTGGCAGCAGTGATGCTGCAACGGCCTGTGGACTGAATCCCTATATGTCGATGCTCGAACTCTGGATGATCAAAACAGGACGCATGCAACAAAACATCGAAGATGAAAGTGCAGGCTATGCACCACTTTATTGGGGTAAACAACTTGAACCCTTGGTGGCTGAATACTACAGCATGCATACCAACCATAAAGTCCGTCGAGTTAATGCCGTGCTACAACATCCTGATGAAGATAAACACTTTATGTTGGCGAATTTGGATTATGCCGTGGTCGGTAGCGATGAAGTGCAGATTCTAGAATGTAAAACCGTAGGGGAATATGGTGCAAAGCTTTGGCGGGATGGCGTACCGCTGTATGTACTGTGCCAAGTCCAACATCAATTGGCGGTAACAGGTAAACAGGCTGCACATATCTGTACCTTGATCTGTGGACATGAAACCAAAATCTATAAAGTGACAAGAAATGAAACGGTGATTCAGCACATCATCAATGCGGAACGTCACTTCTGGCAATGTGTTGAATCAGGTATTCCACCGAGTGTCGATGCTTCTGATTCCGCTGCAAGAGCCTTGCAACAACTTTATCCAGAGCAGATTCCTCTAACTGTAGAAGACCTCAGCCAAAATGAACAAGCCAACTATCTCTTTAATCAATTACTTGAGGAGCGGCATAAAGTTGAACAACACCAACAGTATTTCGATGAATTAAAACATCAACTACAAATGTTGATGAAAGATGCAGAACGTGCCGTGTTTACAGGTGGCTCAGTGACGTGGAAGAAGTCACAAGACTCAATCAGTCTAGACAGTAAATCGCTTCTTAAACAGCATCCTGAATATCTACAGCAGTTCCCACAAACTAAAGTAGGAACACGGCGTTTTCAGATTTACCCGAATGGTGGATAACTCATTCTTTATCCACAGTGTCAAAGTTAACAATAAGGAAAGTATGACCAATAGTATTAAAGTCATTCATTTGAAAGCATGGTTTTAACCGTGCTTTTATATTTCAACATCTTGTCTCAATAGACCACACAAACAACTAACTAAGATTAAGAAACCCTACGTCCTCTGGGAACGTAGGGTTTTTTATGGCTGAACTTTTAAACTCCATAGAGGATACATTATGATCAAAGGTCTCGCAATTACACCACCCGTTTTAGGTCGTATCAGTATCGGCAAGATCGTGGAAAAGAATGGTAAACGTGTCCCTGAAAAGGATGACCAATTTACGATTACGAGCCAAATCCAAGGAAAAGATGGGTGGATTAAGCACCCCTTGGATGAACAACTACGAGCCAAAGCACCGAACCAAAAACTCAGAACCATTCCAGTGCGAATGATCTTTAACGATCCTGAACTAAATTTAAGGGCAGAGTACAATCTGTTTGACCGACAAACTGGACGCTTAATCTGTTCAGGCAATGGTGAAACTTGTCAGCGACTTGGACAAAATGGCATTGAACAACATCCGTGCCCATCCCCTGATTTATGTCCGTTGGCACAAGGTGGACTGTGCAAACCCTATGGCAGACTCTATGTGAATTTAGATGAGTCGGATGAGTTAGGGACATTCATCTTTAGAACCACAGGTTTTAATAGTATCCGAACCTTAGCTGCTCGGCTGCGTTACTACCATGCTGCATCGAGTGATTTACTTTCATGTCTACCATTGCAACTGACTTTAAGAGGTAAGAGTACGACACAAAGCTACCGTAATCCAATCTATTACGTGGACTTAACTTTACGTGATGGGATTCATTTGCAGGAAGCGATTAGCAATGCCAAGCAAATCAGTGAACAAAGCAAGGCAGCAGGGTTTTATCAGGAAGCATTAGATCATGTGGCGCGGCAAGGTTATGGCAATACCAGCTTTGAGGTGGGCGGTGAGGAAGGGTTGGATATTGTTGAGGAGTTTTACAATGATGAATCTAAGCCACAACAACATGAACAATTTCATAATTTTACTCATGTTCAAGATATTCAAAAAGGTTTGCAGCAGTCTGTACAGTCTTTGAACTAGCAGGGCTTAGACAACATTGGACTGCGTAAAATTTTACTGGACTGACCTATCATCTGAGCGAATACGCGCTCGCATCAATGATTAGGAGAAATCATCATGAATGCGTCGATCACAGGTCAAACTTTTCAGATGAATCAATTCATTAGTCTAAATCAAGTTATAGAGTTTACAGGCGTTTGCCGTTCTACTATCTATGAAATGATGGATGAAAACTCCCCTTATTATGATCCTACTTTTCCCAAAAAGGTAAAGATTACACAAAAACGCATTGGTTGGTCTGCTTGGGAAATCAATCAATGGATTGAGTCTAAGATGGCTAGTCGGTAAGAGATGAAGAGTTGTTTAGACGTAAGCTACAATACTCAACCAATTACTTAATCCATGTTTAAGATATGTAGGCAGGATTATGGTAATTGATGCAAGTTTTAAATTTATTGAATTTAGGTGGATACTTAGGAGGCTATATGCCTCCATTTTTTTTGCTTTTATTTTTTGTACTTGGTCCTCTATATTTGCACATGATCTCAGCCTAGGCGTAGCTTAATGTGTGATAAGTGTTTCATATCTGATGCTGAAACTAACTTAATCTAAGATAGAAAAACTCAGTATATGGCTTGAATCTTAAAACTTATCTAATATACTTTTGAATATAAAATATGATTTTTATTTTACGCCATAATAGCTATTACGATATGTCGAAGGAGACAAACCTCCCCAACTTATGAATGCTCTAGTAAAAGCACTTTGTTCAGCATAGCCGAGCATCAATGATATTTCTGAAAGTGATAGAGTTTTATCTTGAAGATAAGTTTTAGCTAAGACAAAACGTGTATCTGCTAGTAAGGCACGATAACGAAAGCCTTGTTCGTCTAAACGTCTGTAAAAGGTTCGTAGTGATAAGCCTAATTTTTTTGCAATATCTTCTGCTTTATCTTGCTCATCCTGTAAACCCTCTTTAATTGCTTGTTTCACTAAGGAAAGGAAATCATTTCTTTCAGAAAAGTCATGAAGAAGTGCTGTTGCTTGTCTATCATATAAACTACGAAGATAGGGGTCACTTGTACTTATTTTCATTGAATATAATGATCTAGGTAAAGTAATTCCTACAGTATCTGTTTCAAATTTAACAGGACAACCTGAAAGGATTTCATAGATTTTGGGATCTCCATCAGGTTTATAGGGGAGTTCTACGTATTCAGGAGGTATATCACGCCCAATGAGTGCTTGATAGAAATTAATAAAAACCATGACTCCAAATTCACCCCAAATACCACGTGCTGTTGGATCATTCTGCCACCATCGTATCGTAATTTGTGTGTTCGTTGTTTCAAATGATGTGTTGAGTGTTGAATCGACTAATAGTTGGTGATGGTGATAACGGCGTAAAGCTTGCCCTAAACTTGAACAGGAAACTCCCATATATCCAACTACCCCAAAGTGTTCTGGTTTTAATCCACGACCAATTCTAAAGCCTAAAGCAGGTTGATTATAACGAGCTTTGATTAAAGTCAGTAAATGAAGAAAATCCTCTCTCGGCATCCGCCACTGATAACGTTCTTTGAATTGTTCTATTTTTGAAATAAGTTCGATATCGTCATAGTCATTGGATTCCAAATAGACGAGTAAAGTATTTAGAAAGCTAGATGAAACAAAGTTTTTTGACATATTTATCTTTTGACCGTGTCTTTGGCACAAAATGACAAATAGCCTAAATTTTGTCAATACACGTATTTTCTACTGCATTAATATTTTAGTGGTCTAAAGGGTGATGGTAGGTATTGGAAAATGGCATATGTAATTACTGGTGCATGTAGTGGCGCTAAATACACAAACTGTGTTGATGTTTGCCCCGTAAATGCATTTCGTGAGGGCGATAATATGCTCTATATCGACCCAGATGTTTGCATCAGTTGTAATGCTTGCTTAACCGAATGTCCTACACGTGCCATTTACCCAGAGTCATCCGTTCCAGAAGACCAAATTGAATATATTCAAATCAATGCTATTGAGTCGAAACGCCACCCTATTATTACCGAACGTAAAACTGAAAGTACGCAAAAGACTCAAGACATGATTGTATCTCATAAACGGTTTGCTGTTGTGGGGGCAGGTCCTTCTGGTTTCTTTGCCAGTGAAGCGTTACTTAAACAATATCCTGGCGCATATATTGATTTAATAGAAAAGCTTCCAACACCGTTTGGTCTAGTTCGCTTTGGTGTGGCACCTGATCACCCTGATATAAAATCTGTTTCAGGAAACTTTGCTCAGCTTGTCAAAAAGAACCCTAATCTTAAATTCTACGGTAATGTAGAAGTTGGTAAAGATATTGATAGGGAAACTTTGCTTAGAAACTATGATGCAATTATTTATACAACGGGCGGGTCAGCAAGCAAAGCATTAACTATTCAAGGTGCTTCAGCCTTGGGGATTTATGGTTCGGCTGAATTTGTTGGCTGGTATAATGGTCACCCTGAACAAGCGTTCCTTGCACCAAACTTAAACTGTAGCAGTATGTCTATTATTGGTATGGGAAATGTTGCACTTGATATTGCACGTATTGTTTGTTTACCTGAAGAGGAGCTACATAAAACAGATATTGCTGATCATGCTTTACAAATGATCGTTAAAAGTCGCATTCAAACAGTGAATGTGATTGCTCGAAAGGGACCTGCTCAAGCGGCATTTACACCTAAAGAATTACGACAATTGATCAACCATTCTGGAATTGACCTTAAGGTTAATCCCCTGGATCTGGCATTGGATCAAGCAACAGAAGCCTTCTTGGATTTGCCCGAAAATAGTGAAGCGAAGGAAAATGTGGCTTTGCTGCGCAGTATTCTAAAACGAGAAGTTAAAGCAGAAAAAACCATTCAATTCATTTTTAATGCTAATCCGGAAGAGGTCATTCACACTGATCAAGGTATTCAAGGTTTAAAAGTTGGGATTAATAAAGTCACTTTAGATTCTGAACAAAATATTGCCGTGGAAGCCACAGGTGAAAGTAAAACACTGGAAACAGGTGTAATCATTAGTGCAACGGGTTATCAAGGCAAATCTATATTGGGTCTAAAATTTGATGCAATGCGCGGTACGATAGTTCATCGTGAAGGCAGAGCATTGCTGGCAAATGATAGCCTTTCGGAAAAGGAATATGTTGCAGGTTGGATTAAGCGTGGTGCGAGTGGTGTAATTGGTACAAATAAGCAATGTGCTGTGAATACTGTTAAAACACTTGTGGCTGATTTAGATGAAAAAAATACTGATTCGAAGATTGATGAACCCATTTCACTTAAAAAATATTTGAGTCAAAAAGGCGTTCATTTTTTCACATTTTCTGATTGGATTGCATTAGATATCCATGAGATGAAGTTAGGCCTTTCTGTTGGTCGTCCTCGTCGTAAGTTAATTGATATAGAGGAAATGATGCATGTTAAATCAGCAAATCAAGCACTAATCGCTAAAGCAACTTCTGAGAATGAAAATGTGGTATCTGTAAAAAACTATGATTCATCTCAACCGATTCAGACACACTATCGTACTTGTACACTTTGTGAGGCAATGTGTGGCATTGTTGTTGAGTATCAAGGTGAAAAGATTATTTCGATAGCAGGAGATCAGCATGATAAACATAGTGATGGGCATATTTGCCCTAAAGGATATGCCTTACAGGATTTACATAATGATCCAGATCGTTTAAAAACCCCGAAAAAGCGAATCGGTGATCAGTGGATTGATATTGATTGGGATGAGGCATTAGAAGAAGTCGCACAGCGAATTGTCATGATTCAAAAAAAATATGGAAATGATGCTGTAGCTGCTTATTGGGGTAATCCCGCCTCGCATAATATTGAGGTCATGATCAATATGGGCCCCTTTAAAAAAGCACTTGCTTCAAAGAATATGTTTACGGCATCAAGCCTTGACCAAATGCCACATATGTTGACCTCATATTTGATGTATGGTCATAGTATGAATTTTACGATTCCTGATATTGATCGCACAGACTATATGCTAATGCTTGGGGCAAATCCTGCGGCATCGAATGGTAGTTTGATGACGGCTGGCGATATCTTAGGGCGTTTAGAACGTATTAAGGCACGTGGTGGTAAATTAGTCTTAGTTGACCCTCGTCGAACTGAGACAGCTTTATATGCGAGTGAACATCATTTTATTAAACCTGGAAGTGATGCACTGTTTCTACTTGGACTGATTCAAGTCATTTTTTCTAAAGGCTTAGCTCATGTTCAGTCCAAGCTTCCACTAAATGGAAATATCAAAGATATAGAATCTTTGGTTAATACAATTCCATTAACCAAAATTTCAGAGCTAACGCATATTCCTGTCGCAGAAATAGAACGTATTGCTGTGGAATTTGCAACAGCAGAAAAATCTGTATGTTATGGTCGAATGGGAATCGCAGCCCAAGAGTTCGGTGCTCTGAATCATTGGCTCATCCAGCTTCTCAATATTGTTACTGGGAATTTAGACAGTGTAGGAGGGATGATGTTTACGACACCTGCGATAGATATGACTGATATTGCGGGTCGGGGCAGTTTCGCAAGTTTTTACAGTCGGGTGCGTAAATTACCAGAGTTTAATCGTGAGTTACCATCTGCGACTTTGGCTGATGAAATGCTTACATCTGGTGAGGGGCAGGTCAAAGCTTTTGTTGTTACGGCAGGCAATCCTGTGATTTCAACACCCAATGGCATCCGTTTGGAGCAAGCATTGGCTAATTTGGAGTTTATGGTCGCGATCGATTTTTATATTAATGAGACTACAAAACATGCTGATATTATTCTTCCACCATGTGGACCATTTGAGCATCCACTTTATGATCTAGTTTTTACTAATTTAGCTGTTCGAAATGTGACAAGATTCTCTGAACCACTCTTCAAGAAAAAAAGTTTTATGCGTTCTGATGCACAAATCTATACAGTTTTGACCAATCGTATTGAAGAGTTAAAAGCTGGTAAACAAAAAGTTTTCTCTAAATTAAAAATGAAGCAAAAACATAAGCTAAAGGAATTGATGACGATTGAGCGTATTGTCGATATGGGACTACGTAATGGTTATTATGGTGGTGGTTGGAAGAGCTATATTACAGGCGAAGGCTTAACTTTAGAGAAACTCAAACAATATAAACATGGACTAGATCTAGGAGCGCTTGAACCTCGTTTACCAGATAAACTTTTTACCCAAGATAAAAAAATAAATTTATTTCCACAACAATTCGTCAATGATTTGAATCGTTTACAGGATTACATTAAACGGCATGAACATGTGCAGAAATTGACTCTAATTGGTCGGCGTGATTTGCGCACAAACAATTCATGGATGCACAATAGTCAACGGTTAGTAAAAGGTAAAAATCGTTGTGATTTGTTTATACATCCACAAACAGCAAATGTTTATAGTATTGAACATGGAGAACAAGTCTATATTACGAGTGAGATTGGTGCGTTAAAAGTTACTATAGCTGTCACAGAAGATATTATGCCAAATGTAGTCAGCTTACCGCATGGATGGGGACATCATCGAAAAGGTATGCAACTCTCAATCGCTTCATCTAATCCTGGTATCAGTGTAAATGATATTACAGACCATAACTTTATTGATACCTTATCGGGAAATGCGGCACTCAACGGTATTCCTGTTGAATTGCAAAAAATATTTTAGTATTTTTTCGAAGATAGCTTTATCAGAAATGTTGATGATAATCACATTGAAGTTTTTTATGCTGTATTTCAGTACTTTGATTGGCTTTGAACTTTATGTGATTAAAATTTTGGGTGGTAATTGTGGTTCATGTTTACCTGAAATACGTGGCTTGATTAAAGCTTGTCAGGCGGAGGGTGTGTAGATGCCAAAACAAGATACTGTAGACTCGAAATACTCATATACATATCCAAAGACGGATCTAGTGATTTTAGCTGGTGGGCAAGCTAGACGAATGAATGGGGTGAATAAACTGTTGCAAACTTTTGATCAGCAAATTCAACTCATCAAGATTTATCAGCAATTGAAGTCTCAGGTGAATGATATTTGGATTAATAGTCATCGTGATTATTCAACTTATCGGCTTTTAGTGCCTCAAGTGCAATGTTATCAGGATGATGAAACAAGTTTTCAAGGGCCCTTAATGGGAATCAAAAGTGCATGGTCACATGTTGGTGCAGATTATGTTTTATTCATACCTTGTGATGTGACTGAAATACCAAAACAACTTCTTAAAAAGTTGCACCAAGCATTAGCACAGGATTCTTCAGCAAAAGTGGTGTATGCCAATATGAATGGCATTGCACTTTATCCCTTGTGTTTAATTAAACGCTGTGCTTTGGCGCAAATTGAAGAATCTATTGCACAACAACAGCGCAGTTTAAAGCAATGTTTTTCAAAAATGTCTGCTCAGATAGCAGATTTTGAGGATGAAACTTTAATGTTGCACAGCATTAATTCATTAGACGAATTACAACAGTACAAACAACTAAAATCGCTTCAAATTTGAAAAATTTATGAGAGTATAAATTTGGAACATTTATTGCTGTTTACACAGGGTCAAACGCATTAAACAGAATTTAAACCCTAGGTGTAGTGTAACCATTCCCAGAGATGTTGATAAATATGATGCAGCTTCATGAAAGAAAAGCATATTGGATTGATCAATATGGTCGGCAAAAACGCAAACTTCGAATTTCAGTGACCGATCGCTGTAATTTTAAGTGTATCTATTGCATGCCAGAGCATCCGACATGGGAAAAAAAACATGACTTGCTGAGTTTTGAGCAGCTTTTCACTTTTTGCAGATTGATGGTGGAAAACGGCATTGAGTTTATTCGTATTACAGGTGGTGAGCCTTTAATGCGTCAAGGAGTCGTACATTTTGTTCGGGATTTACAAAAATTGCGTCCTTTGGGTTTAAAACGTATTTCGTTGACGACCAACGGGCATTATCTATCAGATTATGCGCAGGCACTTCAGCAAGCAGGTTTAGATGATCTAAATATTAGTTTAGATAGTTTAAATCCGACTACGTTTCAACAATTAACTCAAAAATCAATCGAGCCTGTGCTATCTGGAATTAATGCAGCCAAAGCGGTTGGTTTACCAATCAAAATCAATAGTGTGTTAATTAAAGGTGTCAACGATCATGAGATTTCAAACCTAATTAAATGGTCAATTGAGCAAAATATTACTCTGAGATTTATTGAATTTATGCCGTTGGATGGTGACCGAAACTGGAATGCAGCACATGTGGTGAGTGAAGCTGAAATATTGGCTGCATTAAAAATACACTTCAATGTCACTTGTTTAAGTTCTCAAGGCGCTGATCCTGCTCGGCAATATCTTGCTAATGGTCATTCTTTTGGAATTATTTCAACCATTACTCATTCGTTTTGTAGTCGCTGTGACCGTGTTCGTTTAACAGCAAAAGGTGAGTTCTATACATGCCTGTTTGCTACACAAGGCATTGCTTTGAAACCTTATATTCAACAGCTTGAAAGTCAAGATTCGACTGAGCTTCTAGCATTACTACAAAAATATATTTGGCAGAAAAAATCCGGTTATGCTGAGATTTTTCGCTATACCCAAACCCGAAAAATTAGCATGCATATGCTAGGAGGTTAGCGTGACCACTATCGAGATTAAAATTGAAAGTTTTGGCGCAATTGAACGCCTAATTCCATATCAATTTAGCCTGAATTGTGAACCAGAAATCCTGATTGGTGATGTATTTGCTGAACTTGCTGTGTTATTCCCGAAAAGTCAGCTATTACTCGATCAATGTGCCTGTGCGATTGGTGAAAATATTGTGCCACGCCATTATACGATAGAACATTCAACGACTTTGGTGCTGTTATCACCTGTGGCAGGAGGTTGAGATGTCATTACAGTTGAAAAACTTTGACCGTATTCAGGATACATTCTTAACTCACGATGCCTTTGATCCGATTCAGTGTTTCCCAGAATGTGGCGGGATTGGAATTTTTGTGGGTACTGTCCGCAATCATCATGAAGGCAAAGCAGTGAAAGCACTGAGATATACATCCTACGCACCTGTAGCGGAAAAAATGATTCGTGAAATTGAACAAGAGATTCAAGCCAGACACGATGTGTCTTATGTACGGGTGATTCATCGAATTGGCTATTTAGATATTGGTGATACTGCAATTATTGCCATGGTTTATGCACCGCATCGCCGTGAAGCCTTTGCTGCCTGTGAAGAAGCAGTAGAACGAGTCAAGCATGAAGTGCCTGTATGGAAAGAAGAGTTCTATATGGATGGTAGTAGTCAATATGTGGCGGGGTGCTGTATTCGGAAAGATCATTCGCCTGAAGTTGAACAACATCAGAAAAAAATTGTTCATTCACATGCGCATTGTCAGCATGAACATCATGCTTAAAGAACAGTCATTATTATTTTGAAATGTAATTAAAGGGAAAAGCGTCATGAAAAATGTCGGAATGAAAGCAGACAGTTACCGTACCGCGGTGGCTACAGGCATTTTACATGCGCCAGCACATTGTATTGAATTATTGAGAATAGGTAATACAGAAAAAGGCGATGCCCTAAAAACTGCACGTATTGCTGGTATTTTGGCGGCTAAAAAAACTGATGAACTTATTCCACTTTGTCATCCTTTGCCTATCTATCGTGCAGATGTGGAGTATGTACTAGCAGAAAATTACGTTGAAATTATTGCAACTGTAGAAACTATTGGTCCAACAGGGGTGGAAATGGAGGCATTGACTGCGGTGAGTTTGGCAGGACTAACCATCTATGACATGTTAAAACCACATTGTGAACCTGAAGATTTATTATTAGATCAGATTAAATTACAAAAGAAAAAAGGTGGAAAATCGCATTTTACCCGTGCGTTAAAAGAAAGTTTGTCAGCATCAATTATTGTTTTATCTGATACGGTTGCTGCAGGCAAAAAACCGGATACAGCAGGGCAACATGTTTTAGAGATTTTGGAAGAAGCAAATTTTAAAGATATTCATTATCAAGTGATTCCTGATTCACCAGAGCAGCTATTAAATTTGATTGAACAACAAAAAAATCAATATCCATTAATTGTAACGGTAGGTGGTACAGGGCTTGGGCCTAAAGATTTAACAGTTGAAACTATTCAACCTTTATTAAAAAGAGAAATACCAGGCTTAATGGAAGCTTCACGTAATTTCGGGCAGCGCCGTACCCCTTATGCAGCCTTGAGTCGTGGTGTAGCAGGATATATTGATCAAAGTCTTGTAATTACTCTACCAGGCAGTCGTCAAGGGGCATTGGAGTCCTTAACAGCAATTTTACCCGCTTTAGTTCATCTATTTGATGTGCAGAAAAATATTCCTCATGTTGGAGGATATCAATAATGTCAGGATGTGGTGCAGAACAAGGGTTAATTACTGTAGATCAAGCCTTAGCAAAAGTGATCGCTAGTGTGAAATCTTTACCAAGTGAAGTCTTGCCCTTAAAAAGTGCGTTAAATCGCTATTTGGCAAAAGATATCTTCTCAGCGACCGAATTACCCTTGTTTAGTCAAAGTGCCGTGGATGGATATGCCATTTGTACATCACATTCAGTTAAGCAAGATGAATACTTTGAATTGACACGGGAAATTCGTGCAGGTCAAGTCGTAAATGTAGCGCTTAAACAGGGGCAAGCAGTCCGTATTTTTACTGGTGGCAAGATTCCGCATGGCACGACAACGGTAGCGCGCCAAGAAATCGTAAAGTGTAATGGTCAGACTCAAATTCAATTGATTCAAGAATTAAATCTAGATGTGGATATACGTCATCGTGGGGAAGAAATTGAATTGGGGCAGTGCGTCGCAAACCAAGGACAGCGTTTGCATGTGGGGGCGATTGCTGCATTAAGTATGTTAGGTATTGAGCAAGTTGAGGTTAGGGCTTATCCGAAAGTTGCGGTAATCATTACAGGTGATGAAATTACAACTTCAATAGCAGAACTTCAAGCAGGTCAGGTTTTTGACGCCAATGGCCCAATGCTCAGGGCTTGGTTTGCTGATCGTCAGCAAACTGTTGAGGTGTTTCATGTAACCGATGAAAAAGAGCAAGTTAAAGCAACAATTGCACAACTCGCTCAAGACTATGATGTGATTTTCACTACAGGTGGTGTATCTGTAGGGGATTATGATTTTATTCGACCGGTCAGTTTGGAACTTGGCTTTGAGCAGATATTTTGGAAAGTCAAACAAAAACCAGGCAAACCTATGTTGTTCGCCAAGTTGGCTAGAAATCAACAATTACCATGTTATTTGATGGGGTTGCCTGGTAATCCTGCTGCTGTTTATGTCGGAATGCAGATTTATGGCGCAACTTTACTAGATGCTTTACAAGGGCACAAACAGTCTATTAATTGGTTCACCGCACGTTTGACACATCCCATAAAAGCAGATCAACGAGAACGTTTTTTACGTATGCAGATGATGACTGTGCATGGAGAAATCCGAGTATCAAGCTTAGCAAAACAACAATCACATATGTTATCTAATTTAATGCAAGCCAATTGTTTGGTGCGTATTCCTGCTGGTATGACTTTGGATGCAGGTACGTGCGTACAAGGTGTGATGATTTCATAAATATTTGGTCGGAAGATGCTATGAAAAAAGCTTTAACTGCTTTTCTATTATTCAGCTTAATTTTGCCATCACACGTGTGGGCAGATGTCAAAATTTATGCTGCATCGAGCCTGAATAATGCTGTCGGCGACATTATTGCAAAATACCAACAGCATCACCCTGAACGAAAGGTGATTCCTGTTTATGCATCATCATCAATGTTAGCCAAGCAAATTCAGGCAGGCGCATCCAGTGATTTATTCTTTTCTGCAGATAATGATTGGATGAACTATTTGATAAAACAACAAAAAGTTGAAGCTCAACAGACTAAGACTTTGTTACGGAATGATTTGGTATTGATTGCACCCAAAAATGAGTTACCACGAGGGAAATTTCAGCCCAATAAAAGCTTCAGATTTTCTCGTTGGTTGAATGGTTATCTATGTACTGGACAAATGCAGTCCGTACCAGCGGGTAAATATGCAAAACAAAGCCTGACTTATTATGCTTGGTTGGACAGTTTAAAAGGTCGGGTGGTAGAAACAGATAATGTACGTGCAGCGCTTAGCTTTGTAGAGCGAGGTGAATGCAAACTTGGCATTGTATATCGTACCGATGCCTTGATCAGTAAAAAAGTCAGCATTGTAGGAAGATTACCTAAAAATTCACATCAAGCCATTCATTATCCCTTAGCCTTAACACGTCAAGGGCAGAAAAATCCTGAAGCCATACACCTCTATAACTACCTTATTCACCATATAGACAGTCAAAAAGTATTTGAACATTATGGCTTTGGTTTAATGAGGTAGTCGTGCCATGTTAAGTCCAGAAGAGCTCAGTGCGATATATTTATCTGCCAAAGTGGCCAGTTTTGCCACAGTGATTTCTTTGCCTTTTGCTATTGGACTAGCATGGGTGTTGGCACGCTATGAGTTTAAATTGAAATTCTTGTGTGAAGCTCTACTGCAAATGCCAATGGTTTTACCTCCTGTGGTCTTAGGTTATCTCTTACTACTTATGTTTGGGCAGCAAGGAATATTTGGACAATTTCTTCAGAAATTTGGAATTAGCTTGGTCTTTAACTGGAAAGGCGCAGTTTTAGCATCAATTATTGTGGCATTTCCTTTGATGGTTCAACCAATTCGCTTGTCTTTTCAAATGATCAATCGGCAATTGGAACAAGTCGCAGGTTCGCTAGGAGTACATCCTTATAAAGTATTTCTGAGTGTTAGCTTACCGCTTGCACTTCCTGGAATATTGATTGGCAGTATTTTATGTTTTAGTCGCAGTCTTGGTGAGTTTGGTGCAACCATTACTTTTGTTGGGAATATTCCTTCAGAAACTCGTACCGTGCCCATCGCCATTTATACATTGCTGCAACAACCAGAAGGCGAGGTGATGGCCATGCGACTTGTGGTGCTATCTATGCTTCTGGCCTTTACAGCACTGTTGGCAAATTATTTTATTTTACAGCGCTATCAAAAAAGGCTTGGGGGTGTTTGATGCTGACTTGCCAATTCAAATATCAATTGCCCGATTTTGTGTTAGATGTTGATTTTTGCATGCAACAGCAAGTTCAAGGAATTGTTGGTGCTTCAGGCAGTGGTAAAAGTACTATTTTAAAAAATATTGCAGGGCTTTTAACACCTTCAAATGGTCTGATTCAATTAAACGATCAGTTGCTGTTTAGTGCAGAAAAAGAACTTTTAGTTCCAATGCATCGTCGTAATATAGCTTTAATATTTCAGCAAGCATTGTTATTTGCACATTTAAATGTATTGCAAAATTTAAAATATGCACATAAATGGGCGAAACACAAAACATCACATTTTGAGTTAGATGACATAGTTAATTTACTTGAACTCAAGCCCTTATTACAGCGTAAAGCGCATCAACTTTCAGGCGGAGAGGCACAACGTGTATCTATTGGAAGGGCACTGTTATCTTCACCACAACTAATACTTTTAGATGAGCCTTTAACAGGTCTGGATTTGCGCTTAAGACAACAAATTTTAGATTTTTTAAAAATTGTCAAAGAAGAAACAGAAATTCCAATGCTCTATGTTACGCATCACCCTGAAGAAATTGAGTTTTTGCAAGGTGAAATATTGGATGTGGATCAAGGGAAATTACATTAAACCAAAATCTATACAGACTAAGGGTAGAACAATTTATGGAATTTTTTCCAATTTCATTAAAACTCAAGGGTCAGCCATGTTTAATTGTGGGGGGAACTGAATCTGCTTACACCATACCGACTTGAACTTTCCTTCCAAATTCGTTTAATCTCCTCAGCATGATGCAAATCATGCAGAGCACGTTTCGCTCGATGTTCTGGGTTATCAACGAGATCTAAAGCCCGATAATAGGTCGAAGCTGCAATCGGTAAAATTCTACAAATCGCTTCAACACCATATAAGTCTTTATTGTTATGGATGAAATCCACCATTATTTGTGTGGGCGGTCGAGCTCCGCCTGGGCGAAAAAAGCGGCTGCTTTACGTAGAATTTCATTGGCGCGTTGCAGTTCTTTATTTTCGCGTTCGAGTTGTTTGATACGTTCTTGGTCTGAAAGTTGCTGTACTTTAACTGGATTTTGTTTATCTAAATATTTTTGATACCAAACACGTAGTGTTTCAGGAGTACAACCGATTTTAGGAGCAATAACTGTGATCGCAGCCCAATTCGATGGATAATCTTTTTCAGATTCCATCAATAATTGAACCGCTCTTTCACTGATTTCAGGGGTATATTTTAATTTTGTCATCGGGGTAGTCTCTCAGAATATTGACTCTCCGACAAACCCGGTACGGTTCACTATAGATTGTGTAGATGAACTTGTGAATGATCATGAGGTAGAAATTCGCAAAGCTTGTGCTCGATATTATGAGGGTGCTACTCAATTAATAAATGATGAAGATCCAGAAGTTAGAAAAATTTGTGCTGAACATTATCAATGTGCATTAGGTTTGGTAAATGATATTGATACAGGAGTGAGATCAATAGCGAAGATAACAGTAGAGAGGTGGTGAGACTGTAAATAAAACTAAGGAAAGCCAATCGTATCCGTACCATTAAAGGTTCACTTGCGATTGAAGGAAATACTTTAAGTACAAAACAAATCGAGGGTGTAAATAATTCTGTGTAAATACAGTTTTAAAAATACTTGGTTACACGCTCTTGGCTGTGTTTGGTGAAGTAGGTTTGTCTGGCGAGATTCGGTCTGTACCCAATGCACAGGAACGTATAAAGGAAGCACAAAAGAACGGATTTAAAACTGTAGTCGTACCTAAAGTGAATCAGCCCAAACAGCCTATAGATTCTATAAAAGTGATTGCTGTGGAGTATTTATACCAAGTCTTACAGGCCGTTTTTGAAAATGATGCTTTGGTTGTAAATTAAGCGACAGTAAAAATCCTTTAGTTCAACTTATGCTATGCTTTCATGTCGTCATGGATAAAGCAATGAATCAAGTTGTTATGCCAAATTTACCAAGATAGATGCTGATCTGATTAGGTTCTTTTATGAGTAATGAAATAGCAATTGAAACATACCAATCATTGTTAGAGGATATAAAAAATACAATACAACAAACACGGTTACGAACAGCCCTTGCTGTAAATGCTGAAATGATATTGCTTTATTGGCAAACAGGAAAAATGATAGCCGAACGCCAGCAGCAGCAGGGCTGGTCAGCAAAGGTTATTCCACGACTAGCAGCAGACTTACAGCATGAATTTACTAGCCTAAAAGGCTTTTCAGAACGGAACTTAGGTTATATGTTACGTTTTGCTTTGGAGTATCCAGAAACCTCAATTTTGCAACAGCCTGTTGCAAAATTGCCGTGGGGGCACAATATTTTATTAATGGAAAAAATCAAGGATAAAGAAGTCCGTCATTGGTATATGCAACAAACCGTTGAAAAAAATTGGTCAAGGGATTTATTGTTGAATGCCATCAAAATGGATATGTATAGTCAAACCCAGACACAATTAAAATCGAACAATTTTAACACCACACTTCCTGCAACTCATGCAGACTATGCCAATGAGATATTCCACGACCAATACAATCTTGGATTTTTAGGAATCACAGAACCCATCAAGGAGCTGGAACTAGAAAGACGTTTGATTGAGAAGATCAAATATTTCATATTGGAGCTTGGTAAAGGATTTACCTTTATTGGTAATCAGTACCGATTGGAATATAACGGTAAAGAATACTTTGTAGATATGCTGTTCTTTCATCGTGGCTTGCGAAGCCTTGTTGCGATTGAATTAAAGATAGGAGGTTTTAAGGCGGAATACGTTGGTAAAATGAACCTATATCTATCGTTGCTTGATAGGCTAGAAAAAGATGAAAACGAAAATCAGTCTATTGGCATAATTCTTTGTGCTGATAAAGATCATTTAGATGTCGAGATTGCCTTGCAGGATGTAGGTAAGCCTATCGGGGTAGCTGAGTATCAATTCCTATTACCTAAAGATAAACTGCAAACTTTAGTATCCAATGAATTAAAAAAATTTGAGTTGATTGATGATGAGTAAGCTGAAAGTGATGTTTAATAGATAGCTATCAGGCTATTCACGGCAATTTAGTTTAGAATGAACAAGGATTGAACAAACGAGTTGGTGGATTTTTGAAGCAGTAAAAATAGCAGTAAAAAACTGAATATTTATTTTATTTATTATTATTTTTCAATGTCTTATTGTTTTAATGTGACTAACACCGCTTCCGCCAAATTCTAAAAACCCCAGTCGAAAGATTGGGGTTTTTTATTGTTGATGATTTTAAATAAACGTAAGCATCCGGCTAATACAGCCTTACCAAGCGATCCTATAAGCCTTAATTTAGTTCCCACCTAAAAACAAGTGGGGACTTAATCCATGAACATGGATATATATTCAGCAACACCTCCTGTTGCTAAAAAACGCCGAAAATACAGCAAAGAATTCAAACTCAGTATTGTCAATGCCTGCAAAAATCCTAATACCTCGATCGCTTCGGTCGCACTGCAACATAGTATTAATGCCAACCTTGTCAGTCGTTGGATCAGGATCTTCAGCCATCATGAGGGTGCCGTGCAGGATCCTACTCATGTGAATCCAGCATTTATTGCTTTGCCTTACACTGCTGCAATCAGCCAACCTATTGATGAGAGGGTCACGTTGTGTATCACCGTGCCTCATACGAATAATGATATTCAGCTAAAATGGCAGACATCAGAAATACCTGCCTTGGCAGAATTACTCAAGGCACTTGCAACATGATCCGCATTGATGAAATCTGGTTGTCTACTCAGCCCATGGACATGCGTGCAGGTATGGATACGACCATGGCTCAGGTGGTGAGAGCCTTTGGCTACATCAAACCGCATTGTGCTTACCTGTTCTGTAATAAACGTGGCCATCGCATGAAAGTACTGGTACATGATGGACTGGGCATCTGGCTGTGTGCCCGGCGGCTGGAACAGGGAAAATTTCACTGGGCTCAAGTTCACCAAGGTGAAACCGTGGCCCTCAGCCCGGAACAGTTACAGGCACTGATCCAAGGTTTGCCTTGGCAGCGCATTGGACGACAGCAAGTGGTCACAATGCTCTAAACTAGCTTGGTCCATTCTGCTATTCTCCAAACGTTCTATTTCATCTGCATCATGACATCAGGCATACTGCGGTCATGAATACGCTGCCTGACTTAAGCCAACTGACCCATGAACAACTGCTGGAATTTACCAGACAGTTGGCGATGCAGCATCAGTCTCTGGCACAATCTAAACAACAACTGGAACAATCAAATCAGCAATTAGATGCCAGAGTTCAACATCTTGAAGTCACCAATCAGCAATTAGATTCTAAAGTTCAACATCTTTCTATTCTCAATCAAAAATACGAGCATGAACTCGCACTATTTAAACAGCACAAATTCGGCAGTAAAAACGAACATCTAACCGCAAAACAAATCCATCTGTGGGATGAAGCGGTCGAAGAAGATATCGCAGCAGTTGATCTGGAACTGGAGCGGCTGAATGCAGATAAAACCGATGCAGCGACACAGAAAGCCACAGTCAACAAACCTAAACGTCGACCACTGCCAGATCACCTGCCAACCCTCCGTATTGAGCACGAACCTGCCTCAACGCAATGCAGCTGTGGCTGCACATTGCGTCGTATCGGCGAAGATATCAGTGAAAAACTAAATTTCAGGCCGGCACAGTTCTATAAGGAACAACATATCCGTGGTAAATGGGTCTGTGATCAGTGTGACATCCTGACTCAACAAGCGATGCCTGCGTATGTTATTGATAAAGGAATCGCTACACCTGAATTGCTCAGCCATGTGCTGGTTTCCAAATACGCTGATCATTTACCGCTATATCGTCAACGTCAAATCTTTCTACGCGCAGGTGTTGATCTTTCCAGATCAACTTTATCTGACTGGATAGGTCGCTGCGGTGTAGAACTGGAACCTCTGGCCAATGCCTTAAAAGAGGTGGTACTACAACAGCAGGTGCTGCATGCAGATGAAACACCGGTCACCATCATGCGGATGGGTGAGAATGATAAAAAACCGAAGAAAGGTTATGTATGGGCCTATGCCACTACACAGTACAATCCAGTTCAGGCGGTGATCTATGACTTTCAAGATAGCCGTTCAGGCCAGCATGCTGCAGAGTTCTTGAAAGGCTGGCAGGGTTATCTAGTCTGTGATGATTACAGTGGTTATAAAGCACGCTTTAAATCAGGCCAGGTCATAGAGGTGGGCTGCATGGCCCATGCACGTCGTAAATTCCATGAACTGCATGTAACTGGGAAAAGTCAGGTCGCTGAACAGGCATTAGTGCTGATTCAGAAACTGTATGCGATAGAAGCAGAGCTCAGGAAAAAGACCGATGGTACAGCGGAAGACCGCCGCGAATACCGACAACAGCATAGTCAACCAGTGATGCAACAACTATATGAATGGCTCAACCAACATCATCTGACAGTGCCATCGAGTTCTCCCACCGCCAAGGCCATCAATTACACTCTGAAGCGTTGGCCAGCCTTAAGCCGCTATCTGGATGATGGCAATCTACCGATATGCAATAATTGGGTAGAGAATCAGATGCGTCCCTGGGCGTTGGGGCGCAAGAACTGGCTGTTTGCAGGTTCGCTGCGCAGTGGTCAGCGAGCGGCAAACATCATGACTTTAATCCAGTCAGCAAAGCTGAATGGCTTGGATCCGTATGCCTATTTAAGTGATGTGCTGAAAAGGCTGCCGACACATAAAGTGACCCAGATTGAAGAGTTACTGCCACACTGCTGGAAACCTAAATTGAATTAAAAATTGGTATGGGATTCAGCGGACGCTTACAAATAAACGGATAGTGAACACATTTAAACGTTAAAGATTCGATGATTTATCCATAGCTATTC